>JBKPGE010000257.1:0-38067 GCA_046729215.1 Actinomycetota bacterium | reverse complement strand
GAAGCGCTTCGGGAAGGGTTTGGCCGCGTTTCCGGGTAGCGCCTTCCAGGCCTGAACGAGCCGCTGCTTCGTGTCCTGTGGCTGCCGGGCGAGAAGCACCTGCTTCCCCTTCGGCGCGGTCGGATCCACGAGGTAGTACTCCTCAGGGGTTCCCTGTTTCGCCTGGCCCTGGATCGACTTCAGCAGCTGGTAGAGGTCGTCCGAGGGCTGCAACGCGGTTACGAAGCCCTGCGTCGAGGCGGTTGGCTCGGCGGCATCCGCTTGGGTGTCGAAGAGCCAGAGCTGCGCCGTCTTGCCGATCAGCCTGAGCGCGTCGCCCGGGTTGGTGACGCCGGGCAGCTGGATGACGATCTGGTCGCTCCCCTGCTTGCGGATCTCCGGCTCGGAGACGCCGAGCTTGTCGACGCGGTTCCGCATGATCTCCACCGACCGGTCCATGTCGGAGGAGGTGAGCTTGTGATCCTTCGGGGGAACTGCTCGCAGAACGACCTCGAGCCCGCCCTGGAGGTCGAGGCCGAGGTTGACCTTCTTGTGGATCGGCGACTGCGGGATGGCCAGCGCGGCGACCGCGAGCAGCGCCGCGAGGATGAACCCGGTCAGGATGAGGTGAGAACGACGGTCCGACACGCTTTGCAGGCCTAGATTAGCCCGGGTTTTCCGCCTCGGCGGTCAATTGCTCGTCCTTTTGCTCGTCCTTTTGGATCAGGCCGGTGATCGCCTCTTTGGCGACGCGGACCTGCGTCCCCGGGGCGATCTCCAGCATTACGTGGTCGTCGGCGAGGGAGCGGACTCGACCGAAGACGCCGCCGGCGGTCACGACCTCGTCGTCGACGGCCAGTTCCTGGAGCAACGCCCGATGAGTCGCCTGGCGCTGCCGCTGCGGTCGAATGAGGACGAACCACAGCAGCGCGACCAGCGCGATGAGGAAAATCAGGGGTCCCGCGTTCATACCAAGCCTTCGGCTCCTGTGTTGCTGGTGGGGGGTTCCAAGCGCTCGAGGGCTTGGCGCTTGAAGGATGCCAGTTCTCCGGCCTCAATCGCTGTCCTCGCTTGGGCTGTGACGCCTAAAACGAAGTAAAGGTTGTGCAAACTTAGGAGCCGGAGGCCGAGGAGCTCTTCCTGGTTGACCAGGTGGCGAATGTACGCGCGCGAGAAACGGGTGCACGCGGGGCATTCGCAGCCCTCCTCCAGCGGGTTCGGGTCGTGGGCGAATCGCGCGTTTCGGAGGTTGAGACGGCCTGCCCAGGTCAGCGCGGAGCCCGTCCGGGCCGTGCGTGTCGGCAACACGCAGTCGAACATGTCGATCCCGCGCTCGATCACCTCGATGATCCCCTGCGCGTCGCCGATGCCCATGAAGTACCGGGGGCGGTCACTCGGGAGGAGCGGCACTGCCCACGCGGTTGCGTCGAGCGTGAGCTCACGGGGCTCGCCGACCGACAGGCCGCCCAGTGCGTAGCCGTCGAAGTCGAGGTCGGTGACCTCCTCGATCGAGCGGCGGCGGAGGTCAGGGTCGGAGGCGCCCTGCGTGATCCCGTAGAGGAGCTGGTCCGGCGCGCGGGTGGCTTCCCGCTGCCGCTTGGCCCAGCTCGTCGTGAGGCGCACTGCTTGCTGCAGCTCCGCGCGCGGAACGCCTGCCGGCGGGCAGACATCGAGGCACATGGCGACGTCTGAGCCGAGGTTGGCCTGGATCTGCGCGACCGACTCGGGCGTGAGCCGGACGGGCGAGCCGTCATAGACCGAGCGGAAGCTCACGCCGTCATCGTCGACCGAGAGCAGGGTGTCGCGGAGGGAAAAGATCTGGAAGCCGCCTGAGTCGGTGAGGATCGGCCCGTCCCAGCCCATGAAGCCGTGAAGGCCGCCGAGCTCTGCGATCAGCTCGTCGCCGGGACGGAAGTGCAGGTGGTAGGTGTTGCCGAGCAGGATGTGCGCCCCGAGGTCGCGCAGCTCGTCGGGGTGAAGGGTCTTCACGGTGCCCTTCGTTCCGACGGGCATGAACGCGGGCGTCGGCACCTCGCCGTGCGCGGTGGTCAGGACGCCGGCCCGCGCCAAACCGTCTGCCGCGGTGACCCGGAACGTCCTCACAGCACGAGCATGGCATCGCCGAACGAGTAGAAGCGATAGCGCTCGGCGATCGCCAGCTCGTACAGCCGCCGCGTCTCCTCCACGCCGGCAAACGCCATCACGAGCGCGAGCAGCGTCGACCGGGGCAGGTGGAAGTTCGTGAGCAGTGCGTCGACCCGCTTGAACTCGTAGCCGGGTGTGATGAACAGACCGGTCCGACCTTGTAACAAGTTGTTACTTGCCAGCGTCTCGAGCACCCGGACCGTTGTAGTGCCGACGGCGAGGGCTCGTTCCGCGGTCTGGATCCGCTCCCACTCTTCCGCCGCGACGGAGTAGCGCTCGGTGTGGATCTCGTGCTCTTCGAGCGTGTCCGTTTCGATCGGCCGGAACGTGTCCAGGCCGACATGAAGCGTCACACGGGCGACATCGAGGCGGCCGAGAAGCTCCGGCGTGAAATGCAGCCCCGCCGTAGGCGCTGCCGTGGAGCCTTCCTCGCGCGCGAACACGGTCTGGTACCGCTCAGGGTCGGCGAGCGGCTCCGTGATGTAGGGCGGAAGCGGCGTCTCGCCGGCCGGCGCGCCCTCGAGCCGCAAACTCCAGCGTCCGCCGCCGAGCGGTTCCAAAAGCTCGACCGGCCCGAGCCGCTGCCCGGCCCTCAGCCTCCGCGACGGCCGCGCCAGCCCCTCCCAGACCCCGTCCGGCCCAAGCGGCTCGAGCAGCAGCACCTCCGCCTCCCCGCCGCCGGGCCGCTCCAAGCGCAGCCGCGCAGGGATCACCCGCGTCTCGTTGACGACGACGAGTTCGCCGCTCAGCTCCTCCGGCAGCTCCGAGAACCGCCTGTGGCGAACCTCGCCGGTCGCCCGGTCGTAGACCAGCAGCCGGGAATCGTCACGTCGTTCCGGCGGCTCTTGCGCGATCAACTCGGACGGGAGCTCGTAGTCGAGCTCGGCAGTGTCCATCCGGGGGCCACAGTACCCTCCGCGCATGGACTACAGCGCCGTCGAACGCGCCAGAGAGCGGCTGGAGGCGGCCGCCCAGTCGAGGACACAACCCGGAGACGTCGACGCCGCGCTCGAACGCGCACGGGCCCAAATCGAAGAGCTCGCGGAGCTCGCGGCGCAACTCGAGGCCTCGCTGCCGGGCAAGATCGGCGACGCCGTTCAGGAAGGCCTGCAAAAAGAGGCGCTCCCGGTCGCACGCCAGCTCGCGGAGGTGCGCGGCCTCGCGAACCAGACGATCCGCCGCCTAGAGCGGATAGAGGGGGACCACCTCGCCGAGCGCCACGCACGGGTCGACGATCTCGCGCTGCTCGTCGATCTCGTCACCTCGGGCTGGCAGAGCGTCGACGACCGGCTTGCGCGACTCGAGCGGAACCTGGCGGAGAGCAGCGGCGCGAGCGTCCACCGCATCGAGGACGCGCAGGACCGCCGCACCTCGAACGGCTAAGCGCCGTGGAACCGTGGGCTGAGCGGCAGGACGAGCTCGAACCGCGTCCCGTGGCCCGGCTCCGTCTGCAGCTCGATCCGTCCGCCGTGCGCCGTCGCCAGCTCTCGCGCGATCGCAAGGCCGAGACCGGTGCCGCTGCCGTCGCGCGACCAGAAGGGCCGGAAGATGCGGTCGATCTCGTCTGGTGAGATCCCGGGCCCGGTGTCCTGGACGGCCACCGAGACGAGGCCGTTCTGCTGGTCCAGCGCCAGCTCTACGCGACCTCCGTCCGGGGTCCAGCGGAAGGCGTTCGAGAGCAGGTTGGAGATGATCTGCAGGACGCGGTCGCCGTCAGCGACGATGACCGGGCGAGCGCTGATCTCGCTCTCGTAGTCGATCCCGCGACGGCGAGCCTCCTCCGAGAACGCCCCGTAGGCGCGCTCGAGGAGCCGCGCCATGTCGACCTCTTCCTGGCGCAGCGTGAAGCGCCGCGTATCGAGCTTGGCGAGGTCGAGCACGTCGCCGACCAGCCGCTCCAGCCTGGCCGCCTCGGCCGCGATCACCCCGAGCGACTCCTTACGGGAGGCCTCGTCCTGCGCCACGCCTTCGCGCAGCGCCTCGACGTGGCCGCGAATCGCCGTCAGCGGCGTGCGCAGCTCGTGCGAGACCGTCATGAGGAAGTTGCGCTCGAGCTCCTCGGCCTCCTGTAGCCGCTCGGCCATCTGGCCGAAGCGCGCCGATAACAGGCCGATCTCGTCGTGACCCCGGACCGGCGGAAGGTTGACGTCGTAGTTGCCCTCTGCGATCTCGTCGGCCGCTTCAGTCAGCGCCAGCACCGGCTCTGTGATGCGACGCGAGAGGTACCAGGCCAGCGCGCCGGCCACGAGGATCCCCACGATGCCGGCGAGCGCCAGCCGCTCGACCAGCGTCACCCAGCGGTCCCGCAGCTCGGCCGTGGGCTTGGCCACGATCAGAGCCCCGAAGTACGGCTCCCGACGCCCAAGCTGAAGCGGCGACGACACCGCGAGATACTCGTGATCGGCGTCGGGCGGAGTGAATTCGAAGGTCCGAACCTTCCCGTCCTGATAGGGGACGGGGCTTCGCTGCAGGTCGCGGAGACCCGAGTGCTGCCCATAGAAGACGCGCGCGCCGGTCCAGTAGAGGTTGCTGCCGCTCGCTTGCTCGAGCCGTCTCGTGGCGAGCGGGATGACCTTCTGCCCTTCCGGCGCCTCGACGACTTTACGCGCCTGCTCGGCGTAGAGGCTCGTCAGCCCTTTTGCCTCGCGGCGCAGCTCGGCGATCAGGCGATCTTGCGTGTAGTCCTGGAAGAGACCGACCGAGATGATCGTCGAGACGAGCCCCGCCAATGCTGCGCCCGCCAGGAAGAGGGCCGGCAGCCGAAAGCGCAGCGACCTGAACATGTGTCGCCCCTAGGCGCTAACCGTGTCCTTGGAGGCGTCCTTGGCGGGCGCGGCCTTGTAGCCGACGCCCCACACGGTCACGATCGGGGACGCGTCGCCGAGCTTGCGCCGTAGCTGGCGGATGTGGACGTCCACCGTGCGCGTGTCCCCGGCGAACGTGTAGCCCCACACGCGCTCGAGCAGCTGGTCGCGCGTCAGGACCAGTCCGTTGTGGTCAAGAAGCTCCCAAAGCAGGTCGAACTCTTTCGGCGCGAGCTGGATGTCCTCGTCGTTCACGTGAACCTCACGCCGGCCGGCATCGACCAGCAGGTCTCCGTGGCGGATCTGGGTTGTCTTCGCATCACGCCGCTCGGGCGTCGCCCTGCGGAGAATCGACTTCACCCGCGCGACGAGCTCTCGCGGGTTGAACGGCTTCGTGAGGTAGTCGTCGGCGCCAACCTCGAGACCGACGATCTTGTCGATGTCCTCGTCCCGCGCCGTGAGCATGAGGATCGGCACGTCGGAGCGCTGACGAACTCGCCGGCAGACCTCGATGCCGTCCATGTCAGGCAGCATCAGGTCGAGGACGATCAGCGCCGGCGAGCCGTTCTCGGCCTTCGCCAGCGCGTCGCGTCCGTTCGGCGCGACCTGAACGTCGAAACCGGCGTTCCGAAGGTACATCGCAACGAACGAGGCGATCGACGCCTCGTCTTCCACGACGAGAACAGTTTGCGCGTCAGCAGCTGCCATCGCGCCTCTCAGGATGCCAGACTCCGCGGATTACCCGCTCGCGCCGGACCCTGGCGGCTTGGGAGAGGCCAGCTGGAACGATGTCTTGTCGTCCGGGATCGAGTGGTACGGCTCGGCATTCAGCGAGTAGGAGCCGTCGAAGAAGATCCCCTTCGCGGGATCGCCGAGCCCGTCCAGCCAGCCGTCGCCGCGACCGACAACTGTGTAGTTCAGACCCCGGCCGCTGAGCTTCACGAAGAACTTGTGATCGTCGGCGATGCGAAAGCGAATGCCCTTGCCGCTGTAGGACGTCGTCCGACCGGGAAGCGAAACCTTGCTCTCCCACCCGCGCACGACGATCGTGGCGCCAGCCGGCGAATCGGTGACGGTGATCTTGCCTTTCGCGAGGCGGCCGATGATGCTGCCTTTGACCCGCAGGAGCATCGAGGCCCGGCCGTCGCGCACCGACAGTGTGCCGTCCTCCATGGGCGGGGTAATGACGGCAGCGGCTGCAGTCGCGAGCAGCGAGGCTGCGCCCAGCGCGGTGGCAATGACGACCGTTGCTCGACTCACCGCGTCAGTATCGCCACGCGCGGTTTGACTTGGTTCAGTGATTTGTAAGGAAACGGTTTAGAGCGTGGACGAAGTCGTTGTTTTCGGGACGATCGTGCTGATCGTTGCCGGCGGGTTGCTGCTCGCGCTGCTCGCGACCAAGCTGAACGAGCGGTTCCCGGTGCCCGAGCCAGGCGTCTTCCTCCTGCTCGCCGCGATCGCCTCCGACCTCTTCCCGCAGCTCTCCGAACGCGTGTCGATCAAAGAAGTCGAGCGGATCAGCGTCGTCGCCGTGATCGTCATCCTCTTCAACGGCGGCACCCTGGTCGGCTGGCGTCGCTTCCGCGTTGCCGCCGTGCCGATCTTCACGCTCGGAGTGTTCGGCACATTCGCGACGGCGGGGGTGCTTGCAGTCGCGGCCCATTACCTCTTCGACTTCTCGTGGACGACGGCGGGGATCCTCGGCGCCGCGCTGGCGCCGACGGATCCTGCCGTCATGTTCTCCGTCCTCGGCGACAAGGAGATCCGCGGCCGCGCAGGGACGATCCTGGAGGGTGAGTCGGGCGTCAACGATCCAGTCGGAATCGCACTCCTGATCGGGATGATCGAGCTGGCCCAGAACGCGGATGCGTCGTTCTGGGTCGTCGTCGAGGAGTTCGCCGTCGAGATGAGCGTCGGGCTCGCGTTCGGTCTCGTCGGAGCTGCAGCGATGCGTCCTCTCCTCCGCTTCTCGCTGCCGAACCCAGGGCTCTACCCGCTCCGCACGCTGGCAGCCGCCGGGGTCATCTACGGCGCCGCGGCGACGGCGCACGGCTCCGGCTTCCTCGCCGTTTTCGTCGCCGGCGTGCTGTTGGGCGACGCCGACGTGCCCTTGCGGGACGAGATCGAGCGCTTCCACACGTCCCTCGCCAGCCTCGCCGAGGTCGTCGTGTTCGTCGCGCTCGGGATCACCGTCGACGTGACCGACCTCCTCGGGAGCCCGCGGCTCCTCGAAGGGCTCGCGCTCGCGGTGATCCTCGCGCTCGTCGCTCGGCCGCTGGCGGTCGGGCCGCTGCTGTTGCCGGTGCGAATGCGACCCAACGAGCGCCTCTTCGTCATCTGGAGCGGGTTGCGCGGCGCTGTGCCGATCCTGCTTGCGACCTTCGCACTGCTCGCTGCCGTGGAAGACGCCGAGCGCGTCTATGACATCGTCTATGTCGTCGTCGCGTTCTCCGTCATCGTCCAAGGCTCGAGCATCCCGTTCGTGGCGCGGTGGCTCGGAATCAGGATGCGAACGGACTAATACGTGAAGAAACCCTCGCCGGTCTTCCGGCCGAGCTTGCCCTTGCGCTGCAGCTCGAGCAGGCGCTCCGGCGGCGCCATCCGGTCCTCGCCCAGCGCGTCGTGCAGCGCCTCTGACGCATGAACGTGGATGTCGATCCCGACGAGATCGACGAGCGCGCAGGGGCCCATCGGCCAGCCGGCGCCGTTCGTCATCGCCTTGTCGAGGTCCTCCGGACTCACGCCGGCCTCATCGAGGACGCGGACGCAGTCGTTCAGAAGCGGGATGAGGATGCGGTTGACGATGAAACCAGGCGTGTTGTTGCAGCGCACCGGCTGCTTGCCGGCTTGCTCGGCCCAGGCGTAGGCCGCGTCGACGGCTTCGTCGGAGCTCTTCTCCGTGCGGACGATCTCGACCAGCGGCAGCACCGGCGCCGGGTTGAAGAAGTGCATGCCGATCACGCGCTCGGGGCGCTGCGTCGCCTCGGCGATCGCCGACACCGACAGCGCCGAGGTGTTGGTTGCGAGGATCGCGTCGGGCCGGCAGATCCGCTCGAGCTCGGCAAAAAGCTTCCGTTTGGGCTCGAGCTCCTCAACGATCGCTTCGATCACGAGGTCGCAGTCCGCGAGCTCCTCGAGCGAGGTCGTCAGCGTCAGCCGGCCGAGCGCCGCATCCTTGTCGGCTTCGGTCATCCGCTCCTTCTCCACCGCGCGGGTGAGGTAACGGTCGATCGTCGAGCGGGCGCCTTCGTTGAGCTCCTCGGAGATCTCGCGGCCAACGGTCTCATGGCCGGACTGGACGCTGACCTGCGCAATGCCCGCGCCCATCGTCCCCAGCCCCACGACGCCTACACGACGAATCTCCATCGGCGCGCAAGCCTACGGGAAGAAAATTTCGGGCCCGCACGTCTAGGTACGAATGAGGCGAAGACGGCTTATCTTCGGACTGGCCCTGGCAGGCCTCGTCGTCCTCGCTTTGGCCGGCGCGGCGCTGCAACTCGTGCGCGGCGAGCGTCCGGTCCTACTTGCCGCCTGAGCGAATTTCGATCAGCTTCCGCGCTGCGGCGAACTGCTCATCCGTAAGGCGGATGTGCGAGTGGCGCCAGAGGCTCTGCGGGAAGACCCCCGCGGCCTCGACCGGAGGTGCGTCGTGGAGGTCACCGATGACATTGAGCGGCCGGATCGGAAACCTCCACGCCCAGCGCGTGCGCGTTGGATCGTTCTCCGGCGGGCCGGTTATCTCGGCGACCCCGAAGATCGCCTGCCAGACAGAGGCGTAGAGAATCGCCAGCTCACCGGCCTGGACCGAGGGCCGCTTCGACGACGATTGAGACGTGAGCGCCGCCGGGTCGACATGTGCGTCCAACGGGCGGTTGCCAAGCCCGCGGAGGAGAAGCCAGTGCGTCAGAGGCGTTCGATGACGGCGGCAATCGCCTGGCCGAAACCGATGCACATGCAGGCGACGCCGTAGCGCTCGTTCCGCCGTTCGAGCTCCCCAAGCAGCGTCGCCGTCACCCGCGCGCCGGTCGCGCCGAGCGGATGTCCCAGCGAGATGCCGCCCCCGTTCGGGTTAACGTCGTCGCGGCGATCGTCGAGCCCGGTGTCCTTCAGAAACTGGAGCACGACCGACGCAAACGCCTCGTTGACCTCGATCACGGCGATGTCGTCCCACGTGAGGCTGGCACGCTCCAGAGCATTGGCGCAGGCCTGCGGGTTCCCGTGGAGCATGCGGTACGGGTCGACGCCCGAGAGCCCGAAGGAAACGAAGCGCGCCCGTGGCTCGAGCCCCAGGCGCGACGCGGCGCGCTCGGAGGTGACGAGCACCGCAGCGGCACCGTCGCAGATCTGGCTGGAGTTGCCCGCCGTGACCTTCCCGTCGGAGCTGAAGGCCGGTGAGAGTCCAGCGAGCTTTTCGGCCGACGTGTCGCGCCTCGGGGTCTCGTCCACGCCGAAGAGCACGCCGACGTGGGGGTTCTCGAGCTCGACCGGCACGATCTCGCGCTCGAAGCGGCCCTCGTCGATCGCCTCGACGGCGCGCCGGTGGGATTCGAGCGAGTACGCGTCGAGCTCCTTCCGCGAGAGACCCCACTCCTCGGCGATCACGTCCGCCGAGATTCCCTGCGGCACGATTTGCCAGCGATCGGTGAGCTTCTCTGACAGGTCTCCACCGTTGGAGCCCATCGGAACGCGCGACATCATCTCAACGCCTGCCGAGACGACGACGTCGAGCTGTCCCGACCAGATCGCCGCGGCGGCGTTGAAGTTCGTCTGCATCGAGGATCCGCACTGACGATCGACGGTCGTGCCGCACACCGTCTCCGGCCAGCCGGCGACGAGCGGCGCCATCCGGCCGATGTTCCAGCCCTGCTCGCCGATCTGCGTCACGCAGCCCATCTGGACGTCCTCGACCTCGCCTGGATCGAGATCGTTCCGCTCGACGAGGCCGTTCAGGATCTGGCCGGCGAGCTCGTCACCGCGGATCTTCGAGAGCATCCCGTGACGCTTGCCGATCGGGCTGCGGACAACGTCGACGATCAGTGCGTCAGGCATTCGCGACAGCGTACAAGCGCCATTCGCCCGGAACGCCCCTCAGCTCGTGCGAACCGCGGTCTTCGAACTCGACACCGGAGCCGGCGACCAGGTCCTTCACGGTGCTCGAGGCAAGGACCTCGCCCGAGCTCGCCATTGCCGCCACGCGGGCGCCGGTGTGAACCGCGATGCCGCGGACGTCCGAGCCATGCAGCTCGAGCTCGCCGGTATGCAGACCGAAGCGAATCTGGAGACCGAGCCGCCGTGCGGCGTCGCGAACCGAGCACGCGCAGGCGATTGCCCGGGCCGGCCCGTCGAATGTCGCCAGGAATCCGTCACCGGCGGTGCTCACCTCGCGGCCACGGAACCGGCCGAGTTCGCGGCGGACAAGCGTGTTGTGCTGCTCCAGCAGCTCCTGCCAGCGATGGTCGCCGAGCTCCGCGGCGAGCTGGGTCGAGCCGACGATGTCGGTGAAGAGCACCGTGGCCAGGACTCGGTCGAGCGCCGGATGGGGCCGAACGCCGGTCAGGAACTCCTCGATCTCGTCGAGGACGGCGTCCTGGTCGCCGAGCCACGGCATGTGGTCGATTCCGGGGAGCTCGACAGTCCTCGCACCGGGGATGCGCTCGCCCACGTACCGGCTCTCCTCGGCGAGGGCCTCGTCCGCCCGGTGCAAGACCAGCGTCGGAACTCCGATGGCGGGCAAGACGTCTCGGACGTCGATCTGCGCGCTCATGCGCATCAGCGCAGTGGCCGCGGTCGGGCTCGCCCCACGGGCAGCCGCCCGCGTGTACACCTGGATCTGCTCCTCATCGTCCGCGATCGACGGCGCCAGCTGGCGGAGAAGCCGGCGCACGACTTCGCTGCCCCAGCTCTCCGTGATCGTCCTCTTCTTCTTCATGAGCGCTTCGTCGCTCATGCCGAGCGGGTAGTCCGGCGCCTCCCTGAACCTCGCGAACCCGCCCACCATCACGAGCGCCTCGGTGCGCTCGGGATACGTGGCGGCGAAGAGCGCAGCCATGGCTGCTCCTTCGGAGTGGCCGAGCACGGCGGCCCGGCTCGAGCCCACGGCGTCCATGACTGCCCGCATGTCGTCCATGCGGGTCTCGAGCGTGGGCAGGTCGTCGAGCGTCACGCGATCCGAGAGCCCGACGCCGCGCTTGTCGAACAGGATCAACCGCGAGAAGGACGCAAGCCGCTCGTAGAACCGCCTCAGCTCGTCGATCTCCCAGCCCGGATCGAAGCTCTGCACCCAGCCGTGCACGAGGATGAGATCCAGGGGGCCGTCGCCGACGACCTGGTAGGCGATGTTGACGTCGCCGTTCTTCGCGTAGCGTGTCTCGGGAGGCATAGGCTTGAAGGATATGGCTGTCACGGCGACTGAGAGAAAGCTTCTCGTCGCGGGCGAGTGGGTCGAGACCGGCGAGTGGCAGGAGATCCGGTCGCCATACTCCGGAGAGGTCGTCGCGCGCGTTGCGAAGGCAGGCGCGGAGGAAACGCGCCGCACGATCGACGCCGCGGAAGCGGCCATGCGCGAGCCGCTGCCGGCGCACAAGCGGGCCGAGATCCTCGTTCGCGTCGCCGCCGCCCTGGGCCGCCGTCACGACGAGGTCGCCCGCTTGATCTCCGACGAGGCGGGCAAGCCGATGAAGGCCGCGAAGATCGAGGCGTCGCGGGCGATGTCGACCTACACCTTCGCCGCCGTCGAGGCGCGGAAGCTGGCAGGCGAGATCGTGCCGATGGACGCCTCCCAGGCCGGTGAGGGCAAGCTCGCGTTCACCATGCGGAAGCCCATCGGCGTCGTCGGAGCCATTAGCCCCTTCAATTTCCCGCTCAATCTGGTTGCGCACAAGATCGCCCCGGCGCTCGCTGCCGGCTGCGCCGTCGTGCTCAAGCCGGCAAGCCAAACGCCGCTGTCTGCGCTCCTCCTGGCCGAGCTCGAAACCGAGGCGGGGCTGCCCCCGGGGTGGCTGAACGTCGTCGTGGGGCCGGCTTCGGACATCGGCGACGTGCTGGTGGAAGACGAGCGCGTGAAGGCTCTGACGTTCACGGGCTCGAGCAGCGTCGGCTGGAAGTTGCGGGAGCGCGCGCCGCGCAAGCGCGTCAATTTGGAGCTGGGCAACTCGACGCCGATGATCGTCGAGCCCGACGCCGACATCGAGGCGGCGGCGAGCGCGACCGCACAGCATGGGTTCTCCTTCGCCGGCCAGAGCTGCATCTCGATCCAGCGCGTCTACGTCCAGCGCAGCGCTTACGACGACTTCGTCGAGCGGCTCGTTCCCAAGGTCGAGCAGCTGGTTGTCGGGGACCCGGGCGACGAGGAGACGGATGTCGGCCCCGTGATCGACGAGGACGCCCGGGACCGGATCCTGGAGTGGATCGACGAGGCCCGCGAGGCGGGCGCGGAGATCCTCACCGGCGGGGATCTTGATGGAGAGCTCATCCGGCCGACGCTGATCGCGAACCCCAGCCCGGAGCTGAAGGTCTCCTGCGAGGAGGTTTTCGGCCCGGTCGTCACGCTCACGCCCTACGACACCCTCGACGAAGCTCTGGAACTCGCGAACGGAACGAAGTACGGCCTTCAGGCCGGCATTTTCACCATGAATCTCGACAACGCTCTCCACGCGGCCGATGAGCTCGAGTTCGGCGGGGTCACGGTCAACGAAGCGCCGACCTTCCGCGCCGATCAGATGCCCTATGGCGGCGTCAAGGAGTCAGGCAACACACGCGAGGGCCCCGCGTACGCCGTCCGGGAACTGACCGAGGACCACGTGGTCGTCGTCAACCGCGCGCTAGGCGTCAGCTAGATTCGGTCCTCAATGGCTGGCTGGGGGCCATTTCGCCGCGAGAGCTCGGCCGGGAGCGATGTGCAGCGCCGCACGGCCAGCCCCAAGGCGCTCAGGCGTGAGCGGCGCCTCCTGCTTCGCGAGCGCGAAGAGCGCATACGCGACCTGGGCGGGCTCGTCTTCGAGATGTTCCGCCGCGACCGTTTCCGGGTCGAGCTCGTGACGCAACGCTGCTCCGAGCTGATGGCGCTCGAAGAGCGCCTCGATGAGCTCGCAGCGCTGATCTCGAGCGCAGGCGGTCGCGCCACTGTGCGGTGCGAGTGCGGCGCGCCGGTCGTGTGGGGGACACACTTCTGCGCCAACTGCGGTCGCCCGGTCGGCCCGCGACCCGTTGTCTCCTGCGCACGCTGCGGATCTCCCCTCCCGGCGAACGTGCAGTTCTGCGGACACTGCGGAAGCCCAGTCGATTCCGGCCAGCCCGAGCTGCCGGCCGACACCCAGCCGGAGCCCGCGCCGAAAGAGCCCGCGGAAGCCTAGGTGGCTCCCGATGCCGAAGAGCGCTGCCCCCGCTGCGGCAGCCCGGTCGAGCGCATGCAGGAGTATTGCCTCGAGTGTGGACTTCGGCTCCACACCCCTGGACTGGTTCCAGCGCTCGCCCAGGGCTGGCGCCGCAGGCTTCGGTGGTACCCGGGCGATTGGATCTGGCCCTCCCTGCTCGCGCTCCTCGTCGCCGCACTTGCGGCGGCCGGCGCGATCCTCTGGACACGCGACGCACAGAGCGCTCCCAGCGAGACGCTCGTCGGCGACACGTCGCCACTGCCGACCACGGTCGTGACGACTGCGCCGACAACGGCGGCTGGGCCGACAGTCCCGACGGTGACGACCAAGACGACGTCGACGAGCAAGGCGCGTCCCGGCCCTCGGAAGCTGATCGAGTGGCCTCGGAACCGGAGCGCGTGGACGCTCGTCCTGGCATCGCTCCCGACCTCCAGCGGTCGGAAGGCCGCAATGGCCAAGGCACGGCAAGCCCTCGACGCCGATCTCGGCCAGGTGGGCGTGCTCGACTCGGCCCGCTACTCGAGCCTCCATCCCGGTTACTACGTCGTGTTCAGCGGGATCTACGACTCCCTCGGCGACGCGCAAGATGCCGTCTCAGAAGCTGCCGACGCGGGCTACGAAAACGCGTACGCCCGGCGAATCACCCCCGCCCGCTAACAAGGTCGTTCCTCCGTGAAACGGGCTCTGCCCGTTTCGCCGCTACGGCAGAGGGTTAAGGAAGCTGCGCTCCGCATCTGGGCAGCGTGTCGGCGTAGCCGACGCCGGCTTGAGAGGTTCGCGAAAAGTCGTGAGACTTTTCGCGAGATTAGGCGGCTGCTGCCGTTTCGAGATGCTGGTGTGAGGGGCAGTAGTCGCGGTCGGGCAGCGGCGTGCGCTGGCACGGCTTCCCCTTCCGCGTCGTTGCCCGGCAGCGCGGCGCACCGCCGTCGAAGGCTCCCGCCTCGATCTGCTCGGAGATGAACGCGACTGCCGCCCCGACACCTTCCTCGACGACCCAGGCGACCTGCGCCTGAGCTCTGATCGGGAAGTAGCGGCGGATGTCCTGGAAGAGCGCCCGGTCGGGCCGGGAGAAGTACATCGGGTCCTTGGCGAGGCGCTCCATCGTGTCCTCACACGCCGCGAGCACGGCACGCCGGTGCTCAGCCTGCGTGTCGGGCGGGACGTACGGGTCGACGAGATCCTTGATCGAGCGGTAAATCGCCCGTGAGTACTGATACATACGGTTCTGAATTACGAGCTTCTGCGCGTCCATTCGTAAGTAGCAGCTCCTGGATTAAGCACTGGCAAATGTGTGTTAAGCGCGCATTAACCGCGTCCACGCCTGTGGATGACGGAGCATAACGCTTTCCAGGTCGCTGTCACAAAGTTCCGGACCGTCGTTGCCAAAGACGGCAACGAATCGCGATTCGACAGAATAGGCCGGCCTTGTCGCACGACACAGACAAGCTGATCCGGCAGCTCTCACTCGTTGCCTTCCTGATGGCGGAGCGGCGCGCGATCACAGCCAGGGACGTCAAGGGGAACGTCGAGGGCTACCAGGAGATGTCCGACGAGGCCTTCGCCCGGCGCTTCTATTCCGACCGCGCGGAGCTGATCGCCCTCGGCGTGCCGCTCGATTCTCAGCGCGACGAGTTCACCGGCGAGGAGCTCTACACGCTCCGCTCCGAGCGGTACTTCCTGTCTCCGCTCGACCTCTCCGACGAGGAGCTCGCGGCGCTCCAGACCTGTCTCTACCTGCTCGAAGGCAACTTCGCGTACGCCGAACCGCTGCGGCTTGCACTTCAGAACCTCGCACTTGGCCGCCCGGGCTTCGACGACGCGCCGAGCGAGACCGCCGACCGTGTCGAGATCCGCGACGTCGACTACTCGCCCGAGACGCCCGGTCGGCTCGCAAAGCTGGAGAGCGCCATCTCCAAGCAGCGGACGATCAAGTTCCGCTACCGGTCCATGTCCCGGGACGAAGAGCGGGAGCGGACGATCGACCCGTACGCGCTACTCCTCGACCGCGGCCGCTGGTACGTGATCGGCCGTGACCACGACCGCGACGCCGAGAGGACGTTCCGGGTCTCGCGGATCCAGGGCGACCTGCGGCTGGCGACGCGCCGCGAGCGCGATTTCCGCCTGCCGGCTGAGTTCGACATCGAGACGTTCCGCGGGCGCCCCGACTGGCAGTTCGGCCCGCTCGCCGGCGAGGCGCGGATGGCAGTGGCCGGCGACGCGGCCTGGTGGGTGGAGCGCGTCTACGGGCGCGCCGGACGCCTCGAGGATGGCGTCTTCGTCACGGAGTATGCGAGCCTCGAAGCCCTCGCCCGTTGGATCCTGCGGCAGGACGGCCGGGCCGTGCCGCAGTCGCCGCCGGAGCTTCGCCGGCTCGTGAAGGCTTCGCTCCAGCGGGTGCGCGAGCGGCACGAAGGGGATCTCCCGAAGCTCGCGCGCGAGGTCGCGCGGAAGGAGCACGATCGAGTGGAGCGCCCGGGATCACCGGTGGCCCCCGAGCGCTTCGGCGTGCTTCAGGCGCTCCTTGCCTACCTCCTCGACCGCTGCGGCGAGAACACTTCGGCGGAGATCCCGGCCGACGAGCTCGTGGAGCGCTTTCACATCCCGAGGGAATCGCTGGAGGAGCACCTCTCGCTCCTCAACCTCGTGAACTTCGGCGGCGGCTGCTACGCGGTGTACGCCGAGCTGCGCAGCGACAACGTCCACGTCGACAAGGAGCTTTTCGGCGATACGTTCCGGGCCTCGCCGAGGCTGACACCGCTCGAGGCCCGAGCGATCCGCCTCGCCCTCGAGTTCGTCGGGCCGATGATCGCCGCCGACGCGCACACCCCACTGGAACGTGTGCGCCGAAAGCTCGAGGAGACGTTCGGGGAGTTCGAGCTCGCCCAGACGCCGGAGCCCGATGTCCCGCGCGTGGAGGAAGACCTCGTGACGACCTTCAGCGACGCGATCCGAAACCGGAAGCTCGTCGAGATCGAGTACCTCAAGGAGGGCGAGAAGCAGCCGACGACGAGAGTCGTGGAGCCCTACCAGCTCGAGCGCGAGCTGCCGTACTGGTACCTCCACGCCTTCGACCAGGGAAACGACGCGTCGCGGAGCTTCCGGCTCGACCGGATCCGAAGCGCCAAGAAGCTCCGCGAGCGCTTCGAGCGCCGGCCGGAGTTCGATCCGCAGCGGTTCGGCGGCACGCAGACCGTGCGCATCTGGTACTCGCCCGAGATCGCTCGTTGGGAGGTGGAGCGCGGCGCCACGCCGCTCGCCGACGGGTCCGCCGTGCGCGAGCTCCCCGCGGGCGAGGAGTGGCTCGTCGGCGAGATCCTCTCCTACCGCGGAGAAGCTGCGGTGCTCGAGCCCGCCGAGATGCGCAAGCGCGTCGCCGCGCGGGCGAAGGAGCTTGCCCGCGAGCTGAACGTGTCGCGCGTAGCGGCGGCAACCCCCTAAATCGGCAGCGACAGGGTGAAGGTCGCGCCCCGTTCATTTGGCTGCGAGCGCACCGCAAGCGAGCCTCCGTGCGCCTCGGCGATCGACCTGGCGATGAACAGGCCCAGGCCGGTGCCCGGTTTGGCCGCATCGCCGATCTGAACGCGCCCGAACTTCTCGAAGATCGCCCCCTGGTGCTCGCGCGGGATCCCAGGCCCGCGATCGCGCACATGGATCTGGATGCGCGCGTCAATGCTCAGCGCCTCGACTTCGACCTCCTCGCCCGCTCGTGAGTACTTGACGGCGTTGTCGATCAGGTTGACGAGAACCTGCCGGAGCCGGTCCTTGTCTCCTCGGACGCTGGGCAGGGGCTCTCGTACGACCGCGCGGACCGGAACCTCGTCCTGGCTGCGCTCGGCCGCCGCGGCCGTGTCCCGGATGATCTCCGCGAGATCCACGTCCTCGAACGAGTAGCTGAAGGTGCCGGCCTCGATGCGGGACGTGTCGAGCACATCCCCGATCAGCTCGGCGAGCCGCGCCGTTTCGTGCGAGATCAAGCTCAGGAACGACTCGCGCTGATCAGGAGACAGCTCGCGCCAGCGCAGCTCGAGTGTCCGAGCAGAGCCGATGACCGAGGCCATCGGGCTACGGAGCTCGTGCGAGACGAGCGACACGAAATCGGCGCGGAGCGCCGACAGGCGGCGGAGCTCCTCAGCCGTCGTCCGCTCGGCCTCGTAGGCGCGGATGTTCTGCACGGCGCTTCCGGCGAGGCGGCCGAGCAGGCTGAGCAGCTCGATCTCGGCGGCTGTGAAGGCGGACGGCTCGCGCCGCACCACGGAGATGGCTCCGATCACTTCGGGCCCACTCAGCAGCGGGGCGAGCACCCGCGAGTGGAGCCCGAGCGCGACGAACTGTTCCTCCTCTTCGAACCTTCGCTCAGCCATGTCCTCGCGGTACACGACCTGGCCAGACTCCATCTCCGCCATCGCCGACCCGGCCACGGAGAACACCGTCCCGGGCGGGAAGACTGTTTCCGCACCGGCCCCGGCTGTTGCGAAGACGCGAAGGTGGGCGTCCTCGAGCAGGAGGATCGCCGTGCGGTCGAAGGGCAGGAGCCCGCGCAGCTCGCGGATGAAGGCGACGAACGCCTGATCGATCTGCAGCGACGAGTAGAGGGCACGGGCGCAACGGTTGGTCGCGTCGAGGACGTCGGCGCGGCGGCCGAGCTCGTCGCGCAGCCCCTCGGCCTCGTGGGCCCGCCGCTCTGAGAGCTCCGTCTGTGCACGCAGACGCTCCACGAGCCAGCCGATGAAGAGGCCCGCGATCAACCCCACGCCGACGGAGAAGGTGACGTGGTCGACGTCGTATGAGTTGTCGAATCGGCGGGCGCGCAGCCACTCGAACGTGGCGAAGACCGGGGTCAGGGCGAGCGGCACCAGGATCCCGCCGCGGAGCCCGTACCGCAGCGCCGCCTCTGCGAGCGGGATGATCAGTGCCTGGGTAACGGGTGTGCCCAGCTCGAACGAATAGGTGAGGACGAATGCGCTGACGATCGCGGTGTCGAAGACCAGGGCGGCGAATCCGACCCACCCGAGCGCTCGACTGGACATCGGCCGGCGGCTCAGCCAGAAGAAGACGGCGGCGCCGACCGCCAGGGCCGCGAGCGAGCCCCAGGCTGCGGCTTCGTAGCGGGCGTTCGGATAGTCGTCGCGGAGGAGAGCGACCTGGAGGAAGGCGAAGACGACCGCTCCTGCCCGGATCGACGCCGTCCAGCGCTCGATCGCCCGGCGCTCGTCCACGGTCAGCTCGCCGCCCGCACGTCGAGCCGCTCGCGGGCCCACTCGGCGTGCTCGCGGAGGAGCGGGTCCTCGGACGCTGCATAGCGATCGAGGAGCTCACGGTGCTCCTCGCCGCCGTTGTTGCCGAGCGCGATCAGCGCGTTTCGGCGCAGGTACCGCAAGTCGTTTCGCGGCACGAACAGGCGCTGGTAGCGAACGCCGAGCTCGGCGTCCTCCGCCTCCAGCCAGTCCACGAGCGAGACGTTCGGTTCGGCGTGCTCGGGAAGAGGGTCGCCGTCGCGCCGCTTCTCCACGCCGCGGTTCCAGGGGCAGACGTCCTGGCAGATGTCGCAGCCGTAGACCCGCTCGCCAAGCTCGACGCGGTACGCCTCCGGGATCGAGTGCTTCGACTGCGTCCAGTACGACAGACAGCGGTTCGCGTCGACGGTCCCCGGATCGTCGAGCGCGCCTGTCGGGCAGGCGTCGATGCAGAGGCGGCAGGATCCGCAGTCGAGGTCCAGTGGTTGCGTCTGCTCGAGCTCGGCGGTGGTGACGAGCGTGCCGAGCACGACCCACGAGCCGTGCCGGCGCGTGATGAGCATCGTGTTCTTGCCGTAGAAGCCCACGCCCGAGCGCGCCGCCGCCTCGCGGTCTACATGCTGGTTGGCGTCGACGAACACGCGGTAGTCGGCGCCGAGCCGCCGCCCGAGGGCGTGGAGCTTCTCGCGGAGCTCGGCATAGGCGTCGCGCCAGGTGTACCGAGGCATGCGCCCTTCACCGGCGACCGGCTCCGGGCCGGGGGCGTAATAACAGAGCGCGGCGGAGACGACAGTGCGAGCGCCGGGCAGAAGCGTCTCTGGGTGGCACGAGACCTCGGGCTGGGCCATCGTGAAGCGAAGGTCGGCGAAAAGGCCCAGCGCACGGCGTTCACGGATGTGTTTCTCGGTGTCCGCGTACGGCTCGGCCGGCGTTGCGCCGATCGCGTGGATGCCGAGCTCCTCGGCCAGCCGCTCGAGCTCTCTGGCCGTCACGAGCGCCATTCTGCCTAGGATCCCGCGGCGTGAAGGCAATCCGGATCCATGAGGACGGCGGGCCGGAAGTCCTCCGCTACGAGGATGCACCCGATCCGGAGCCCGGCCAGGGCGACGTCCTGATCCAACTGCGGGCGGCCTCGCTGAACCACATCGATCTGTGGGTGCGTAGCGGACGCCCATCGGTTCCAAAGCCCCGAATCCTCGGCGCGGACGGCGCCGGCTACGACGAGTCCGGCCGGCGTGTGGTGATCAACCCCGGCTTCGACCGTGGCGACCGAGTCATCGTGATCGGCGAGCACATGGATGGAACCCATGCGGAGCAGATCGCCGTTCCGTCGTCGAACGTCTACCCCATCCCCGATGGGCTCTCGTTCGAGGAGGCGGCGGCGTTCCCACTCGTCTTCGAGACCGTGTATCGGATGCTGGTCACCCGAGCCCGCCTACAGGAAGAAGAGTGGGTGCTCGCCTGGGGGATCGGCAGCGGGATTGGCTCGGCCACGCTCGTGCTCGCGAAGGCCCTCGGCGCGCGGGTGATCGCAACCTCGTCGAGTGACGAGAAGCTCGAGCGAGCGAGCGAGCTCGGCGCAGACGCCGTCGTCAACCACCAGACGGACGACGTACTGGAAGCCGTCAAGGAGGCGACTGGCGGGCCTGGCGCCGACATCGTCGTCGAGCACGTCGGTGAGGCGACCTGGCAGACGTCGCTACGGGCGGTGCGGACACACGGCCGGATCGCCGTCTGCGGCGCGACCACGGGACCCAATCCGAAGGCCGCGCTTCACCGCATCTGGTGGAAGCAGCTCACGATCCTCGGCTCGACGATGGGAACGAAGCAGGACTTCGAAGGCGCCTACGAGCTCGTCGCGTCGGGCCGCGCGCGGCCCGTGATCGACAGCGTCTTCTCGCTTGCCGAGGCTCGCACGGCCCACGAGCGCATTGAGTCCGGTAAACAGTTCGGGAAGATCGTCCTGCGGATTCCCGATTAGGTGCCCCGGTACCTGCGCGCTTCTTCCACGAGCGCCTTGAACAACGCGAGATCCTCGCCTTCCTCGGGGTGCCAGAGGACGCCGAGCGCGAACGCGCGCGACGGGTCTTCGATCGCTTCGAGGGTGCCGTCGTCGGCCCACGCCGCCTCGCGGAGGCCGTCGGCGAGTCGACCGAACGCCTGATGATGATGGGACTTGACCGGCGCGCGGTCGCCGAGGATCGCGCCGATGCGCGACGCCGGCTCGAGGCGGACGTCGTGATCGGCGAACTCGCCGGGAGTGTGGCGATGCCGGTCGTGCCCTACGACCTCGGGGAGGTGCTGGACGAGGTCTCCGCCGAGCGCGACGTTCAAGACCTGGCTACCGCGGCACACGGCCAGCACCGGCATGTCTCGGTCGAGCGCCGCGCGGAGGAGCGCAAGCTCAACCTCGTCGCGCTTCGGGTCGACGCCCTGCGTTTCCTCGTGGGCTTCGGCGCCGTAGATCTCCGGATCGATGTCTCCGCCGCCCGAGAAGATCAGGCCGTCGACGGAGGCGAGCGTCTCCTCGAGACCAACGTCGGTTGGAGGCACGATGAGCGCTCGGCCGCCCGCTCGCTCGACCGCACGCACGTACGACGACGGCACGAGAACCGCGTCGACGTTCCAGGCGCCCCAAGCGACCGGCTCCTCGTAGGCGGTGATCCCGATCAGCGGCCTCATACAGTGTCCCACCACTCGCGCCGCAGGCGCGCCGAAGGTTCCAGCCGCGCTGGCTCGCGGGAGAAGGTCACGATCGTCACAGTCTTGTCATACCCAGCGGCCCACAACACGCGCTCGATGTTCGAGGAGCGGGCGCGTAGGACCGGCTGAGCTCGGCTAGCCGAAGCCGAGGATGAACTTGGCGTCGTCGGACATCTTCTCCGGCGACCACGGCGGATCCCAGGTGAGCTCGGCCTCGACCTCCTCGACGCCGGGCAGCGCGTAGGTGACCTCTTGGATCTGCTGCTCGATCATCGGGCCGACCGGGCAGCCCATCGACGTCAGCGTGAAGAGGACGTGCACCTTGGGGCCGTCGACCCTCACGTCGTACATGAGCCCGAGGTCGACGATGTCCATGCCCAACTCGGGGTCCTCGACCTGGCGCAGCGCCTCGACTACATCGTCCCGTGACGGCATGGGCCCACACTATCTGGGACGGCCGCACCGGCAAAGCCGCTACGGCCTCTCTGGCCGGCGCCGCCAAGTCGGCGCTCAGGGACGGCCGCACCGGCGAAGCCGCCACGGCCTCTCTGGCCGGCGCCGCCAAGTCGGCGCCTTAGAACCCGGGTAGCCGAACCTCCTCCCGCCGCTCGCGCTGGAAGAAGTGGATCCCCTCGACGAAGCGGACCCAGTTGCAGCGGGTGCACATGACGAGCGTGTGCGTCCAGGCGCTGTCGGCCCGGAACCGCACTCCGCGGAGGAGATCACTGTTCGAGACGCCTGTCGCGGCGACGATCGCCTCTCTCGGCGCGAGGTCTTCCGTCGTGAAGATCCGTTCGACATCCTCGATCCCCTGCTCCTGGGCTTCGTCGATCTCGCGTCTCGAGACCGGCCAGAGCTGCGCCTGGAGGTCGCCGCCCAGACAGCGCAGGGCGGCAGCTGCCAGCACGGCCTGCCGCGTGCCGCCGATGCCGATCGCGAGGTGGTCATTCGTCCCCCGGATCGCCGCGGACACAGACGCCGTCACGTCGCCGTCCTGGATCAGCTTGATCCGCGCGCCGGCGGCGCGGATTTCTTCGATCAAGTCGTGATGGCGTGGCCTGTCGAGGACGATGGTCGTGATGTCCCCCACTCGCCGGCCGAAGGCCTCGGCGATGGCCTGGATGTTCTCGGCCACGGGACGGCGAAGATCGATCTTGCCGCGCGCGACGGGCCCCACGGCCATCTTCCGCATGTACATGTCGGGAAGCGTCTGGAGGGAGCCGGGCTCCCCCGCGGCGATCATTGACATCGCGCCGCTGCCACCACGAGCGACGATGCCGCTCCCTTCGAGCGGATCGAGCGCGAGGTCGACGGTCTCTCCCCCGCTTCCGATTCTGTCGCCGGCCTGGAGCACATCGAGCTCACCGGCCGCCCCGATCACGATCCGGCCGTCGATGGGGAGCAGCTCGAGCTCCTCGCACATGCCCGTGGCGGCCGCTTCCAGGGCGGCGATTTCGTCTGCCCGGCCCAGCCAACGCGCGCTTGCCAGCGCGGCGCGCTCGGTCGTCCGCGCGTAACTCTCGCAGATGCAGCTTCGCGCCACGCCTCGCTCCGACTCGACCCGCTCAGTCTCAGGCACGACCTTGCTCACACCCGCACCTCCCGCACACTGTCCGCGGCGGTCAGGACCAGCTCCATCACCGCTGCGATTGCCTTCTCCCGGTCGCTGTTCTCGATCACCGGGAAACCCTCTACTCCGGCGCGCTCCACGATGAAGTCTTGGAGGTAGCGGATGTCTCCGATCCGATCGAGGTACTTGTCCAGCGGCCGCACGCCGTTCGAGGACATGTCCCGGATCCAGAAGTGACCGGCGTGCGTCTCCTCGTTCTCGATCGCGACGATGCACTCGACCACGAGCGCTCCTTCGATCGAGCGCGGAAGCATGCCGGGAACGAGGTGCACGCCCTCGAGCACCATCGACCAGCCCTCCTCGAGCGAGCGGTCGATCGCCGCCTGGACGCCGACGAGCACATGCTTCGTCTGCTCGAGGAACCCGTGGAGCAGGGGATCGACCTCCTCCTCCTGCGCCTTCGGCAGCGCCTTGCCGGCGTCGAAGCTGGACATGTGGATCGCGGGGAGGAACTCGGGCGTGAAGAGCGCGCGCATCGTCTGCCGGACGAAGTCCGTGGAATTGACGCGGGTGATTCCCAGCCGGTACGCGACCTCGGTCGCCACCGTCGACTTCCCAGTTCCAGTTGCGCCTCCGATCAGGACGATCAGCGGAATATCGAGCTCCTGCAGCGCGTGGTAGCGGCGCAGGTGGCTGATTACACGGTCGCCTTCGGCTTCCCCGAGGACCTCGACGGCCAGCTCGTGCAGCCGCTCGAGATCGGCGATGTGCTTTCCGCGCTCGGACAGATCCTGCTCGAGCCTGCGGGCCAGCTCGACCGCCCGCTCCGCGGTGACCCCTGCGCGAATCAGCGCGCGGGCCATCAAGCCCTTCGAGTACGGCTGCTCGTCGCTTCCGAGCGGCAGCGGATCGCTGTAGCGGCGCTCCGGCATCAGGCGACGGCCTCCGCCGCCCGAGTCATGGCCGCATCGGCCAGCCCGCGGACGAGCACATCCAGATCAGGCTGACCCGGCAGCGGTACGACCTCGTTGTCGGCGAACACGACCTCGAGCTCCCGTTCCGCTGCAGCCTCGCACACCACGTCGATCGCAGCGGCCTTGATCTCCACGAGGAAGAGGTCGGCTTCGGCGCCCTCGACGTCCGCGCGGAGCTTGCTTCGGTCTGCGAGGTGATGGGAGATCGTCACCTCGCTCGCGCCGTGCTCGTCCATGAGGTGGCGCTCGAGAAGCACCGCGGCCGACGGCGGAGCGGTCGTGAAGAACGCAACCCGTCTCCGGGCGATCGACCGGACGGGCCGAGGTCGCAGCACCGTCGCGACGACCGGAATCCCCTTGATCTCCTGAATCGCAGCAGCGATGGCCCGATGATCCGTGCCTTCCTCGGCCATCGTCAACACCACGAGATCGGAGATCAGGATTCGGTACGCGTTCAGATAGCCCGTGACGAGCTCGGAGTCCTGGTTCGCGCTCGCGACGAGGATGCGAGCCCGAGCTTCGACCGGCGGGATCGCAGCGCCACTGCCATCGAAGACGACGAGGTCAGGGTCGCGCTCGAGCGCCTTGCGCATGCCCTCGGCGAGGTTCGTCGTCCACGGCGCGCCGGCGAGGCCGCCGCCACACCGTCTGCAGCCGATCGTCGGCACACCGGCCAACGCAGCGGTCTCGAGGTAATCCGATGCCGCGTGCGCGCCGGCGCGCGAGAGCGCGAGCAGGTCGTCGACAGTCGGACTGATGTCGGCGACCTCAGGCTCCGGCGGCCCACCACGGCCCATCGAGACGACGACGACGTCGTGGTTCTCCGCTAAAAGCCGAGCGCCGTAGCCCGTCACCGCCGTCTTGCCCAGCCGCTTGCCGGTCCCGATCACCGCAAGGGACGGAAGGTCGAAGGAGTCGAACCAGGGCGGCCTCAGCGAGAAATCCGCTCCTTCGTAGGCGATCCCGCGTGCGAGCACGCGGCTCGCGAGGCGGAACCGCTCCCGGGGCCCGAGCACCGGCTCGTCCGAGAGGTCGAGGACGACGTCGGGCTCGAAGCGTGCGAGCGCCTCGTCGAGGTCGTCGGCGACCGGGACACCGTAGTCGTCGTCTCCACGCAGCTTTTCCACGCCGCCGACGAGCATGGCGCCGACCACCTCGTGCGGGAGCTCCTGCAGCGCTGCGCGCACCACAGGCGCGTAGTGCTCGCCGTCGATGAGGGCCAGCGCCCGACTCATCGAGTCGTCACCTCTGTCTCGATCTTCCCCGTGTACTTCTCGAAGGCACGCGTCTCGAGCGAGAACTGGATGATGCGCTCCTGCCCGTGGAACGGGTACTTGCGCCAGACGTCCACGTGGTTCCCGGTGACCTCAACGAGGTTGTAACAGGGCCTCGTGTTGCCCCGAAGCCGCAGGGACGACACGGTCCCGGTGTTGACAACGAACATCTCCTCCAGCTTCCACGCGTAGGGAACGTGCTTGTGCCCCGAGAGGACGAGGTCGACGCCAGAACGCTGGAGGCACTCGATCACATCGCCGGCGTCGTAGACGATGTTGCGCTCCCGGCCCGTGCCCGGAACCGGAAGCAAGTGATGGTGGAGGACGAAGATTCGGAAGTCGGCCGGCGCTGAGAACTGCTCCTCGATCCAGGAGTAGCGGCCTCGTCCGATCTGACCATGGTCAAGGTCGGGCTCGCTGGAGTCGACGGCGACGACAGTGACCCCTTTGACCTGCATCACCTGCTGCCGCTCGCCAAAGAGCGCCTCGAAGTGCATGTAGCCGACGTTGCGCGAGTCGTGGTTGCCCGGGATCACGACGAGCCGCTGGCAGGCGAGCATGTCGAGGTACTCGCGCGCTTGTAGGTACTCCTGCTTGAAGCCGAACGTCGTCAGATCGCCGGAACAGATGACGACGTCCGGCTGGAGGTCGTTGATCTCCGAGATCGCACGCTCCATCAGGCTCGGCACGAACCCCGGATCGCCACAGTGGATGTCCGAGATGTGCGCGATCGTGAACGCGCCGTTCCTGCCCGCCATGATCGAAGTGTAGGGCGTGACCGCGGAGTGGCTCGGACTCTCGGGCGCGTCCGAACCCGTTGCTACCCTCTTTCTGGTTGTCCCGAAAAGTCCCCGATTTCCAGGCATATCAGGGCGAGGGTGAGCCTCGCTTCGCGAACGATGTCGAACTCGAGTGCGCGAAGCTCTTCGACTACTACGGGATCCCCTGGGCGTATGAGCCGCGTACGTTCGTGCTCGAGGAGGACGCCGACGGCCGAATCGTCGAGGCGTTCACCCCGGACTTCTACCTTCCCGAACAGAATCTCTACCTCGAGCTGACCGTGATGAAGCAGTCGCTCGTGACCCGAAAGAACCGCAAGCTCCGCAAGCTGCGAGAGCGCTACCCCGACGTCAACGTCAAGCTCTTCTATCGGCGCGATATCGAGCGCCTGGCCCAGCGATACAGACTCGACCTGGCGTCCTAGCGGATCCGCGCGTCGGCGAGGTGTATCTCTCGTCCGAGGAGATTCAGGCGCGCGTCGAGGAGCTCGGCGCGGAGATCGCCGCCGACTACGACGATCTGGAGCCGATCCTCGTGGCCTCGCTGAAGACCGCGGTCGTTTTCGTCGCCGACCTCTCGCGGGCGCTCCCGATCGTCCACAACCTCGACTTCATCGCCCTCGCCGGGTACGAGGGGAACGGCGCCAGCGGACGGCAGGTACGGCTGCTCAAGGACCTGAGCATGAGCATCAACGGCAGGCACGTCCTGCTGGTGGAGGACATCGTGGACACCGGGCTTACGCTCAACTACCTCGCAAAGACGCTGCTCTTGCGGGAGCCGGCCTCGCTTGCCGCCGTGACGCTCCTCGATCGCCCATACCGCCGCCTGGTCGAGGACCTGCCGGTGCGCTACGTCGGCTTCACCGTCCCGGACGAGTTCTTCGTCGGCTACGGCTTCGACATGGACGAGCGCCATCGAAATCTGCCGGATCTGCGCTTGCTGCAGCCGACCGGCCGACGTCAGTGAAGGAACTCGTCAGGCGGATGGCGGTCGAGGTACCCCTCGACGTGGGCGTTTTGAAGGGCGATCTCCGCCTCGGCCGGTGCCGATTCTTCTCGGCTTCACGTCGTGCCCGGTCTAGCTCGGCGAGCTCAGCCTAAGTCCACTTCTTGCGTCTGAAGAGCCGACGCAGCATGCGCTCATGATACGACCGGCCACGCGCCGTTTCGCCGCGGAACGGGACATGGCCCGTGCCGCTCTGAGCGGCTCCTCGAGAAGGAACTCCAAGTACGGCGGCCCCGGCTCCGGTCGCTGAAAGTCGTGAGACTTTCAGCGAGGCCGAAGGCCCTGCTCTACAGGTACCCGAGCGGGTCGACCGGTGATCCGTTGACACGCACCTCGAAGTGGAGGTGCGGGCCGAAGCAGTGGCCAGTGCAGCCGACGTAGCCGATCGTCTGCCCCTGAGAGACCTGACCGCCGCCGACGGCAAAGCTGGACTGGTGCCCGTAGGCCGTTGCGATACCGCCGCCGTGGTCGATGATGATCAGGTTCCCGTATCCGCCCATCCAGCCGGCGTAGATCACAGTTCCTGACGCCGCTGCCGCGATCGGCGTGCCATAGCCGGCGCCGATGTCGATCCCTTCGTGCATCCGCCCCCAGCGCATGCCGAACGGGCTGACGACGGGACCGCTCACCGGCCAGATGAGTCCGCTGGCGGAGGGCGTCGTGTCGCTCGAGCCGCTGGAGGAGTACGTGACCGACGACTGGGCGGCGGCGGCCTGCGCCGAACGGATCTGAGCGGCGAGATTGGCGCTCTCCGCTTGCAGAGCAGCCGCCTCGCTCGCGTACTGCTCTGCGTTCTCATGAACGTCGGCGAGGCTCGCCCGGCGCGACTTGCGGGCGTGGGCGAGCCCGTGCTGCTGCGCGATGAGCTGCGTCCGTAGTGCCCGCGCCTGCTCGGTACGGACCTTGATGACCCGCGTGACCGCCGCGACGCGGTCCTTCGTCTTCCCGGTCCGCGCGCGGAGCTCCCGCATGTGATCCCGGGCTCCGGCGACCTGCTTGACGATCGTGCGGTCCTGGTCGGCGATCGACTCCAGGAACTCCAGCTGATCGAGGATGTCGCGAAAGTTCTTGGCCTCCACGAGCACGTCGAGCGTCGAAGGATCGTCGCCCTCGTAGATCGTGACCAGGCGGGCGCTCAGCCGATCGACTGACAGCTCGTACTGGCTGCGGAGGAAGGCAAGCCGCTCGCTCTGTAGCTTGTACAGAGCGGTCAGGGCGTCGAGCTTGCGCTGATGGAGCGCGAGGTCGTCCTCCAGCACCGCCAAGCGGCTCGAGACGTCGCCGACGTCGGCCTCCAGCGACCTGATCCGCTGTGAGACGGATGCAATCTCGGCAGTCAGCGAGGCCTCTCGCTCCAGAGCCTGAGCGAGCTTGGAGTTCAGTCCCGCGATGCGGTTGTCAACGTCCTGTTTGCGGTCGTACAGACCGCCCGACGAGGGTGCCGCGACGAGCAGGACGAGTGCGAGGCAGCAGACGATTCGACGAGCCATACGGGCGGAATTCGTGAGCCGCAGAGACCTCCCTCGCGGACTCGCGGCAGAATGCTAACGCTTTGATCGGCTGGATGGCGGTGAACTCGCCGAAAAGTGCTGCTCGGAGGGGACTTCTGGAGTCTCCCTAGACAACGCTGTGCCGTTGTCCAGCCGCCTCGCCGCCACCCGGCGAAGCGGCTGCACGAGCGCGCGGTAATCCTCGTCGGTGATCTTCCCGGTGCGGTGGTCGAACTCGAGCTCCTTCAGCTCGGTGAGCGCGCGATCTCGTTCCTCCGCCGCCACCAACGCTTCTTGATTCAGCTCGACCGCGCGCGGGCCCTCGCCGGCTCGCAGGAACGGCAGGGCCACGAAGATCACGACGGCTGCGGCCAGCAGCGCGCCGAGCGCCAGCTCGATGCTCATGCTCTCGCGAGCGCCTCTTGCCGCCCGTAACGGAGCGCCAGGCGGCGTTGCTCACGGGCGTCCGGCCACAGGGCGATCAGCGCGCCGCCCAGGAACACGAGCCCCGCGATCCAGATCAGGTTGACGAGGGGCTTGACGAGAACCTTCAGGAACACCCGGTCGGAACCGATCTGTTCCGCGATCAGGAACAGGTCCTCGCCGTTCAGCCGGTCCGAGCGGATCGCTGCCTCATTGGAGACCTGCTGCTCGGCGAAATAGCTGTTCTTCCCGGGCCGCATCGTGCCGAGCCGCTCGCCGCCGCGCTGGACGTCGACGAGGGCCCGCAGCTCCATCGCGTTCGCCCCACGCCTCTGCTCTGCTCCCCGGTAGGTCAGCGTGTAGCCGCCGACCGTCATCTTCTCGCCGCGCGCGAGGCGCTGCTCCCGCGTCGAGTCGTACGCCGACGAGCCGATCACACCGATGGCGAGCAGCACGATCGACGCATGGACGACATAGCCGCCGTAGCGCCTGCGATTGCGGCCCACCAGCTCGGCGAGGGCGTTCGGCCATGAGCCGCCGGAGAGCGCCCGACGCGCCCTCGTTCCGCGCGCGAACTCGAGCACGATCGAAGCGAGCACGAACGCGCAAAACGTGTAGCCGACAAGGCCCGGGAGCGACGAGCCCGCGCCGAGGGCGAGAAGCAGGAGACCCGTCACGAGCGCGACCCCGATCGGCCACGCGAAGATCCTTCCCAGCCCCCGCAGCGACGCCCGCCGCCACGCGATCAGCGGGCCGATGCCCATCAGCAGGAGCAGGGGCAGGCCGAAGGTCTTGAGGAAGAAGTTGTAGTACGGCGGCCCCACCGTGATCGGCTCGCCTCGCACGGCCTCGGTCAGGATCGGGTAGGCGACGCCCCACAGAATCGTCAGGCAGAAAGCGACGAGCAGCAGGTTGTTGTAGAGGAATGTCGCCTCGCGCGAGATCGGCGATTCGAGCCGAGTCTTGGAGCGCAGCAGCGGGAGCCGCGAGATGATCAGCGCCGTCGCACTGGCGACGACGATCCCAATGAAGCCCAGGAACCACGGGCCGATCGAGCTCTCGGTGAACGAGTGGATCGAGCTCAGGATTCCCGAGCGCGTGAGGAACGTCCCGAACAGCGCGAGCGCGAAGGCGCCGACAACGAGCAGGACGTTCCAGATCTTCAGGATCCCGCGCTTTTCCTGGATCATCACCGAGTGCAGGAACGCGGTCGCGGCCAGCCATGGCATCAGCGCGGCGTTCTCGACCGGATCCCACGCGAAGTACCCGCCCCAACCGATCTCGACGTAGGCCCAGTGCGCGCCGAGAAGCTGGCCGAAGCCTAGAAACGTCCAGGCGACGAGCGTCCAGCGGCGGGTGACGACGATCCAGAGCTCGTCACCTCGCCGGGCGAGCAGCGCCCCCATCGCGAACGCGAAAGGGATCGTCAGCCCGACGAACCCCAGGTAGAGCAGCGGCGGGTGCGCGAGCATGTACGGGTTCTGGAGGCTGGGATTGAGCCCCTGTCCGTCGGCAGGCGCCGCCTGCGTGGCGAACGGGCTCGAGACCGCGACGAGGAGCAACGAGAAGAACGCCGCCACCGCCCCGAGCACCGGGACGGTCCAGGCCAGCAGGCTGCGCGCTGAGCGCCGTCCGAGGAGCACAGCGAGCGCGGAAAAGCCGGTGAGGATCAACAGCCAGAGCAGCAGGGAGCCTTCTTGCCCGCCCCAGAACGCGGACAGCGTGTAGGAACGCGGCAGCTCGATGCTCGTGTGCTCCCAGACGTAGACGAAGCTGAAGTCCTTCTGCAGGAGCGCTGCGACGAGGACGCCCGACGCGACGAGCGCGGCCAGGAAGGAGGCGATGACCGCGTTCTCGGCCGACTCGGACAGGCGCCGTCGGCCGGTGCGAGCGCCCAGGACTCCTCCGACCACCGCGTACGCCGCCAGCCCGAGGCAGGCCACGAGTGCAACCCGCCCCAGCTCGGGCATTAGGAGGACTTCTTATCCGTGTACTTCGACGGGCACTTTGTCACGAGTGTGCTCGGGACTGCGACAAACGTGTCCCCGCGCAGCTTGCCCTTCAGCGAGACGTCACGGCCGGTCCGGAACATGTCCGGCACCGAGCCCCAGTAGAGCACTCGAATCGAGCTCTGACCCTTGACGTCGCGAACGCGGAACCGCATGCCCGCGCCTCGCGCGTCGCCCGTGACGGGGCCGACGACCTTGCCGATGAGCGCGACTTCACCTTGGCCTGGCCGAAGCTCGCTCGGGCGCAGCTGCGGCGTTCCACCTGCGATCGCGGTGTAGATCAGGAAGATCCCGAGCATCGAGGCCACACCAAGCGCGATGACGAGGCGGGACGGGCTGGCACGGCGACGCGCCACGCCGCAAGTGTAGCCCCGTGGTTACGAGGCTTCTCTGGTTGGCGCCGGGCGCCGGCCCGGGATGCGGTAGCCGTGCTCATGGCAGAGGGAGCCAGGCTCGTCCTCGGTCAGCGCGTCGCAGTACCCCTTGCCGTACGCGGCGCGCATGAAGGCCGCCACGATCTCGAGGTTCCACTCGCCGACATCGGCCGCCTCGCGCCAGAGGTCGGTGAGGCGGAGGTCGATGTCGAGCTCGAGCAGGTCGATACGAGTTGGGCCCTTGGCCATGAGATCAGGGTAGGAAGGGGATCGGACGGCATCCGTGGGCTACGGTCCACGGACATGGGCGAGTTGAAATTCGGCCCGGCGCGAGTACCGTCGCGCGAGTCGCCGGAAGCGGCGATCGAGCTCCTGCTGGAACGGGGTTACAGCGCCTGCGAGGTCGACTTCGAGGGCAAGTTCTGGATGGACTACGACTGGGCCGAGCGTTTCGGCACGCTTGCCCGCGAAAAAGAGATCGCGCTCTCCGTCCACGCTCCGATCGCGGGCTTCATGGGCCATGTCGAGCGGGACAAGAAGCAACGGATGGCGGTCGGGATGCTCGACCACTCGGCCGGCGTGGCTGTCGCCACGGGCGCCGAGGTCGTCGTCTTCCATCCTGGTTTCCTCCTCGGGCGAAAGCGCGCGGACGCGATCGACTCCGTCGTCGAGCAGCTCGCCGAGCTTCGCGAGCGGCTGGTAGGGAAAGATCGCGCGGTCCCGTTCGGCGTCGAGGTCATGGGCCGCGTCCGCGAGCTCGGCACGATCGACGACGTCCTCGAGATCTCACGCCGCCTCGGCTGGGTCCGCCCGGTGCTGGATTTCGCCCACATGCACGCCGTCACCGACGGCGGGTTCTCGGAAACCGCTGCTTTCGCGGACGTGCTGGCCCGGGCCGACGAGGTGATCGAGCCGGGAGCCCCATTCCACGTCCACTTCTCCGACATCGCGTACGCGAACCGGAACGAGACGAAGCATCTGGCCTACGGCGAGGGAACGCTACGGGCCGAACCGCTCGGCGAGGCGCTGGTGCAACTCGACCGCCCGGCGACTGTGATCAGCGAATCGCCGGATGAGGAGTCACATCAGGCGATCCGAGCGGCCTTGGCCGCTAGCCGAACCTCGGCCGCAAGCGGCCGGTGACGAAGCGCGCGAGCCCCGAGCAGGGAGATGAGGATCGTCGGGTAATAGACGGCGCCGCTCTCGAAGAGCGAGGCGAGCTTCGCTCAGGCGATTCGGGCGGCCGTCTCTTCGGGCACGGCGCCCGCACGAAGCTCGGCGAGACGCTCCTCGAAGCCGAGGACGTCTTCCACGCGCCCGCGCGCCTCGAGGAACTGAATCATCGCCTTCAGCGGCTCCGAAAGGAAGCGCGTGTACTCGCTGCGCTCCAGGATGTCGATCGCCTCGCGGAAGAGCACCTCGGCTTCGTCGTCCCGTCCCTGCGCCGCCCGCACCAATGCAAGGGTCTTGCGGGTCGTCGCCTGCGAGCTCACGTCCTGGGGGCCGGTCGTCTCCACGGCCTTCAACGCGTAGACCTCGGCCGCGTCGATCTTCCCCTGCTCGAGCAGGATCTCGGCCAGGCTCCGCTGGACCTCGCAGAGCGTTCCGCGGTCCTCGGTCGGCTGGAGGATGCGGATCGACTCGCGGAAGAGACGCTCCGCCTCCGCGATGTCGCCACGTCTCGCCACCAGGCGGCCAATTCGCATAATCGACTTCGCGAGGCTCGTCGCGGACCCGACCTCAGCGGAGAGGTCGCGGGCGCGTTTGTAGTCGGCCAATGCCTCGTCCTGACGTCCTCGGAAAGCGTGAAGGTCTGCCGATTCCGTGAAGGCATGTGCCAGGGCCTTCAGCGAGCCGCTCTCCTCGGCGAGCTCCATCGCCTGCGCGATCAGCGGCTCTGCGCGATCGCCTTCGCGGCGAGCGATGTAGATCCCGGCGAGATCGAGCAGCGCGTTGCTCTCGAGATCGTCGCGCCCTAGGCGCCGGGCGATCTCGAGCTCCTCTTCTGCATATGCCTCCGCCTCACCGAGCCGGCCACGCCACCACGAAGCAGTCTCTAGAACCATCACCGCGTCGATCCGGCTGTCGTCGCTCTCCGATACCTCCAGCGCCTTCTCCGCGAGCTGTTCGGCGCGGCCGACATCGGCCTCGCGGAGGAGTGTGACCTCTGCAAGTGCCGTCAGCGCCCGCGCTTCCATATCGCTGTTGCCTGCTTCGCGGGCCCCGAGGAGCACGTCCTCCATCTCGTTCGAGACGGTCGGGAAATCGCTCATACGCCACGCAGCGCGACCCGCCAGGTATCGGCGCTCGAGCGTCGGCTCGAGTTCGACCGAGCGATGAAGCAGTCTGCGGGCGGTCGTGTTCGCCTCACGCGCCAGTGCGCGCCTTCCGGCCTTCTCCAGCGCCTCGGCCGCCTCCGTCGCGAGCTCCTCCGGCGGTGCGCCGTCGAGCTCGGCGAGCAGCGCCGCGGCCTGTTCGAGGTGATACGCCCGAACCTCGAGCAGCTCCTCGCGGGCCCGCTCTCCGAGCCACTCGGCGAACCGACGATGGTGCGAAGCTCGAGCCGTCTTCGAGAGGCCGCCGTAGGCGACCTCGCGGATGAGAACGTGCTTGAAGCGATAGGCGTCCTCGCCGCTGATCGTCGAGCGCGGCTCGGACAGGACGAACTCGCGCAGGAGCAGGTCATCGAGCAGCGGCTCGAGCCCGCCGTCCTCCTGGCTGCCGAGGTATGCGACAGCGCCGGCCCAGAAGCTGCGCCCGATCACGGCCGCGCGCTGCAGGACCGACTTCTCGCCGGACGGCAAATGGTCGATCCGAGCCGCGATCAAGGCCTGCAATGTGTCGGGGATGCGGTCGATTCTCGAGCCGTTCGCCTCGGAGAGCATGCGGATCGTCTCCTCGACGAAGAGCGGGTTGCCTTCGGTCTTTTCGAAGAGCGCGATGCGGGCGTCGTCCGCCAGCTCCTGGTCGTCGAGCAGCGCTTCGATCAGCTCCTCGCTGTCGGCTGCGCCAAGCGGCTCGAGCTCGATCGCGGTCGCGCGGACCCTGCCTCCGCCCCACCCAGGACGGATGTCGAGCAGCTCGGGCCGCGCAAGGCAGAGGAGCAGCAACGGGACGCCCCGCACCCAGGTCCCGAGGTGTTCGATCAACTCGAGCAGCGGCTCCTCGCCCCAGTGAATGTCTTCGAAGACGAGCACGAGCGGCTGCGGCTCGGCAAGCTTCTCGGCCCAGGCTCGTGCAGCCCAAGCGATCTCCTGCTGGTTGTGCTCCGACTGCACGGCCTGAAGGACTCCTGTGGCGAGACCCATGAGGTCGGCGACTGCCTCGTCCGGACAGCAGTCCCGGAGCTTCTCGATCGCTTCGTCGAGCGGGTCATCGTCCGCGATACCCGCTGCGACCTTGACCATGTCGGCCAGCGCCGAATACGTCACGCCTTCGCCATACGGCAGCGCCCGGCCGAAGAGGATCGTCGCCGATTCCAGCCCGTCGATGAATTCGCGCGCCAGGCGGCTCTTTCCAACGCCTGCGTCGCCGAAGATCGTGAACAGGTGGGCCCGACGGTCGCGAACCGCACGGGAGTAGGTGTTCTCCAGCAACTCGAGTTCCGCGTCCCGGCCGACGAGCGGAGCCGAAAACTGCCGCGTCGTTGCTTCGAACCGCGTCGCGCCCAGCACCCGCCACGTCCAGACCGGCTCGGCTAGGCCCCTCGCATCGATCGGGCCCTCGTCATCGACCTCGAAGCAGCCGAGCGTAAGCCGGTGGGCGGCCGGGCCGATGAGAATCTCGTTCGCCGGCGCCGCCTGCTGGAGCCGCGCGGCCACGTTGACGGCCTCGCCCGTGGCGAACGTAGATTCGACGGAGTCGACCACGACCTCTCCGGACTCCACGCCGATCCTGGCCTCGAGACCGAGCTCCCTGACGGAGTCCATGATCGCGAGCGCCGACCGAATGGCGCGCTCGGCGTCATCCTCGTGCGCCTGGGGGATGCCGAAGGCAGCCATGACGGCGTCCCCGGCGAACTTCTCGACGATTCCACCGTGTGTGACGACGCAGTGCTGGACGCGGTCGAAGTACTGCTGCACGCGGCGGCGTGCCACCTCTGGATCGGTGCCGGCAAGAAACGCTGTGGACCCCACGAGGTCCACGAACAGCACAGTGGCAAGCTTTCGCTCCACCCCCATAAGTGTAGAAACGAACCGGGACGTGCAAAACGTCCCGGGAAGTACGGTCTTTTAGGCCGCTACCACCAGGTGAATTCGGAGGGCAGAAGCCGCGGGACGTCTCAGCGGGCGCGATAACGCGACCGCTTCTGACGTCGATCACGCGAATGAGACCGCGGTTCGGGGCGATGAAGGCCCGTGAGCGGCTGAAGGGTTCCCGTAGCATCCGGCCGTGCTCGATCCGAAGGTCTTCAAGGCGTACGACGTTCGCGGCCTCTATCCGAGCGAGCTGGACGAGGAGGGCGGCTACGCGATCGGGCGGGCGTACGTCGAGCAGTTCGAGCCGAAGCGGATCGCCGTCGGACACGACATGCGCCTGTCGTCACCGGGCATGGCCGACGCAGTCATACGAGGAGCGGTCGACGCAGGGGCCGACGTGTCAGATCTGGGTCTCGTCGGCACGGAGATGGTCTACTTCGCCGTCGGACACCTCGACCTGGACGGCGGGATCGCCATCACTGCCTCCCACAACCCGAAGGAGTACAACGGGATGAAGATCGTGCGGCGGGGCGCACTACCCGTCGGCGGCGAGTCCGGCCTGCTCGAGATCAGGGACCGCGCCCTCCAGCCCTTCGGCGAGCCCACGGGCACCGCCAGTGTCAAGAAGGCCGACATCTGGCCCGCATACGTCGACCGGGTGGTCTCGTTCGTCGACATCGACGCGATCCGCCCACTCGGCGTGGTGATCGAGGCGGCCAACGGCATGGCCGGCGTGATGCTGCCGCCCGTGCTGGAGCGGCTGCCGCAGGTCGATGCCATCCGGTACTACTTCGAGCCGGACGGAACGTTCCCCAACCACGAGCCAAACCCGCTCCTTCCCGAGAACCGTGAGTTCGTCATGGAGCGGACAAAGGCGGAGGGAGCCGACTTCGGGGTCGCGTTCGATGGAGACGCCGACCGTTGCTTCTTCATCGACGATACCGGCGAGTTCGTGCCGGGGGACTTCGTGACCGCGCTGCTAGCAGAGTCGATCCTCGAAAAGGAGCCCGGCGCGAAGATCATCTACGACGTTCGAGCGAGCTGGGCCGTTCCCGAGACGATCGAGCGGGCCGGCGGTATCCCGCTGATCAACCGCGTCGGCCACGCGTTCATCAAGCTCCGCATGCGCGAGGAGGGCGCCGTCTTCGGCGGCGAGGTCTCGGGCCACTACTACTTCCGCGACTTCTATCAGGCTGATTCAGGCGTGATCCCGTTCCTGCTCATGCTCGAGCTCGTCTCGCGCAGGGGTCAGAAGCTGTCGGAGATCCTTCGTCCGTACCGGGAGCGCTACTTCATCACCGGCGAGCTGAACACGCCCGTTTCGGACGTCGCCGTCAAGCTCCAGGAGCTCAAGGAGGGCTTCGCGTCCCAGGGCGAGATCTCGCACCTGGATGGGATCTCCGTGGCCGCCGAAGACTGGCACTTCAACGTGCGACCCTCGAACACCGAGCCCCTGCTCCGGCTCAATCTGGAGGCCCGGTCGAAGGAGCTGATGGAGCAGAAACGCGACGAGGTGCTCGACGTCATCCGCGGGTAGCGCATCGCTCGAGCTCGGACGGCTGACGGATCGAAAGGCGCCGTTCAAGTACTCGGCGCTCGCCCGCGTCGGCTTCTCCGACACGGATGCCCAGGGGGTCGTCTACTACGGCCGCTACATGCCGTACTTCGACACGGCGAGGGTCGAATACCACCGGCATCTGGAGATGCTCCCGGGCAAGTTCTCCGAGCAGGACGAGTTCGTCATGCGCGCGAACACGATCGACTACTTCGCGCCGGCCCGTTTCGACGATCTGATCGAGGTCTTCATCCGCGTCTCGCGCATCGGCAACACAAGCGCCACCTACGAGTGCGCGGCGTACCGGGTCGACGACGACATGCTGCTCGCCACGGCACACCAGACGCTCGTGCTCGTCGACCTGGACGAGCGGAACGCGCGCCGCATCCCGGATTGGCTCAGAGAGCGCGTCCGTGATTTCGAGGGCGACTCTTGCGAGATGTGATTCAGCCGATCCTCGATCGGCGTGGTGAGGCCGATGACTCGCTCCGACAGGTCGTCGACGTCCTCGCCGATCGCCTTGACTGGGCCGCGATCTACCTGGTGGAGGGCGACGAGCTCGCTCTCGGGCCCTCGAGCGGCCTTCAGCGGGGAGACCCCGCGGCAGCCGTGCCGATCCCGTACGAGGGCCGCGTGATCGGCGAGCTGCGGGTCGGCCGCCAAGCGGAGGACCTCGACGCCGTAGCTGAGGCGATCGCTCCGCTCTGCCTCGTCGCGTGGGACACCGGCGGCGTGCCGTGGGACATGTCGTAAGCGATATCGAGCACGCTCCCGCGCATCTGAGGAACGAGCAGGGGGTACAGCCTTGAACCTGCTTCGTTCGCGGTCGCGTCGCGTCCTCGCTGCGACCGCAATCTCCATCCTTGCGGCGGCTGCAATCGGTGCGCTCGTCTCGCCGGCCTCAGCGGGCGGAACCAGCTTTCGATCGCGGCGTTTAGTGCCTTCCGTTCGCCGGATTACGGCGTCTTCAACGGTCTGATCGGCCCGGAGTCGACGACGCGCTCCGGCAAGACGACCGTTCGCGACCGGAACACCCGGGACATCTTCGACGAGCGGCGGCGGCTTCTTCGGCTTGGCGTACTACCCGAAGATCGTGACGTCCAACCAGTACGAGGTGCTCGACGGCGTCGTGATCCACTACGGCTCCGTGCCGGGCGGGCCGATCGAGGGGTTCAAC
>JBKPGE010000256.1:0-3045 GCA_046729215.1 Actinomycetota bacterium | reverse complement strand
GAGAGCGTCGCGCTGTGCCTTCTTCAGGCCGGACCGCCCGAAGAGGACGTCGCGGAGGCCCAGCCGACGGCTCCTAGTGCCCCGGAAGGGGCACTAAACCGGGCGGCCCATCTCGCGGGCGATCTCCGCGAGCCGGGCAAGACGCTTCTCGAGCGGCGGGTGGGTCATGAAGAGCCCGGCCGTCGCGCGCTTGACGCTCGTCGGGACGATGAAGAACGCGTTCATGCCCTGCACTTCGCGAAGGTCTCGCTGCGGGATCTGCGCGATGTTCGACGCGATCCGCTGCAGCGCGCTCATCAGGTTCTCGGGCGCGCCCGTGATGATTGCCGAGCCGCGGTCGGCTGCGTACTCGCGATAGCGCGAGATCATCAGGATCAGCACGTAGCTGATCACGTACGTCAGCATCGAGACCGCGAACATGATCAGCCAGACCGGCGCACCGCCGGAGCGATCGCGGTCCCCGCCCCCGAACATCCCGCCCCACATGCCCATGCGCATCAGAAACGCAGCGACCATCGCGAAGAAGCTCGAGATCGTCATGATCGCGACGTCGCGGTTCGCGACGTGCGAAAGCTCGTGGGCGAGGACGGCCTCGACCTCCGGCTTGCTCAGCCGGTTCCAGAGGCCCTCGGTGACGGCGACGACCGAGTTCTTGGGATTGCGCCCGGTCGCGAACGCGTTGGGGACATCGGTCGGGATCACCGCCACGCGCGGCTTCGGCAGATCGGCCATCGCGGACAGCCGCTCGACCATGTCGTGCAGCTCGGGCGCCTGATCCCGCTCGACCACCTTCGCGCCGGCCGCCGCCAAAGCGACCTTGTCCGACGTGAAGTACTGGAGGAACGCCAGCCCGCCCATGATCACGATCACGAGGAAGAACGGCGCCTGGACGACGCTGATCAGGACGACGAAGAACGCGACGTAGAGGGCGCCCAGCAGGAACAAGGTCGAAACCATGCGCAGGGACAGCCCGAAATCACGTCCATAGGCCTTCCGCTTCATTGCGGACAGATTAGCTTTGGACCTCGCGGTGACCGACGCTCAACAGTGCGCGCCGGGACGGCCGACGAGAAACCCAACGAGATCGTCGGGGTTCTCGGGAACGCGGAGCACGAACCGCCCTCGGCGGGTCGCCTTGATCCGAGTCATTCCCCCCGTCCCGCGCTCTACACAAACTGCGCCGGTTCGGACGGTCCAGTAACGCGTGTAGCGGATCTTCAGAGCGAACGTGCCCGGCTTCGTCAGCCGCCCGGCGACGCGAGAGTGATCTAGATACGTGATCCGGGGGGCACCCGGCCCGGTCAAGATCGGGTCTGGGCGAGGAAGCTCGTAGATCGTCACGCGGCCGTCGAGGAAGACCGGCCGCAGCCCAGACAGGCCGGAGCGAAGCAGCGCGGCCTCGCGCTTCTCGCCCTTCTGGCCGAGACGGGTGTGAGGCAGCACGACGAAGCGGACGCCCATGCGCCGGAGCCAATCGCGGTAGGACGGCGCCGCCAAGGGCCGCTGGTAGAAGAGCTTGTTCTGCGCCATGTCGATCTGCCGGTACCAGCCGCGCGCGATGGGGATCCCTGCGCTGGGAAGCCAGTACGCCTCCCAGTGATCGAACGTCGGCACGACCTCGACCCGGTAGTTTGGACTGGAGCTCTCGAGGAACTCGATCGCCGGCCCCCAGAAGGCGTGGTGCGCGGGTCGGAGATCGGTTCCCTCGATCGCGGGCGCCGCGTAGGGCGCGACGTTGTAGACGAGCGCGGCCGACAGCGCGAGAGCAGCGAGCCACCGGGGAGAAAAACGGGCGACGAACCCTGTCAGCAGCATCAACGGAAAGACCAGTGAGCGCAGGCGCGTGAGGTTCTCCCCGATCGGCGTCGCGACCTCGAACATGATCACGCTCGCCGAGCCCCAGACGAGGAAGAAGGCCGCGAGCAGTGCGCCGTGCCGAGCGCCGCGCGCAAGCGTCGCGCCCAGCGCGCTGACCGTTAACACCGCAACGAGCTCGAGCGCGCGGAACGGGTAGTCGCCGCCGCTTGGGAAGAGCTCGAGCGCGAGAAGCTGCACCGCCGCGATCCCGGCAATCACAGAGCCGAAGACGAGCGCGCTGCGCCCAAAGCGGCCGCGGACAAGGAAGAGCGCCAGCAGCACGAGGCATAGGAACATGAACGCGAGCGGGCTGAAGCCGAGCGTCAGCGCCGCGGCGCCGGCGGCGAGCCAACGGCGGCCGCGCTGGAGTGCACACAGGGCGCCGAGGCCGGCCGCGAGGCCCAGTGCGTAGCTGTACGTGCCGAGGAAGATCGGCCCCGCGGCGAGGATGCCGAAGACTCGGGCGGGCCAGCGCCCCGCCTCCCCCCACTCGCCCTCGACCAGCGCTGCAAAGAAGGCGGCCGAGAGGACGACCGCCGCGAACACGAGCGGCAGGTTCCCCACCAACGCAGCCGGGAGGTAGTAGAGGAGGCTGTACGAGGCGAGCGGATAGTGGCCGCCGTACCAGAGGTTGTCCCAGACGAGCACGCCCTCCCGGACGAGCAGTGTCCGGTAGAGGTGAGCCGGTGCGTCGCCGGACTCCGGCGCAAACGCGACGAGCACTGCGGCGACGGCACAGGCAAGCCCACCGGCGAGCAGCGCTTCCCGGCGAGGTGAAACGAGGCGCGAGATGGCGGCGGTCACGCACTAGGAAACGTACTCTCTTTGCCGCTATAGACTGGCCGCCGTGCGCCGACTCGCCCTGCTCGTCGTCCTCGGAGCGCTGGTAGCGGGTTGTGGAGGCGAGGACACAGTGCAGCCCTTGCCCGAGACCGTCGAGGGCACGGTGCCCCAGGCTCAGCCGCCCACACCGGCCAAGGGCAACCCGACGGCCGGCAAGCAGGTCTTCGCTCAGAGCGGCTGCGGCGGCTGCCACACGTTCAAGCCGGCGGGCTCGACCGGCACCACCGGCCCGGATCTCGACAAGCTCCCGCAGTACGCGAAGACGGCCGGCAAGCCGCTCGACGAGTTCGTCCACGAGTCGATCCAGAGCCCGGACGCCTACGTCGAGAAGGGCTTCCCGTCCGG
>JBKPGE010000255.1:0-12139 GCA_046729215.1 Actinomycetota bacterium | reverse complement strand
GGGCTCCCCCTCCGTGTCTAGGCCTCTTCGGCGATCGCGATCGCCTCGCGCTCGAGCGGCTCCTCGGCGCCGGCCGGGATCTCCTCCTCCGGCCCGTGCAGCCAGCACAGGACGCGCTGGCCGGTCGCTGCGCGCACCTCGATCGGATCCTTCTGCGCGCAGACCTCCATCGCGTTCGGGCAGCGCGGGTGGAAGCGGCAGGCCGGTGGCGGATCGGCCAGGTCCGGCGGCGCGCCGGGGATGTAGTTGAGCTCGGTCGTGTGGAGCGAGATGACCGAGCGCAGGAGCTCGCGCGTGTAGGGGTGCGCGGGCTCCGCGAACACGGTGCGCGCATCGCCCTCCTCGACGATATGACCTGCGTACATGACCGCGACGCGCTCGCAGGCCTCGGCGACGATCCCCAGGTTGTGCGTGATCAGCAGCAGCGCGGTGTCGAAGTTGCGCTTGAGGTCGTCGAGGATGGAGATGATCTGCGCCTCGACGAGCACGTCCAGCGCTGTCGTCGGTTCGTCGGCGATGATGAGCTTCGGCCGAAGGACGAGTGCGAGCGCGATCATGATCCGCTGCCGCATCCCGCCCGAGAACTCGTGCGGGTACTGGCGGAAGCGGGTGGGCGGGATTCCCATGCGCCCGAGGGCGTCGAGCGAGCGGCGTCGCACGTCTGCGTCGGTCAGCGAGGGCTCGTGGGTCTCGAGCGTCTCCTTGAAGTGGTCCTCGATCCGCATCAAGGGGTTGAGGCGAGTCATCGGCTCCTGGAAGATCAGCCCGATCTCGGGCCCGCGCAGGCGGCGGAGGTCGCGGTCGCCGAGCTCGACCATGTTGCGTCCGCCGAACTGGATCGTCCCGTCCATGACTGCGCCGCGCGGGAGGAGGCCCATGATTCCGCGGCCGAGCGTCGACTTGCCGCAGCCCGACTCGCCGACGAGCCCGAGCGTCTCCCCCGTCCCGATCTCGAACGAGACGCCGTCGACGGCCCGCACCGGCCCGCGGTTGGTTCCGTACCAGACCCTCAGATCCTCGACGGTGAGGACGGCGCTCACACGCCGACCTCCTCGACGGGCGCCTTCGCGGGCTGCGCCGGCAGGACGACGTCCTGGATCGGGCGCCGCCGAAGCACCGGGTTCAAGACGTCGTTCAAGCCCTCCCCGAGCAGCGTCAGCCCGGTGACGAGGGCGACGATCGCGAGGCCCGGGAAGAGGCCGGTCCACCAGATCCCGGCGCCGGCGTCGGCGATCGCGCGCTGGAGGTCGTAGCCCCATTCCGCGGCGTCCGTCGGCTGGATCCCGTAGCCGAGGAACCCGAGCGCAGCGAGCGTGAGGATTGCGTCGGCGGCGTTGAGGGTCGCGATCACCGGAACGCTCTGGATCACGTTCTGGAGCACGTACTTGCGAATGATCGTCCGGGGCTTCGCCCCGAGCGCACGCGCAGCCTCGACATACGACTCCTCCCGCACGCTGATCACGTGGTTGCGGACGACTCGGAAGTACTGCGGGATGTAGACGATCGAGATCGCGATCGCCGCGCTGGCGACGCCGCGCCCGATCTTGTCGACGAGCAGGAAGGCGATGACGATCGCGAGGAGCAGGTAGGGGAAGGCGAAGAGCGAGTCCATGATCAGGACTAACACCCGGTCCAGCTTTCCTCCGAAGTAGCCCGAGAGGAGGCCGAGCGGCAGGCCGATCAGCAGGGAGACGAAGACGGCGAACACGACGACCTCGAGCGCGGTTCGCGCGCCGTAGATGACCCGCGCGAGCACGTCGGTGCCGAGGACGTTCGTCCCGAACGGGTGCTCAGCGGACGGAGGCTGCTGCTTTCCGAAGCGCTCGCCGCTCGCGGTCTGGTAATCGTCGAAGTTGTACGGTGAGATCACGGGCGCGAAAAGCGCGAGGATGACGAAGAACATCGTGATCGCGACCCCCGACCACAGGATCCACTTGGGCACGCCGCGTGCCTCGCGGATCGGGCCAAAGAAGCGGTCTCCCCGCATCAGTATCTGACCCTCGGGTCGACCCACGCGTTCACGAGGTCGATCAGCAGGCTGATGAACACGACCAGCAGGGCGAAGAACGTGATGATCCCCTGGATCGCGATGTAGTCGCGGTTGTTCAGGTAACGGACGAGCTCAGAGCCGATTCCCGGCCAGTTGAACGTCTGCTCGGTGAGGACGGCGCCGCCGAGCAGGAGGGCCACCTGCAGCCCAATCACGGTGATCACTGGGACGAGCGCGTTCTTGAACGCGTGGTGCCAGACGACATTGCGCTCGGAGAGGCCTCGCGCCCGCGCCGCTTCGATGTAGTCGCCCTGGAGCGTCTGGAGCACGTTGACGCGCACCAGGCGAATGAAGACGCCGCCGATCACGAGCCCGAGCGTGGTCGCCGGAAGGATGAGGTGCTCGAGAACGTCCGTGAACGCGGCGAAGTTCAGCGAGAGGAGCGAGTCGATCAAAAACAGGTTCGTGGTCGTGTGCAGGTCGAAGCTCGTCACGGGCGACGCTCGCCCCGAGCTGGGTAACCAACCGAGCCACTGGCTGAAGATGATCTGCGCGAGGAAGCCGAGGAAGAACACCGGCGCCGCGTAGATGACGATCCCGAAGAAGCGTCCTATGACGTCGATCGGAGTGTCTCGGTACCGGCCGCAGATGAGGCCGATCGGGATACCGACGACAATCGAGACGAGAAACGCTGCGATCGTGAGCTCGAGCGTCGCTGCGCCGTTCACGCGGATCACTTCCGTGACGGGGCGGTTGTCGACGATCGTCTCGCCGAAGTCGAGCGTCACGACGTTGCCGAGGTACTCGAAGTACTGCTTGATCAGCGGCTCGTCGTAGCCCGCCGCGTGGCGCCGCTCCTGCAGCTGCTCCGGCGAGAGCCGGCCGCCGAGCGCGGCGCTGATCGGGTCTCCCGGAGCCACGCGCAGCAGCACGAAGACCATCGTGAGGAGGATCCAGATCATCGGCAGCGCGAGAGCAAGCCGGGTCAGCGCGTAGGTGCGGAGCGACGTTGTGTGGTGTGCTCCGGCCATTCCCCCGAAACTTTAGGTCGTTGCCGGATGAGGGTGCGGGTTCTCTCCCGCACCCTCATCTCGGCGTGTCATTTACTTAGCTCTTTTCGATCAGCCAGTAGCGGAATTGGAAGGACGGGTCGAAGGTCTTGTCGACGCCGGTGATCCCGTCACGCACGGCTGCGACCTGCTTCCCCTGCCAGAGCGGGATGATCGGCACCTCCTGGGCGGCAATCGTCTGGACCTGCCGGAAGTCGTCCTCGCGCTTTGCCTGGTCGGTCGAGCCCTTCTGGTGGGCGAGCAGGGCGTCCACTCGCTTGTTCGAGTAGTGGTTCTTCAGGAAGTTCTCGGTGCTGTAGAACGGCGTGAGGTAGTTGTCGGGATCCGGATAGTCCGGGAACCAGCCGAGCTGGAAGATCGGGTACTGATCCTCGGCGTACGCCTCGCTGTACTGGTCCCACTCTGTCGACTTCAGCTGCACCTTGAAGAGACCGCTGCCGTCGAGCGCGCGCTTGATCTCCGCATACTCGTCAGCCGAAGAGTCGCCGTAGTGGGAGGGCGTCCACCAGATCTCGGCCTGCACGGGCGTCTTGATGCCGGCCGCCTTCAGGAGCGCCGCTGCCTTCGCCTTGTTCGGCGTCGCGCCGTACATAGTCTTGAAGGCGTCGATGTGACCGGCGATCCCTTGCGGCACCATTGAGTACAGCGGCTGGACGGTGCCGTTGTAGACGTTGTCCGCGATCGCCTGGCGGTCGATCACATACGCGGCCGCCTTGCGCACCGCGAGGTCCTTGCCCGGCGCGAGCTTCGTGTTGAAGACCATGTACCGGATCTCCGTGCCGTTGCCCTCGACGACCGAGAGGCCGTCGGCCGAACGGAGGTCTTCGATCTCCGTCGGCGTCAAGTTCCGGTACGCGATGTCGACCTCGCCGTTCTCGACGGCGAGCTTGAGTGCGGACGACTTGTCGAAGTACTGGATGATGATGCGGTCGTTCTTGGGCGCATCGCCGTAGTAGTCGTCGTTCTTCTCGAGCACCGTCTGCTCGCCGGGCCGATACTCGGCCAGCTTGTAGGGGCCGGCGCCGACCGCCTGCTTGTCGGGCTGCAGCTTGTTCGGCGGATACTCGGACGGGACGATGCCGCCGCCGCCCGTCGTCATGATGAACGGCCACGTCGAGTCGGGCCGGTTCAGGTGGAAGGTGACGGTCTTGTCGTCGACGACCTCGACTTCCTGGCCGGTGACCTTTCCGGCCTCCTTGTAGAGCGAGCCGAAGAGGCTGGACGGACCGTTCGTGTCGTTGATCCGGTTCACGCGGTCGAAGGACGCCTTGACGTCCTCCGCCGTCAGGTCGCTCCCGTCGCTGAACTTCAACCCGTCACGCAGCGTGCACGTGTACGTACTCGGGTTGTCGAACTTGCACGACTCCGCGAGCTCCGGCTCGGGCTGGTTGCCGCCCGGCGGAAGAGCAAGAAGGCCCGGGATGACGTTGTAGATGACGTTCCAGGACGGCAGGTCGTACGAACCGGCGGGGTCGTACGAGACCGGCTGGTCGGTCGTGCCGTGCACGATCGTGCCGCCGCCTCCTCCGCCACCGTCGTCGCCTCCGCACGCGGCCGCCGCGAGAACAACCATCGCAGCGCCCATCAAGAGCAGGATCTTCAGACTCCGACCCACGTCTGTTCCTCCTTTGTTCTGGGCCCTCCAGGTTGTGCGCAAGTATAGGAACGGACGTCTGAACGCCTGACTGGTTAGGTAAGAGCCGTCGGCAGACCTAGACCGCGTTCGTGCTTCGCAACGCGGACTTGTGGATGGCTCGTCACGTGCTCGCCCGGCAGTAGCGCGATTCGTCGAATCAGGCTTGAGATGAGCTGTGGCGTGCGAGGGTCAACACAGCCTGGAAGAGCAACACGACGCTCACCCCTATGACGACCCAGTTGAGGAAGGTAAAGCCGTCGTTTACTCCCTCGATGATGGTGAGGACTCCGATCCCAGCGAAAGCGATGAGGAACCACCTGGCGCTAGTCCGATTCACGTTGCCCCCTTGAGCAGGTCGATGATTTCTAACACCTGCACGACGTGGTGACGACAAGTCGGAGATAGAGGCGCTGATCAACACCAGCACCTGATTTCCGTCTCGCTATGCGGCTTCGTCCACGTTGAAGCTGAACATCATCCCACTCTCGTGGTGCTCGGCTATGTGGCAGTGAGCCATCCACGTTCCGGGATTCGTGACGGCCAAGAGGATGTCGACGGTCTCTCCGGTACGGACGAGCACTGTGTCCTTCCACACGAGATTGCGCTCATCGACACCGTCTCGAGACAGGATCAAGAAGCGTCCCGCTCCGTGAACGTGAAATGGATGGGGCATCGGGTGGTCCGAGTCCATCTCGTTGACCAGCCGAACCTTCACGCGATCCCCAACGCGGAACCGCCAGTCGATCGCCGCGTTTTCCGCACCGGTCTCCCGGTCGACGAGCTTCCAGCGCATGTTGGCCGGCGTCGTCATCCGGTTGACCTCGACCATGTCGTCTTCCCACTCGATTCCCTGGGCGGCCTCGTGGGCATGCGAGTGTTCGTGATGGCCGTGCTCGGCATGGCCACGGTGATGACCTTCCTGGCCGCCGTGTCCATGGTGGCCGCCGTGTCCGTGATGCTTGTGCTCGCCCGACTCGACAAGGTGGGCCGGCACCAGCTTCATCCCACATTTCGGACATGTGCCTGGCTCTTCGCTCACGACCTCTGGATGCATGGGGCACGCGTAGCCGGCGGCCCCTTCCGGAGCTCCCATGTCCATCTCCGCGACGAAGGCAAGCGTCTTGTCCGGCGGAGCGGAGAAGTAGGACGCCTCCCGCTCAGCGGTCATGTCCTCGTTTGTCCGCAGCACCTCGAAGTGATCTGAGAGGTCAGCTTCGGCCGGCTCCTCATTTACGGTGACGCGGGCGAGCCGATAAGAACGCTCCGGAGTCCTGTGCTCGAGCGTGAACTCGCCGGCTTCCGGAAAGCGGGCGTCGACGACCACGCGCTCTGAGGGAGCGAGGAGCACCTCATCGACGAACTCCTCGTGCTCGTAGTGCCCGCTGTCCGCACCGATGAGCTTCATGCGCACTCCCGGGAGATTCACGTTGAAGACGCGAGTGTTTGCTGTGTTCGTGAGGTAGAGGCGCACGACCTCGCCTCGCTTCGCGGTCAGTGTGAGGTCCGGCTCGCCAGAGACGAGCATCACGTTGCCGAAACGGCCCATCGCGACGTGCGTGGTCTCCGACTCCCGGAAGGGAGCGAGCTTTCCGTCCTCGATCAGGACGTCGTCGAGCGTGAGGAGGAGCTCGCGGTTGGCCGGCGGCCAGTAGTCAGGCTCAGCCGGGACGGCAAGGATGTTCCCGTAGAGCCCCATCTCCTGGCCATAGTCCTCGCGGATGTGCGGGTGGTACCAGTACGCGCCGGGGTCTGGCACGGTGACTTCGTACGTGAACGTCTCTCCAACCCCGATCGGTGCCTGTGTGTCGTGGGTTCCGTCGAAGCGGTTCTCGAGCCGAAGCCCGTGCCAGTGCACGGTCGCTTCGAGATCGCCGCGGTTCGTGACGCGCACCGTCACGGTCGAGCCTTGCGGGATCTTCAGCGTCGGGCCGGGGATCGAGCCGTTGTAGGCGAGCATCCGCACAGTCGCATCCCCGATTCGCTTCGCGACCGGAACGATTTCCAGCTCGAACTCGTCGCCGTCGCTGAGCTCGAGGAGCTCTGGTCGGCTCGCTTCCGGAAGACCCGTGGTCTCCGTTGGTAGTTGCTCGAGCACGGTCGTGGCGTGTCCGTGGTGATCGTGCATGCTCAGACCCTCTCTTTCTGCCGCGTCGCTGCTTGTTCCCGCGAGCGTTGTTGCTGGAGCTCGGCGATCTTTGCGGCGATGAACTCGGCGTCGTCCTTGACCCAGCCGATCAAAGCTGAGCCGCGCGTGTGCTGCCACGTCAGCCCGAGGAAGTAGACCCCAGGGACGTCGGTCACGCCGCGGCTGTGGCGGAGACGGCCCCGCTCATCGAGGATCGGCAGGTCGATCCAGGAGTAGTCCGGGCGGTACCCGGTCGCCCAGAGGACGGCGTCAACCTCGAGCTCACTTCCGTCCTCGAAGCGAACCGTGCGGCCGCTAGCGTCGACAACACGGGGTCTTAACTCCACGCCGTAGCGGCGCTTGAGCTCGCGGGGGCTTGAGCCGATGAGCGTTTCGCGCGTGCTCAGTCGACGGCCGAGCCGCGACTCGACCGTCGTGTTGAAGAGTCGCGACTTCGTCAGCCACCAGAACAAATCGCGTCCAAGGAGGCGCTGCGGAAGCGGTGTCTGGCGAGAGCCGACTGCGAGGACAACCGGATGCGTGCTGGAGAGCTCCTTCGCGATCTGGAAGCCCGTGTTGCCGCCTCCCACGACGAGCACCGTCCCTTCGGGAATGTCGGCCGGCTTCCGATAGCCGGTCGCATGGGTTTGGGACACTTCCGGGGAGAGCCGCCTAGCCACCTCTGGGACGTACGGCGTCTGGAACGGGCCGGTCGCAACGACAACCTCGTCGGCGGTGATCGTCCTGCCGTCGACCTCGAGGACGAACCGCCCGTTTTCTGCCGTGAGGCTCCGGACCGAGGCGTGCTCCTCGACTGGGAGCTCGAACTTCTGGGCGTACGTCTCGAGGTATGCGATCACCTCGTCGCGGGTCGGATAGCCGTCGGGAACGCCCGGGAACGGTAGGCCGGGGAGGCCGCTGTAGCGCCGCGGCGTGAACAACGTGAGCGACTCCCACCGCTCTCGCCACGCGGAGGCGATCGAGCCGGTCTCGACGATTCGGAAATGCCGGCCTTGTTGTTTCAGGAAGTGGCCCATAGCCATGCCGGCCTGGCCCGCGCCTACGACGACGACGTCAAAGCTCACGTCCGATTCGTGATCTGCGGCTGTTGGCTGTGAAAGTGTCGTGCCTTTGGCGTTCCCGTCCAGTCCTCGCTAAAACGCCAAGCAGGATGGGAGCTAGACAAGCGGCGGTTCCGGCACCGCTTCTTGCGGACGGGCTTCGAAGACGGCCTCGCGTCGGTGCGGCTGGAGTCGGCCGGCCCTTGATCTCCTCGGCCCAGTGGCAGGCGACCAGGTGGCCGTTGGAGAGCCTCCGGAGCGGCGGTACCTCGGTCGTGCAGCGCGTCGGCTGGATGTAGGGCACCGCGTCTGGAAGCGGTACGCGTGCGGCGGGTTCGCGGGGCTCGGGAGGTCGCTCGGCAGCAGGATCGTCTCCCGCTTCGCTTCCACCTCCGGCTGCAGCGTGGAGTGCCAGACACCAGGTCAAAGTCTCATTTGGGGCGGGATCAACGGTACGTCGCGCCCGCGAAGAGCTGTCACGGCTCGCCCGCCTGAGTTCGCCTAGGCGGTTCGGCTTTTCGATCATCAGGGCGCCTGACAACGTGGCGTACGACGATGTCAACGACGAAGGCGACTACGACCAGGAGTGTCCACCACAGGGGAAGATCAACAGCCCAACTGCCGCTGTAGAGGAATCACTGCTGCTGACCGCCACATATCGAGCGTTACAGCCGAAACGACGACGGCCGTGACGACCAGACCGACGTCGCTGAAGCCGGACAAGCGAAGCAGAAGGAGGGCAGCGAACGGCATCGCCTGCCAGAGAGCGAAACCGATGGTCCAGGCATCTACAGCCGCGTCCTCCGACCCCAGCCAAAGCGTCGGCAGCGCGACGGCGATCGCAAGCGCTACGACGGCCGGAACCGTAAACCTGGCCATACGTCCACCGGAGGTTGTGAATACCCGTGACAGCTGGCTTCAAAGCGCTTCATCAACGTCGAGGGCGTGGGGTCTGGATCTCCACGAACGTGGGCGTTTCCGCTGAGTAGCAAGGAACCGAAAGGTCAGAAGGCCAGCGTGCCGACGTGCGGAAGAATGTGGCGCTGTGTCGGTCGATCTTGTTGTGTGGGAAGGGCCGCGTCCTGCGAGCGACGACGAGGCTGGTGCCACGTTCGATGAATTGTGCTTCCTCTAGGCGCTCAGGGAGCGTGGATCAATAGGGCAGAACGCAAACGCTGCGACTCTAGGCTGCGCGGAATGAACTCTAGGGCCTTCTGGCCGCTCATCGCTATCGCCTCGCTCCTTGAGGCGCTCGCTGCTGCCGCGTTCGCTATCGCCGTTTTCTCGAACCCGCTCCCGCGTCACGTCGTCGACTATCAGGGCGGCACTCAGACCGAAATCTTCGATCGCGTAACGTCCTTGGACTGGTCGTCGGACCGCGGGATGCTGATCGCCGCCATTCTCTTCGCGTCCCTGGGGGTTGTGGCTTACGTCGCCGCTGCCCAATCGCGCTGAGTAGCACAGGCCAATTGGAGAGAACAAGTCAGGCGTCCGATCCGAGCGCGGGCCGTCCCGCTCGGCGCCTGATCCGGCGTTAGATTCCGGCGCCAGTACGGATTCCGATGCGTACCGGAGGAGGATCCATCGAGCTGGACGACGTCGACTACGCCTGCACGGCAGACCGCGTAAGCGAGGCCGGCTACTGGGTGGGGACGGACGGGAGAAGATCGCGGGAATGTAATCCATGGGTTAGGCCGCCTTCCGACGCCCCACCGGCGCGAGGTCGCTGTACCTGCGAGCGGCGCTACCGTCTCCGAAGACAACAAGCCTTGGAGGTAACACAACTCCGCGAGATTGCTCGGCAACCTGTCCTTGCGGAGGGTGAAGCCAGTCCCTACGTCGGCCACATGCTCGGCGGCGACGGGCATCTCGCAGCGTCACGGATCGCGGCCGCCGTCTCGATCACCGGGATCGTGTCCTTGGTCGTTAGCGGTTCCTCCTCTCCCGGGCAGGCTGTCGTCCCCGACGTCGTGGAGATGCCGGTGCACTTGGCGTACGACGCAGTTCACGAAGCCGGGTTCGCCGTGCAGATCGATGAGCCAGTCGAGCTGGATTCGTATGTCAGCGATCAATCCCGCGCAGCCGGAACCACGGGCCACGCCGGTACCCCCGTTGTGCTCACCTTCGTGGGGAGCAGGCTCCTCGAACCAGCGCTTTCGATTCGGCTCGTTGTACGTTTGCAACTTCGCTCGGGCAGAGAGTGATCGGATGTTCCCGTCCTTCGTCGGCGAGGCCGGCGGCGTGAACGTCTTGACGCACCGGCGTGCACCGACGCCGGTGGATCACCAGCCGGTGATCCGAATGAACCGCGACACGCACTACAGCTCCGCTTGTGGTCGACATCTCGGAAGCGGCGTCGATCACGATCCCGGACGGTGGGAATCGCTACGTCTCCGTGATGGTCGTCAACCAGGATCACTACATCAACGGTGTCATCCATCAACCCGGTGAGCACCAGCTCACGGTGGATGAGTTCGACACGCCCTGGGTCGCCGTCGCCGCGAGAGTGCTCGTCGACCCAGGCGACGACGACGACGTGGCTCCGGTCAACGCGCTCCAGGAACAATTCCAAGCTCGATGCAAAGTCGTGGAAGCCGTTCGAGGCACCGGACTACGACGCAGCCAGCCTCGATGCGACACGGAAGGCACTTCTCGAGCTCGCCAAGGCCTGCGCGGCTTCGACCACGTCTTCGGCTCCAAGGGCTACGTCGATCCGGTGCGCCATCTGCTGGGGACCGCAGCGGGCTGGGGCGGACTACCCGATCAGGAGGCGTCCTACGTCGGCGTCGAGCCCGGCAAGCCCGTGGGCGAGTACACGCTCACCGTCAAAGACGTCCCAGTCGACGGTTTCTGGTCGATCTCGGTCTACAACGTCGACGGCTTCTTCGAGCCGAACGACCGTGACGCCTACAGCGTCAACAACATCACCGCGACCCCGAACGACGATGGCTCCGTCACCGTGCACTTCGGCGGGTGTGGCGACGACCGACCAAACTGCCTGCCGGCAGAGGTCGGAGCACTAGCGAGCGTCCCCGGCCACGCGCCGTGAAGCGAAAACCGCAGACAGCGTACGGCCGCGTTGTCCCCGCCGCCCGGCGGCGGGGACCGAGTGAGCAGCGTCGGCCGTCTGCCCGGTACGTGCTCGGCACGCGATTGTTGTGTTTGGCTCGCGACGGCCTCGCGCCAGCGCCTTCTCGCGCTGCCTAGGAGATCGCGAACTTCACCGTGACGGTGACGTAGACGTCCTCGCTCGGAGCGGATGGCCGTAAGGGCCCGCCGGGCCCGTAGACGATTGCGGGGAAGGGTGCCTCGCTGATGCGCTCTTCGATCGTGAGGACCGGGCCGAGCATGACGCCGGCTCTTGCCGCCAAGCGCTTGGCTTTCTCCACGGCGTTGTCGAAGCCGTCCTCAAGCGCGCGTCGGGTCAATTCCTGGGAGGTCTCCTCTGAGGCGACGGGTCCGTAGACCTGCGTGACCCCGGCGGAGCGGGCGCGATCGAGCAGTGTCGCCGCGCGTTGCGCATTCAGAACGGCGAACTCGATCTTCGTCGAGGCCACGAAGCCCCGAAGGCTTCCGTTCGGGTCCTGCGCCGGGCGGGCATTCAGCGACATCTGGCCGGTCTCGAACTTCGTGAGGCCGCCTGCGCGAAGAGCTGACTTCGTCCGGGTGACCGCAGCCGTTGCGTTCCGAAGGGCGATACTGGCCTTGTCGTGCTCGGCGCTGACAACGAGCGTCCAGTCGCCTGGGACGCTTTCCGGCTCGGCCTCTCCGTCTCCGACGACCGTGAGCGTCCGCGTATCGGGTGTCGCGGCGGCGGCCGGCAAGGCCAGGATGGCCACGAGCACCACGCCGAACGCTGCGAGCCTGAGTGGCACCGTTACTCACTACGGTAATACCACGGTTGCGGGTCCAAGGGAAGCCCAACGACCGGGCCAATGGGCCGTTCGCGTCCGCTCCCTTCGCACCCGAGCGCAACTGCCTTGGAGATGGCCCGCAAGATCTGAGTAGCACGAACGAATAGGGCAGGACCGTGCCGCGGCTGAGACTCGTTGCGAGCGGGAAAACTGACGGCGTGAAACTGCCGTCGGCCCTCACGGCGTTCACGTTGCTGGTCTACGCCGCCGCGATGACGGCGTACATCTACGGCGTTGAGCATCGACCCGACGCCGACTACGCTCGGGAGGAAGGCGCTGACGAGCTGGTGATCTTCGCGATCGTCGCCCTGCTCCATATCGCACTCGGGGTTGTCGTTGGACG
>JBKPGE010000254.1:0-30552 GCA_046729215.1 Actinomycetota bacterium | reverse complement strand
GAGCAGTTCGTGCTCGACACCGGCGACCGGCGGATCCCGGTCAGCCTCGAGTAGTCAGCCGCGCGTCGATCCGGTCGAAGAACCCGGTCCAGCCTTGTCCCGCGCGCTCGTACTCCTCGGCGGACATCCGTCCTTGCTGCTGGAAGTGCATCTCCGTCCGGTTCTCGCCCAGGTCGGTGAGAACGACGGTCACGAGCTCGTAGAGGTCGTCCTCCGGCTGATCGGTGACGGTGAACACGAGCCGCTCGGGCTCGACCACCTCGCGGTACTCGCCGGTCCAGCGGATCTCGCGCCGCCCGGGATCGGCGAACATCGTCAGCCGCCACGAGCCGCCCGGCCTCACATCCATCGACACCGATGTCGCCGGCACCTCGGATTCGGTGCCGCCGAACCAGTCGGCGAAGCGCTCGGGCTCGGTCCACTCCTCCCACACGCGCTCCCGCGGTGCGTCGAAAACCCGGGTGATGGTGATTCCGTCAGCCATGGAGCCGCTTCTCGAGCTCGTCGAAGCTTCCCTGCCAGAACTGACGATACGTCTCCAGATAGTCAACGGCTTCTTTGAACGGCGCGCCTGCAAGACGCGCGGGTCGAAGTTGCGCCGACCGTCCGCGCGTGACGAGGCCGGCCCGCTCGAGCACCTTCAGATGCTTGGAGACGGCCTGAACGCTGATCGAGAAGGGCTTGGCCAGCTCGTTCACGGAGGCCTCACCCTGCGCGAGCCGCTTCAGGATTGCGCGCCGTGTCGGATCGGCAAGCGCCGCGAATGTGCTGTCCAGGTGGTCGACCGCCACCTAGTATTCATCCACTCGGTTTAGCAACTGTATCGTTGAGTATGGTACCGAGCTATCCCGACTGAGAAGGAGGATCAGATGGGCAGGATCGTCGTAACCGAGTTCGTCTCGCTGGACGGTGTCATGCAGGCTCCGGGAGGCGAGGATTTCAAGTACCCCGGGTGGAGCTTCGAGTTCGACCGCGGCGAGGAGGGCGACCGGTTCAAGCTCGATGAAGCGCGGGCATCCGAGGCCTTGCTGCTCGGCCGTGTGACGTACGAGGGCTTCGCCGGCGCGTGGCCGTCCCGCGAAGGCGAGTTCGCCGACAGGTTCAACTCCATGCCGAAGTACGTTGTCTCCTCCACTCTGGAGAACCCCACCTGGAACAACACGACGGTGCTGAACGGCGACGCCGTGGAGGAGGCCAAGAGGCTGAAGGAGGAGCTCGACGGGGACATCTACATCCACGGCAGCCGGCAGCTCGTGCAGACGCTGATCGAGAACGACCTCGTTGACGAGCTCCGGCTGATGGTGTTCCCCGTCGTGCTGGGGACGGGCCAACGGGTCTTCGGAGAGACGAGCGACAAGAAGCCTCTGCGGCTCGTCGACTCGAAGACTGTCGGCGACGGCGTGGCCATCCTCGTCTATCAGCCGCGAGAGGAAGCGACGGGTTAAGGCCGCCAGTCGACGACGAGGCGGCCGTCCTCCTCGGCCACCTCTGTTCCGAGCGCGGCGCAGGCGGCGCGGAAGCGCTCGCGAATCCACGCGGCGTCCTCGCCGACGGCGAGCCGTGTGTGGCAGTACTCGAGCTTCAGCGGGACCGCCTCGACGCGGGAGGGCCCCTCCTCGTCGAGCGTGACGAAGAAGAGCAAGCCGAGGTCGTTCCGTCGCTTCCCGTCGACGGCGTAGTCGTCGACGAAGTCGCCGAGGTCGTACAGGATCCCGGGCTCCACGCCCTGGAAGACGTGCGCCGAGTGACCGGCGAGCGTCGCGCCGGCCTCGCGCAGAGCGGCGGCCGCCCACTGAACGTAAGGCAGCGGCTCGGGGTTCATGTTCGGCCCCCAATGCGGGGCGACGAGCACGGCGTCGGCCTCTAATCCGGCGATCGCGTCCGGCAACCACTCCACTCCTCGTCGGAGGTCGACATAAGCGATCCCCGGCAGATTCGGGCCTGCGGCGTAGTCGGCCGGATGGTCGCTGCAGCCGATCACGGCCAGCCGGAAACCGTTTCTCTGCAGAATCGCGGGCGCCCGTGCCTCCTGGACAGTCCGGCCGGCGCCGACCCAGGCGATTCCGGCCTCGCGCAGGTGCTCGAGCGTGTCGAGGAGCGCCACCCGGTCGAAGTCGAGCGCGTGGTTGTTTGCGAGGCTGACGCAATCGACGCCCAGCCGCGCCAGAACCTCGGTCGCCTCCGGCGGGGCACGGAAGAAGAACGGCTTCCGCGGATCCGGCCACGGGGTTCCGCGCGAAGAGATGCAGCACTCGAGGTTCAAGACGAAGAGATCGGCACTCCGCGTCAGCGCGATCACCTCGTCGGCGAGCACGCTCTCCGGGCCGTTTCGATCGATCGCCTCTGCGACCTTGCGGCCGAGCATCGTGTCCCCGGCAAGCGCCAATGTGACGGCTGTCATGCGGAATCCATGATGCGCTGCTCTACCGAAGCGCCGCCCGCAGGCCGCACCATTGAGTCATGACCAAACGCACTCATCGAATCGCAACCGTTGTCCTCGCCCCAGTCGCAGCCCTCCTCGGCTGGGGACTCATCCGCCTCATCGGAATCGACCTCGACGTCTCTACGGGAGACGGCATCGTGGGGCCCGGCGACATTGTTGTCGCGGCACTGGCCGGCGCGCTCGGAGGCTGGCTCGTTGTCCGCTGGCTCGAGCGCCACACCTACCACCCGCTCGCGTGGTGGGGGTTCATCGGCTCAACCTCGTTGTCGGTCTCGACCATCGGGCCGAGCTACTTCGCCGATGGCGCGAGCCTGGTGGGCCTCCTCGCCTTGCACTTCCTCGTGGCGATCGTCGTGATCACCGGCCTTGCCACGACGCTGCCGGCGCCCTGTTGGCCGCGCACCCATCCGTCACGATGACGGGATGATCCTGATTCGTGCCGGCCAGGTCCTCGGCCTGCTCTTCCTGATCGGGCCGATCTCGGACCTCGCCTCGAGCTCCGATTCCCCGGCGCAGAAGGCCGCGATCGCAGTCGTGCTCACCGCCTTCGTCGCCCTGTATCTGGCGGTGTGGCCACCCGCACCGCTGCTCGCGCAGAGAGGACGAAACGCGACGCGCGAAGCACTCGTGCTGCTCGCCGCGCTGGCCGCCCTGACGCTGCTGCTGGGCGCTCCCGGCTCCTTCGCGCTCCTCCTCTGGTACGTCGTCGCCGCGGCCGGCCTTTCGCTGCCCGCGAGAGAGGCGATAGTCGTCACGGGCGTGACGGCAGCCGCCGTTGCTGTTGGCCTGGCGGCCACCGGCTCCGACAGCTCAACCGTTGCGGCGTACACGGTCTCGCTCGTCGCCGTCGGCGCGGTCATGGCTTCTCTCGGCAGCACGACGCGGGCGAACCGGAAGCTGCGCGAGGCGCGCGAGGAGCTCGCCCGGCTCGCCGTAGCCGAGGAGCGGTCGCGCATCGCCCGCGACCTGCACGACCTGCTCGGCCACACGCTCTCCCTGATCGCGCTCAAGACCGAGCTGGCGGCGAAGCTCGTCGACAGCGACCCGCGGCGCGCGCGGACGGAGCTGGAAGACGTGCAGGAAGTGACCCGGCACGCGCTGAGCGAGGTGCGCGAAGCGGTCCAGGGCTATCGGCGGCTCGCCGTCGCCGACGAGCTCGAAGGTGCGCGCGCCGCGTTGTCAGCGGCGGGGATCGACTGTCGGATCGACGGATCGACCGACGACCTTCCCGACGAGATCGAGAGCGCGCTCGCCTGGGCGGTTCGGGAGGCGACGACGAACGTCGTCCGCCACAGCGGCGCTCGCAGCTGCGTGATCAGCCTCTCCACCGGCGGTGGCACCGTCGCCCTGCAGGTCGACGATGACGGCGCGCGCGCCTCCGGCGCCTCGCAAAACGGAACCGGCCTGGCCGGCCTTGCGGAGCGCGCCCGGCGCCTCGACGGCATGCTCGCGGCCGGCGCACGACCGGAGGGAGGGTTCCGCGTCCGGCTCACCCTGCCACTGGAAACGCCGTGATCCGCGTCTTGATCGCAGAGGACCAGGCCATGGTGCGCGGCGCGTTGGCCAGCCTCCTCGCGCTTGAGGACGACATCGAGGTCGTCGCCGAGGTCGAGCGCGGCGACGCCGTGCTCGACATGGCCCGAGCTCGAGGCCCGAACGTCGCGCTGCTGGACATCGAAATGCCCGGTCTCGACGGGATCTCCGCCGCGGCCGAGCTCGCCGCTGAGCTACCCGAGATGCGGACACTGATCCTGACGACCTTCGGCCGACCGGGCTATCTCCGCCGAGCGATCGACAACGGCGTCCAGGGCTTCCTCCTGAAGGACGCGCCCGCCGAACAGCTGGCCGACGCGATCCGAGAGGTGCACGCCGGCCGGCGGGTAATCGACCCCGGGCTCGCGGCAGACGCGATCGCCGACGGCGTCAGCCCGCTCACCGAGCGTGAGCACGACGTGCTCTCCGCCGCCAGGAGCCAGGCGACGGCGGCGGAGATCGCGGGACTGCTGTACCTCTCTGAAGGAACCGTGCGGAACTACCTCAGCTCCGCGATCCGCAAGCTGAGAGCGCGCAACCGCGCCGAGGCGGTTCGCATCGCAGAGGAGAAGGGCTGGCTCTAAGGGTTGCGCAGGTGCGCCAGCTTGTCCGGGTTCAGCACCGACCTGATCGCGACGACGACGCCGTCCGCGATCTCGAGCGACGCCACCCAGTGAACCTGATCGCCCACGTAGAAGATGAGGCCGGGCTCGCCGTTAACGAGCGCCGGGCGGTGCGCGAGCCCGCGCTCGTGCGCTTGCCGGCCCCAGCCGATGATCGCCTTCGCCACGCGCTCCGCACCGACGAGCGGAACTGGCACTGACGGCGCCTTGCCGCCGCCGTCGCCGTAGACGGTCGCGTCCGGCGCGAGCAGATCGATCAGCCCATCTGTGTCGCCTTCCTCCCAGGCGGCGACGAAGCGGCGCGCGATCTGGTCCCGCTCCTCGCGCGAGACGTCGAAGCGGCGCCGCCCCTCCTGCATGTGCCGGTGCGCCCGGGCGAGGATCTGGCGGCAGTTGTCCGCGCTCTTGCCGACGATCTCGGCGACCTCCTCGTACGGGTAATCGAAGACCTCACGGAGGAGGAAGACGGCGCGCTCGACCGGCGACAGCTTCTCGAGCAGGTGCAGGAAGGTGAGCGAGAGCGAGTCGGCCGTCTCGGCGTGGCGGAGCTCCTCGTCGTCGACGAGCGGCTCCGGCAGCCACTCGCCCGGATACACCTCGCGGCGAGCCCGCGCCGAGCGGAGCTGGTCGATCGCGAGCCGCGTCGTGACCGTCGCGAGGTAGGCCTTCGGCGACTCGGCCTCGACGTCGGCCTCTTCGTAGCGCAGGTAGGCGTCCTGAACGACGTCCTCCGCTTCGGCCACCGATCCGAGCATGCGGTAGGCGATCGAGAAGAGGTAGGGGCGCAGCTCTTCGGGGCTCTCCATCACGAGCTATGACGGAATAGCAGCCGTGGGCGTGACAGCGTCACAGGCGAAGGCCGCATCTCGTCTCTGGAGTAGACAGATAAGGAGGCAAACGATGCGAGTCTTCGTTGCAGGGGCGAGCGGTGCGGTTGGCACGCGGCTCGTCCGACAACTGATCGAACGAGGCCACGAGGTGGTCGGGACCTCGCGGTCGTCGCAGAAGGCCGAACGTCTCCGCGCGGCCGGCGCCGAGCCCATCCTGCTCGACCTGCTCGACCGTGACGCAGTGCGGGAGGCCGTCGTCAACGCCCGGCCGGACGGGATCGTCCACGAGGCGACCGCCCTGGCCGGCATGACCGACATCAAGCACTTCGACCGTAGCTTCGAATGGACGAACCGGCTCCGGACGGAAGGCACCGATGCGCTGCTCTCGGGCGCGCGGGAGGCCGGCGTCCGCCTCTTCGTCACCCAGAGCTACGCCGGCTGGCCCTATGCCCGCGAGGGCGGGCCGGTCAAGACCGAGGCGGATCCGCTCGATCCAACACCCGCGCCGGCGATGCGCGAGACGCTCGCGGCGATTCGGTATCTCGAGAAGGCGACCGCGGAAGCCGGTGGGGCAGCGCTGCGCTACGGCGGCCTCTATGGGGCTCCGGATGACGCGCAGCTGGAGCTCGTGCGCAAGCGGCGCTTCCCGATCGTCGGCGACGGCGGCGGGATCTGGTCGTTCGTCCACCTGGAGGACGCGGCGACCGCGACGATCCTCGCGCTCGAGCAGGGCGCGCAGGGCGTCTATAACGTCGTCGACGACGATCCCGCGCCGGTGCGCGAGTGGCTGCCGGCGCTGGCCCACGCGATCGAGGCGAAGCCGCCGCGCCGCCTCCCGGCCTGGCTCGCTCGGCTGCTCGCCGGGGAATCGGGAGTCGTCCTGATGACCGAGATCCGGGGCGCCTCGAACGCCAAGGCGAAGCGCGAGCTCGGCTGGAGACTGCGCTTCCCCAGCTGGCGGGAGGGCTTCCCGGCCGCCTATGGCGGCACCTACGCGCTAGCCGCTTGACAGGGTCTGACGGCCGTGCAAGATCGCCGCATTAAGCCCCCGCAGATCTTCGGATCCGCGGGGGCTTGTGTTTTTATTCGGGCCTCTAGAGGCCCGAATTAGACTGACCCGGTGGCCGACCTCTTCCTCGGGTTCCGCCTCGACAAGACGGGGAAGCCCGGGCCCGATCGGCTGACAGTCGAGTCGGGCGACCTGACGACGCACGCGGCGATCGTCGGCATGACGGGCTCGGGGAAGACCGGGCTCGGCGTTGTCCTGATCGAGGAGGCGCTCCTCGCCGGCATCCCCTGCCTCGTGCTGGATCCGAAGGGCGACATGGGCAACCTCCTGCTCACTTTTCCGGATCTCTCGGCGGCGAGCTTCCGCCCGTGGGTGAACGAGGATGACGCGCGCAGCGAGGGACTGTCCCTGGACGAGTTCGCAGAGAAGACGGCGAAGGTCTGGAGATCGGGTCTCGAGTCGGAGGGCCTCGGCGCCGAACGAGTCGAGGCGCTGCGGCAGGCAGCCGATTTCACTGTCTACACGCCGGGATCCGAAGCCGGGATCCCGCTCAACGTGGTCGGGTCGCTGAAGGCACCGCCGCTGTCCTGGGATTCGGAAGCGGAGACGCTCCGGGACGAGATCGAGGGGACAGTGACGAGCCTGCTGGGGCTGGTCGGGATCGAGGCTGATCCGCTCTCGAGCCGCGAGCACGTGCTGCTCGCGAACCTGATCGAGAACGCCTGGCACGCCGGGCAGGATCTCGATCTCGGCACGCTGATCGGCCAGATCCAGGCGCCGCCGGTTCGCAAGCTCGGCGTCTTCGACGTCGATACCTTCTTCCCGCCCAAGGAGCGCACCGAGCTGGCGCTCAGGTTGAACGCGCTCGTCGCCTCGCCGTCGTTCGCAGCCTGGGACGCCGGACAGCCGCTCGACCCGGCCACGCTGTTGCGCACTCGGGAGGGGAAGCCGCGCTGCGCGATCGTCTACCTCGCCCACCTCACGGATGCCGAGCGCCAGTTCGTGGTGACGCTCGTTCTCTCGAAGCTCGTGACGTGGATGCGGGGCCAGCCCGGCACGTCCGACCTGAGGGCCCTCGCCTACATGGACGAGGTCTTCGGCTTCGTCCCGCCGACGGCGATGCCGCCGGCGAAGAAGCCGATCCTGACCATCCTCAAGCAGGGGCGCGCCTTCGGCGTCGGTATGGCGCTCGCCACGCAGAACCCCGTCGACCTCGACTACAAGGCGATGTCGAACGCCGGCACCTGGCTCGTCGGCCGTCTCCAGACCGAGCGAGACAAGGCGCGCGTCCTCGAGGGGCTCAGGTCCGCGGCCGGCTTGACCGACGTGAACGCGCTCGACCAAGCGATCGGCGGGATTCAGAAACGAGAGTTCCTGTTCGTCAGCGCGAAGAGTTCGACGCCCTCGCTCTTCATGACCCGCTGGGCGTTGTCGTACCTCCGCGGCCCGCTGACGAAGGAGCAGATCGAGACCCTGATGAAGGGCGCGCCGCGCCCAGAGGTTGAGGCGTCGCCGGCGCCTGTGCCGGCCGATGCACCGACGGAGGTCGCGGAAGACGCAACCCCGGTCACGCCGAGTGTGGCTCCCGGCGTCTCGGTCTCGTACCTCGACCCGGCCGCGACCTGGGCCGCTCAGGTCGGCGCCGTCAACGGCGCCTCGCGGCTTCGTGCCTTCCTCGCCGCCCGGGTCAGCCTGCGCTACGACGACTCGACCGCAGGCGTCGACGAGGGCCAGGAGTTCGAAGCCGTCTACGGCCCGTTGGACGGAGGTCTCGACCTCGACTCCGAGACGATCGTCGACTACGAGGATCGCGACTTCGCCAATGCAGCTCCCGAGGGCTCCTCGTATGTCCTGACCGAGGCGCCGCTCGACAAGAGCTCGTTCTTCATCGGCGCCGCGAAGGAGATCCGGCAACGACTCGTTCAGAACCGGGCGCTCGAGCTCCATCGCTGTAAGCCGCTGAAGCTGACCTCACGACCCGGCGAGAGCGAGGAGGAGTTCGCCGCTCGCTGCGACGAGGCTGCGCAGGCCAAGGCCGACGAGGAGGCCGCGAAGCTGAAGGACCGGCTGGAGGCCAAGCGGGCGAGGCTGGAGTCCTCCATCGAGCTCGCAAAGCGCCGTGTCGAGGAGCTCGAGGAAGGCCAGCGCTCGTACCAGACCAACGAGCTGATCGCCGGCGCCGGCGCCGTGCTCGGCGCGCTCTTCGGCGGCCGCCGCAACACCCGGTCGATCGCCCGCGCCGCCGGCACGCTCTCCTCGAGGCACGGCATGTCGTCACGCGCAGCCGAGCGGAAGGAGACCGCCGAGCACCGCGCGCAGGATGCGGCAGACGATCTCGAGCGGCTCGAGCAGGAGCTCCTGGACGACATTGCCGAGATCGACGAGATGTGGAAGGCGAAGGCCGCGGAGATCGAGACGGTCGCGATCCGCCTCGAAGCAACCGACGTTCAGGTGGTCGAGACCCGCCTCGTCTGGGTTCCCTCGACGTAGAACCGAGCCCCGAGCAGCGCAGCGCGGAGTCACTTATTCTCTAAAACCGTCTGCGGCTGACTCCATGGGGTGGGACGATCCGGACCCGATTGCAGCTCGCCTGGGATGCGGCCCGACAGGACTGGGTCTGACGGCGCAGCCGTCTACTGGATTCCGATGTCGAGCTTGAAGACCACTCGCCGGTAACGACCCGTGCAGACGGCCACCCGGTGTGGATCGAGCTGGGAGCCGACGCGCTGCTTCGGCGCTGCCACGACGTACGTGCCCGGCTTGAGCGTGATCCGGTAGGAGCCGTCGGCGCCCGTGCGGGTGCTGGCGACGACTCGGCTCTGGCGCGAGAAGGTGAGGCTGACGTATCTCGCGGGCTTCGTACACGGCACGCCGACCCTGCACACCGGGAAGGCCGGGTCGATCAGCACGACGCCCTTGAGCCCGCTTCGCACGGCTCCGCCTGCTGCGCCCGCCATGAGGGCGAGTGCGACGAGAGCTGTGACAAGGAACTTCATAGCGCCGTTATTAGCTTCGACGACTCACCGTAATCGAGGCGGGCCCGCCCCGCGGATACAGGACGGGTCCAACCGACATTGGCGTACATCCGCCACGGCCTCGGTCGGGCGGTCTCAGCTAGTCGACGGCCGGCTCGAAGCGCACGTCCCGACGGCCCACGTCGGCCGCGGCGACGTCGATCATCCGGAGGGCTTCCGCCGCGACTTCCGCATGCTCAGCCCGTGAGAGCTCCTGGAACGGCCGAATGGCCAGCGTTGCCTGGCGCTTTCCCTCGCGCTCGATCCACCACGTCGCCCGCAGCATCCCGTCGACGAGCAGGTTGTTGACGAAGCGGGCCGAAGCGAGCATCGCGTCCCACGGGAAGTCCTCTGGGATGATCCGGCGCCTGTCGGCGTGTCCGAGCAGCACGTTGTCGTACTCGCCCAGGAAGCGAGTCGGCGCCGGCAGATCGGAGCTCGGACGCGGAGCGTCGGGCAGGTCGAAGAGTTCTCTGCCGTTTTCGTCGCGGAAGGTCCTGAGCCGGGGCCGCAGCTCCTCGAAGACCGCCTTGAGCCGCGTCAGCCCGGACCACTTCTGCATGTCGAGCACCGAGGCGGGGCCGAATGCGCCGAGGTAGCGCAGGATCAGGTCTTCGAGCGACGGCTCGACCTCGAGCTTGCGGCCGGTCCAGGGCTCCAACCTTGCGTACTTCGCCTGCCCGCCGGCGCCCCAGACGCCGCGCGGCGGGACCTGGACGAGCGGCACGTACATCCGGGCCGCGTTTCCGACGGCCTCGACATCCTCGCCGATGCCTTGCGAGACGAGTCGCCGTCCGAGCTCCCGTGCAGTCAGCGGCTCCTCGGCGAGCAGCTCGTCCACGGCTGCTGCAAGCCGAGTCGGATCGACGCCGTCCATGCGCCGTCCGAACGAACCTTTGTGGACCCGTTCGATGACGTGCTGGATGAGCGGACGCAGGGCGAGCGCGTCCCGCACCGTGACGAGGTGCACGGTTCCGCGCATCAGCGTGAGCCGCACCGCCTCTCGGTCGGTGAGCATGCGGCCGAGCCCGTGCGGGTCGAAGCCGTCCAGCCGCGACCAGAGGGCGTAGTAGGGCGGCATCGGCGCCTGCGCCTGCAGGCCCACCAGGTCCTCGAGCGCGGCGGACACCGGCATGTCGACCCGCCGCAAGAGCAGCTGGCGCTTGAGCAACGTGCGGTTCAGTGCGCGCTGCCCGAGCACCTCACTTCTCGAGCCGTCAGCCGATATCTGAGCGCTGCGCCATGCGCATCGAATTGCCAGAGGGGTCGCGGAAACCGGCGTCGATGCCGTAGGGCTGCTCCGTCGGTTCCTGCTGAAACTCGACTCCGCGGCTCTTGAGCTCTTCGTATGCGCGCTGAACGTCATCGGTGGCGAAGAAGAGGCCGCCGGAGGCGCCTTTGGCCAGCAGCGACTTGATCTGCTCGCGCGTCTCCTCTTCGAACACCGGCGGGCCGGGCACAGCCATGAGCACGATGGCGACATCCGGCTGGCCGGGCACGCCGACGCTGAGCCAGCGGAAGTTGCCCATCTCCGGAACGGTGACGTCCTCCCGGAGCTCGAGTCCCAGCTTCTCGGTGTAGAAAGCGAGAGCCTCGTCCTGATCGTCCACCCACACCTGGACGTTGGTGAGCTGCTTCAGCACTTCGTCCTCCTGTGTCGTAGGTCGCGGGCGACGTTAGTCGGAGCGCGCCCGGCCGTCTTCTCCAAACGTGCTGGATGACGGTCGGGCGAGGGCGAGCAGGATGCAGGTCGGCACGCGGGCGCGCTCGAGCGCCGGCGGGTGGGCGGCCCGGTAGGCAGTCGGACTCACGCCGAACGTCCGATGGAAGGTCGTGGTGAACGAGCCGACGCTCCGGAGGCCGACGTTCAGACAGATCTCCGCGACCGTCCGGTCCGTGTTCCGGAGGAGCGCGGCCGCCCGCTCCATCCGACGCATCAGCAGGTAGCGATGGGGCGGCTCGCCGAAGGCGCGGCGGAACTCGCGGCTGAAGTGCGCGGGCGAGAGGCGCGCGGCGCGCGCGAGAGTCGGTACATCAAGGGGATCGCGATAGCGGGCGTCAACGAGGTCCTTCGCTCTGAGTAGATGTCGGGCGGGATGCGCGTAGGTCACTCGTCGGCCTCGGGGAGGAAGTAGCCCAGGATCCGCACCCGGGTAGCGCCGAACGGGATGTCGTCGGCGTCGCGCGTGATGAAGGGCTCGAGCAGTTGCTCGACCCCTTCCTGAAGGCCGCGAAGCTCGTCGGGTGTCAGGGTGACCCTGCTGTTGATGACGCCGGCGGCGCGGACCCACACGGGCCCAAGCCGGGGCTCGTGCTCGGCGGCCCACTGCGCCGGAAGGTCGCCGGACCGCAAGAGCATCATGTTGCTGAGCTGCCGGGCCACCCCCTGCCCTTCGGGATCGTCTGGAATCTCGAAGATGAGGCCCTTGGTGACCGCGCTCCAGGAATCGTCCTCTTCCCCGGGTTTCATGAACCCGAATGTCTCGAGCTCCTGGAGATGCTCGCGGATCGGACGTGCCGGCACCTCTAGCTCGGCGGCGAGCTCGCCGGCCGTCGCCGACCCTTCGCGCTGTAGGCGGTCGAGCAGCGCGAGCCGGATCGGGTGAGCCAGCGCGCGCATCGCCTCGGGATCGGTCAGGACGAGGTCGCCGACCGAGTTGATTTCCGGGCTCTCGCTCACCTGGAGTCAGCCTACGGATCAGAGCCCGGCATGGTCGGCGAGCCAGCGCCGGTTTCGCGCCTGCGCCTCGATCTGCGGTGCGGGGTCGTCGTCGGGGCCGGGCACCCAGTCCTGCTCGACGACGAGCCAACCGTCGTAGCCGCCCTTCATCAGCTGCGAGAGGAACCCGTCGAGGTCGACGTCGCCGGCGCCGAGCTCGCAGAAGACGCCTCTGCGCCAGGCCTCGTCCCATGTGGTGGTCGCTCGGAGAACGTCGAGCCGCACGTCTTTCAGGTGCACGTGCCCGACTCGGTCGCGCCAGTCGCGAAGGGCCGCGACCGCATCGCCCCCGGCCGCCGTCAGATGGCCCGTGTCGAGGAGGAGCGCAACGTCGGTGCCCTCGAGCAGGCGCTCGATCTCGGCCGGCGTCTGCACGCGCGTCCCCATGTGATGGTGGAAGACCGGCTCGAGGCCATGGCTCCGCGCGTGGTCGACAGCGCGGGCGACGCTATCGAGGTCGACGTCGCCGTCGCGCGGCCCCTTGTCGGCGAGGACCGGCGCCGCCGCAACCTGCTCGAGCAGGTCAAGGGTCGCGTCGAGCGCGCTGAAGTCTCCGTCGCCGAACCGAAGTTCGATAAAGGCGCCGGCGAGCTCGAGGCCGTGCCGTTCGAGCCGCCAGCGCAACGTCGGTGCATCGCCGAAGTAGCCGAGCGGCCCCAGCTCGGTCCCTTCGTATCCGGCGGCGGCGATGGCGTCGAGGACGTCCTCGGGACCGGGAACGTTGGTAAGGACGCCGAGGGTCAGTTCGAACGCGCCGTAGCTCACGGGGGCATTCGCGATCCGCATTACGGCGTCACGAGCGGCACACGTGGATCCTTCTTCATCGTCTCCCACGCGGCGCGAATCCAGGCGAGCTGCGGGTCGTCGGAAGCCGCCATCGAGCGCCTGTCCCCGGCGAGCGCGTTCAGGTAGTAGAGGTCGTAGCCCTGCGCCGCGCAGGTCGTGTGGTAGCCGTAGGGGACGAGCATCAGGTCGCCGTCGCGGACCGTCACCGTGACGTCGAGGTCGTGGCGGGGGCTGTAGAGGCGCTGGACCGCGAATGCCTCGGGTCGCGCGGCGCGGTAGTAGTAGATCTCTTCCAGGACCACCTCGCCGGGCGGGTGGTCCTCGTCGTGCTTGTGCGGCGGGTAGCTCGACCAGTTGCCGGACGGCGTGAAGACCTCCACGACGAGCAGCCGCTCCGCTGGGAACTCCGGCTTCACGATGTGGTTGATCTGGCGCGTCGCATTGCCGGCGCCGCGCACCTCGATCTCGACGTCCTGCGGGCCGATCGATACGGGCTCGCGCTGCTGCTCGCAGAGCGCCCCGCACACGGCCACCTCTGCGTCACCTTCCACGCGGTACGACGACTCACGCGGGAGATAGAGCGCCCACGGCATGCCGGCGAAGACGTTCGCGCGCCCGCCGAGCTCCCAGCTCTCGCCCGCGGCCTCGACGCGGCAGCTGCCCCCGAGCGCCACCAGGCAGATCTCCTCGTCCTCGGTTTCCGCCGAGAAGGAGCCCGTCTCGACGCGAAACGACAGGTAGCGCCAGCCCGCGCTCTCGGGCGTGACCGCGTCCCAGTCGCCCGCACGCAGGAGCTCGCTCACACGAGGGCCGCTTCCAGATCCTCGAGGCGGGGCATGGCCTCCGAGCAGGCAAGCTGCGCGGCGACGAGCGCCCCGGCCACCGTTCCGCGCCGCGCGACTTCGACGAGGGACAGTCCCCGGAGGAGTCCGTGGCCGACGGCAGCCGCGAATGCGTCCCCCGCCCCCAGCCCGTTCACGACCTCGACCGGATACCCAGGGACGTCGGTCGCCTCGCCCTCGTCGTAGACAGTGGCGCCTCGCTCTCCGCGCTTGAGGACGAGCCGGGGGACGTCTCGGAGCTCCGCGGCCGCGACCTCCTCCTCGTTTCCGATCACGATCTCCGAAGCGGCGGCCGCCTCGGCCGCAAGCGGTGGGTACTCGCCCGGTTCGTTCCACAGGGACGGCCGCCAGTCGAGATCGAAGATCGTCGTTCCGCGGTGCGCGCGCAGCGCCTCGAGCGTCGTCTCGCGGCTCGGCGACTGCGCGAGCCCCGTTCCGGTCGCGTAGAGCAGCGCCGCACCCGCGATCTCCTCCCGATCGAAGTCGTCCGGCGCAAGCTGCCAGTCCGGCGCCGTCGGACGCCGGTAGAAGAGGATCGGAAAGTTGTCGGGCGGCCAGACCTCGCAGAAGGTCGGAGGCGTCAGCCAGTAAGGATCGGTGGCGAGGAAGCGCACGTCGACGCCTTCCTCGGCGAGCCAATCCCGCACGAACTCTCCGTGCCCGTCGTCGCCCACACGCGAGACGATCGCACTCCTGACGCCGAGGCGCGCAAGCCCGGTCGAGAGGTTGCCCGCGAAGCCGCCGACGAACCGCGTGAAGGTCCGCACGGAGCGTAGCGGTGTCTCGATCTCGTTCGGGTAGAGGTCGACGCCGACCCGTCCCAGCACCGCCGCCTCGATCACAGCGGCGTTCGCTCGCGCTTCCGGGCCTCCTCGTACGCCTTCCGGGCCGCGCGGACGCTGTCGACCTCGGACACCTCCGCGACAGGCACGTCCCACCAGCTCTCGTAGCTCGGCACGCCCTCGTATCGGTCCACCTCGACGGCCACCACGACTGTCGATTCGGACTGCTTCGCCTCGTCGAGCCCGGCGCGGAGCTCGTCGATCGTTCCGCACCGGATCACGCGCGCCCCGAGCGACTCGGCGTTCGCGGCGAGATCGACCGGCAGGAGCGGCGCGGGAGAGGACTCGCTGTCGAGCCCGAGCGACCCGTTCCGGCGGTAGCGGTACTGCGTGCCGAAGCCGTCCGTCCCGAGCGACCGCGACAGCGACCCGATCGAGTTGAAGCCGTGGTTGTCGACGAGGACGATCGTCAGCTTCAGGCCTTCCTGGATCGAGGTGACGATCTCGCTGGAGAGCATCAGGTACGAGCCGTCACCGACCAGCACGTAGACCTCGCGGTCAGGCGCGGCCATCTTCACACCCAGGCCGCCGGCGATCTCGTAACCCATGCAGGAGTACCCGTACTCGACGTGGTAGCCCTTCGTGTCGCGCGTGCGCCAGAGCTTGTGCAGGTCGCCGGGCATGGCGCCTGCGGCGCAGACGACTACGTCGGTCGGCTCCGAGGCGGCGTTGACGGCGCCGATCACCTCGCTCTGCGCAGGCAGGGGCGCGTGCCCGAGCTCGTACAGCCGCGAGACTTCGGCGTCCCATTCGCGGTTCAGCCGCGCCGCCTCCTCGTGGTAGCCGCGGTCGACGGCGTAGCCCTCCAGCAGCTCCGTCAATCGCTCGAGCGTCGCACGCGCGTCGGCGACCAGCGACAGCGCTCCGAGCTTCGCCGCGTCAAAGCCGGCGATGTTGACGTTCACGAAGCGGGGGTCGCCCGCGAAGACCGTTTTCGAAGCGGTCGTGAAGTCCGTCCACCGCGTCCCGACGCCGATCACGACGTCGGCCTGAGCAGCGACTTGGTTGGCGGCAAATGTTCCCGTCACGCCGATCGCGCCGAGCGCGGACGAATGGTCGTACGGGAGCGATCCTTTGCCCGCCTGCGTCTCTCCGACCGGGATCCCCGTCGCTTCGGCGAGCTGCCGCAAGGCGTCCGTCGCCTCCGAGTAGATGACCCCGCCCCCGGCCACGAGCAGCGGCCGCCGTGCCTCTCGGATCGCCGCCGCTGCTGCCGCCAGCGAGTCGGCGTCGGGGAGCGGCCTCGGGATGTGCCAGATGCGGCGTTCGAGGAACTCGTCCGGAAACTCGGAGGCCTCGGCCTGCACGTCCTGGGGAAACGCCAGCGTCACGGCGCCGGTCTCCGCCTGATCGACCAGGACCCGCATCGCCGACAGCGCGGCGGGAATGAGCTGCTCGGGCCGCTCGATCCGGTCGAAGTAGCGAGACACAGGCTGCAGCGAGTCGTTGACCGAGACGTCTCCGCGCCACGGCACCTCAAGCTGCTGGAGCACCGGATCCGGCCGGCGCGAGGCGAAGACGTCGCCCGGAATCAGCAGGACGGGAAGCCGGTTGACCGTCGCGAGCGCCGCGCCCGTGACGAGGTTGGTTGCGCCTGGCCCGATCGACGTCGTGCAGGCGAGCGTCCCGAGCCGGTTCCTCATGCGCGCGTAACCCGACGCGGTATGCACCATCGCCTGCTCGTTGCGGGCCTGGTAGTAGGTCAAGAGCTCTGGGCTCTCGTAGAGCGCCTCGCCGATGCCGGCGACGTTTCCGTGGCCGAAGATCCCGAAGCAGCCGCCGAAGAACTGGTGCTCGACGCCGTCCCGTTCGACGTGCTGCGCGGCCAGGAAGCGGACGAGCGCCTGCGCGGCCGTCAGCCTCATTTGTGCCTCTCCAGGTGATGTTGCCGCGTTTCTGGCGCGCGAAAAGCAAGCCAGGACGCGGACTCGGGACGCGTCCACATCGAGGAGATATGGGCGTGGCCCGAGGCTACAGACTGGTGCCCCTTTGCAGCCGCCAGAGACCCGGATGACATTGCCTGGAGAGGCACTAAACCTCGGCCCGGATCGCCTCGAGCTCGTGCTCGAGCTCGGCCAGCTCGCGACCGCCGGCCATCAGGCGCACGAGCTCTTGCCGGTCGATCTCCGCCTTGTCGTACGTTCCGAGGCTCTGGCCGCGGTTGAGGATCACGAAGCGGTCGCCGACCGGATACGCGTGATGCGGGTTGTGGGTGATGAAGATCACCGCGACTCCGCGCTCGCGGGCCTGGAGGATGTACTTCAGGACGACGCCCGCTTGCTTGACACCGAGTGCGGACGTCGGCTCGTCGAGGATCAGCACCCTGGCGCCGAAGTAGACGGCACGGGCGATGGCGACGGACTGCCGCTCGCCGCCGGACAGCGTTCCCACCGGCTGATCGGGGTCCCGGATGTCGATGCCCATCTCGTTCAGCTCGATCCGGACGATCCGCTTCGCCTTCGGGGCGTCGAACCACTGCAGCGGCGGTACACCCTTGCGCGGCTCGGCGCCCAGGAAGAAATTCCGCCAGATCGACATCAACGGCACCATCGCGAGATCCTGATAGACCGTCGCGATCCCGCGGGCGCGCGCGTCCCGGGGTGACGCGAAGCGAACCTCGTCGCCGTCGACCAAAACGCGTCCCTCGTCCTGCTGGTGCACCCCCGAGAGGATCTTGATGAAGGTGGACTTGCCCGCCCCGTTGTCGCCGAGGATGCACGTCACCTCGCCGGCGTTCACGTGGGTGGACATGTCCTTCAGCGCGACGATGTTGCCGTAGTACTTCGAGATCTTCTCGACCTCGAGCAGGTGTGCGCCGTTCCCGGCCGCCGACTCGCTCACATCTTCACCCGCTGCGCGCGACTGCGGATCACCGTGTTCAGCATGACTGCCGCAAAGAGGATCGCGCCCTGGAAGGTGTACGTCCAGTTGCTGTCCCACTGGGCGTCGACGATCCCTAGCTGCACCATGCCGAGCATTGCCGCACCGAAGAAGGTGCCGATCACAGAGCCGTAGCCGCCGGTCAGCAGGCAGCCGCCGACGACGGCGCAGATGATGAAGATGAACTCGAGCCCGATGCCCTCCTCCGACTGCATGGAGCGCAGCTCGAAGGTCTCGATGATCCCCATGAGCGCGGCGGTGGTCGAGGTCATCATGAAGAGCGCGATCTTCGTCCGCATCACGGGGACGCCGACGTTGCGCGCGGCGGTGGCATCTCCGCCGGCGCTGTAGATCCAGTTGCCGAAGCGCGACTTGGACAAGAGCCAGGCGCCGACGAGGGTGATCCCGATCCACCACAGCACCTTCACGTGGAAGTCGTACTTGGTGAGGTCGGAGGCGAAGAACCTGTGCGCTGACTCGAAGCCGGCTGCAGTGTCGACGTCCTGGATCGCGGTCGTGCCCGTGAGCTTCAGCGTTCCTGCCGCGTTGACGCCCTGGAGGACGAAGAACGTCGCGAGCGTGACGATGAAGCTCGGGAGCTTCGTCTTGACGACGGTGATGCCGTTGATGAGCCCCACCGCCATCCCGAAGAGCAGGACGATCCCCATCGCCGGCCAGACGTTCATGTCCTGGTGGGTCGTGAGGTAGGCGAGCAGGAGGCCTGAGCTGCCGATCATCACGCCGGCCGAGAGGTCGAACTCCCCGCCGATCATCAGCAGTGCAACCGGAACGGCCACGATCCCGTACTGCGCCGCCTGATCGGTCCACCCGGCCCAGATCGCCGGATCGCCGATCCAGTTGACGGCGCGCGCGAAGTACCCGAAGGCGAGGAACACCGCGACCGCGCCGAGGAAGGCGCCGATGTCGGGCCGGGTCAGTACCCGGCTGAGCCGGCTGCGCCGAACGAGTCGCTCGTCGACCGCGATGTCTTGGGCTGCAGTCTCCGCCATCCGGTTCCTCCGCGCCGGTGGGTGGGCGGCCGGGGTGGCCGCCCACCCGGTCGTTCTAGCGAGTGCCCTTCGCGGCGAGCGCGGCGATCTTGGCCGCGTTCCCCTTGTTGATGATGCCGGGGCCGGTCAGCACCGGCCGACCGTTCCCGACGGTATTCAGGTTCGTCCTCCAGAGGACGGCGAAGACGATCGGCAGGTAGCCCTGGAGGTATTGCTGCTGGTCGATTGCGAACTGCATCCTGCCGGCACGGATCTCCTTGATCGCGCCGCCGACGTCGAAGGTGCCGATCTTCGTGCCCTTGCGAACGGACGAGATGCACGGGATCGTGACGTCCGGGTCGAGGCCCAGGAAGCCGTCGAGCTTCTTGTCGGCGTTGAAGGCGGCCTTTACCTTGGCCTTCGTCCCCGGGATGTCGGACTTCGCGTTCGGGATCGTCAGCACCTTGACACCGCCGGAGCCGAGGACCGACTTGACGCCCGCGGCGCGCTGCGTCAGGCCCGAGTTGCTGGCCTCGTGGATGACGACCAGGACCTTCTTCGCCCCCAGTTTCCTGAACTGCAGGCCCGCGCCCTTGCCCGCGATGTCCTCCGTCTGACCCACGTGGACCTCGTACGTCGGCAGCGAGTCGAAGGCACCCAGGCCCGAGTTGACCGTGATGATCAGGATCCCTTTGCTGGAGGCCTTCTTGAGTGCGCCTCTGAGCGCGCTCGCGTCGGGAACCGACGTTGCGATCACATGCGCTTTGGCAGCGATCGCCGCGTTGATCCCATTGACCTGCTTGGAGACGTCGTTGTTGGCGTACACCTGCGTGACGCTCACGCCGCGAGACTTGTAGTCCTTCTTCGCCTGGTCGACCCCGCGCTTGAAGACCGACCAGAACTGACCGGTGTCGCCGTGCGTCACAACGGCGACCTTGATGGAGCTCGCATTGACCGCGCCGAACGCCGCAGCCGTGGGGCCGCCGAAGACGGTAGCCCCTGCGGCGACCACGCCGCCCTTGATGAACAGGTCGCGCCGGCTGAGGCCGTTCTCCTCCAGCTCGACCAGCTCGGATTCGCTCATGTCTCTCTCCTTTCTCCTTCGTTCACGCCGCCTCGTAGATCACGCGCCCGACACGTTCCTCGTGTCGGAGCCGGACAGTCTGCCCTTCACGGAAGGAGCGGTCACAGGCCTGCGCGAGGACGAACGCGGCGAGCCCGTCCTCTCCCGTCACCTCCGGCGGCCGCTGCTCGCGAATCGCTGCCGCGAAACTCTCGAGCTCGAGTGCGTATGCCTCCGGAAAGCGCTCCGTGAAGTCGGCGACCCAGTCGACGGCCGCACTCCCCGGTGTCAGCCAGAGGTCGTTGACCCGCCGGTGGTCTCCGATACGGACCGTCGCACGCGAGCCCAGCACCTCCGTCGAGCACTCGTACCCGTAGCCCGCGACGCGGCACTCGTCGATCACGCCGAGGGCGCCACTTTCGAACCGCAAGGCGATCACGGCGTTGTCGACGTCGCCGAGCTCGGCAAAGGCCGGATCCGACAGCGCCGCTCCGACCGCCGTCACCTCCTCGATCTCACCGATGAGCCAGCGTGCCGTGTCCAGGTCGTGGATGGACACGTCGACGAAGAGCCCTCCCGATTGTCGGATGTACTCCAGGGGTGGAGGCTGCTTGTCTCGCAGCCTCGTGTGGAAGAAGTACACCTCGCCGAGCTCCCCGGACCTGATGCGCTCGGCGGCTGCGGCCCAGTCGGGATCGAACCGGCGGTGGAAGCCGACCTGCAGCGAGACTCCCGCTTCGCGGGCCGCGTCGATCGCCGCAACAGTGGCTTCGAGGCTGAGCGAGATCGGCTTCTCGCAAAAGACGTGCTTGCCCGCCTCGGCAGCGGCCTCGACCATCTGGACGTGGAGCGGCGTGGGCGGCGCGAGGGCGACGCCCGCCACATCGGCATCGCGGAGTAGCTCCTCGTAGGCGGTCGACCACGGGACGCCGAGCCGTTCGCCCGTCGTGCGCGCAACGGCCTCGTCGGCATCCACGATCCTGGCTAGTTGCGCCGACGGAACCCGGCCGACGAGGTTCTCCGCGTGTAGCCGGCCGATGCGGCCAAGGCCTGCCAGGCCGAGCCCGACCCGGCGGAGGCTGCTTCCCTCGCGGTGGATCTCGATGCTCATCCGGTCTGAGTGGCAACGTTTCCACACGTAAAACGGCTTGTCAAGACGCATGCGAACTGATATGCCGGAGATAGTCGTGGCAACGTTTCCACAGAATGAGCACGCGTAGCCGCGGACATCCCACCCTCGCCGACGTCGCAGCGGCGGCCGGCGTCTCGCTCTCCACCGCCTCGCGTGCCCTGCGGAGGGACAGTCCAGTAAGCGAGGCGACGCGGCGCCGTGTCCAGGGCTCCGCCCGCCGGCTGGGCTATGAGCCGAACCAGCTCGCGCGATCCCTGCGGACGCGGACCTCGTTCTTCGCCGGCGTCATCGTTCCCGACATCGGGGTCGGCTTCTACGCCCGGGCGCTGAAGGGAGCGCAGGATGCACTCGAGCGCGCCGGCTACCAGGTGATCGTCATGAACACCGAGCGTCAGGCCAAGCGGGAAGCAGCCGCGCTTCGGACGCTTCTGGCCCACCGGGTGCACGGCATCGTCCTGGCCACCTCCGGTGGGTTCTCGGACTCTCGCCGCGTCCCGGTCGTCTTCTTCGACAACCTCGTGGAGGGCGCCGGCGCGGGTCACGTGGCGCGTGCGAACCGCGAGGGAATGGCGCTGCTCGTCGACCACCTAGTCGAGCACGGCCACGAACGCATCGGCTACGTCGGCGCGCCGCCGCAGTTCACGTCCGGCATCGAACGCCTCGACGGCTTCCGAGCCGCGCTGGCGGCGGCGGGGCTCCCGAGTCCGACCGAGTACGTCGCTCTCGGCGACGACGTCTGGTCGGTCGAGAGCGCTCGGAGAGCGACGCTCGAGCTCCTCTCCTTGCGGGCTCGCCCCACCGGCCTCGTCGCAGCGAGTGACACGCTCGCCGTCGGAGCGATTCAGGCCGCCCGGGCTGCAGGACTCCGCGTGCCGGAAGACGTTGCCGTCGTCTCCTTCGACGACCCGTTCTTCGGCGACCTCCTCGACCCACCGATCACTGCTCTCGCGCGGAGCGAGCGCCACTTGGGGGAGCTCGCCGCCTCGTTGCTCCTGCACGCGATCGAGACGAGGCGCTTCGGCCCGCCGACGGAGGTCCGCCTACCGGTGGAGCTGATCGTGAGGGGCTCCTGCGGTCCTCACTAGTACTCGTCGTGGCGGCGCCACCAGTCGTAGCGCGGGGTTTGCGGATACCCCTCCGGTGAGTCCTCCCAATCCTCCTGCCGGCCGAGTGGCGTCAGGTCGAGCAGCGTCCAGTTGGTACCGACGGCCTCGACGCCGCGGAATCTCGTGAAGTAGGTCCGATACACGCTGTCGTCGTCACGGAGGAAGGCGCTGAGGCCGAACGTCTCGCCGTCCTGGTACTGATCGGGCTGCGGAGTCTCGGGCGAGATGCCGAGGTCGACGTTGAAGTCGCTCTTGAACGACGAGTACCACGGCCGGTCCCAGCCCATGCGCTTCCTGTAGGGCTCGATCCTCTCGAGAGGCGCCCGGGACACGAGCGCAAGAGTCGTGTCGCGGGCGTTCAGATGCGCCGGATGGCCGAAATTGTCGACGCACATGGAGCACCCGTCGCAACCAACCTCCTGGTTGGGCCCGAACATGAAGTGGTAGATGAGCAGCTGGCGGCGGCCTTCGAACAGATCGGGCAGCGTCGCCTCGCCGTTCGGGCCGTCGAAGACGTAGGGCTTGTCGATGAGAACCCGCGGCAGCCGGCGGCGCTCGGCGGCGAGCGCAGCCAGCGCACGCGTGGTCTCCTTTTCCTTGGCAAGAAGTGCGTCGCGAGCCGCTTGCCACTCGTCTTGTGAAACGACCGGGGGAAGATCCACTTTCTGCCTCCTAAAGCGGTGGGATGTTCTGGTTGCGGTGCAGGACGTTGTCGGGGTCGTAGTTGCGCTTGAGGGCTCGGAGGCGCTCGAAGGCTTCGTCTCCGAACGCGGCCCTGACGCGCTCGACGGGCTCGTCGGCCTGCATGTAGTTGACGTAGCCGCCGCCGCTGAACGACCACGGCTCGATCGCCGCCGCGGTGTCCCGGGCCCACTCGATCGATTCTTCGTCGTGGGTGGCGTCCTGCCACGTCGCCATGACGCTGACGTTGAACGCGGCGCGGCGAAAGCCCACGACTCCGCTGGAGCCGTCTGTGTCTTTGGGTGCGCCGTGCAGGGATTCGAAGAGGACACCGCCGGGCGGCCGGCCGAGTGTTTGCAGGCGGCTGAGGAGCTCGTCGATGAGCTCGTCCGGGAGCTCACGGACGAAGTGGCCCTTCCAGTAGTGCCGGCTCTCGCCGAAGGGCGAGTCGAACAGGCGCTGCTGGTCGGCGAAGGTGTGCGCGCGCACAGCGTCTTCGACCAGTCCCGGCGCCGAGCGCAAGGCACGCAGTGCCTCGGGATCACCGCCCGAGCCCGTGTAACACGGCGCGACCCACAGAACGGGCACCAGGGACTCGTCGAGGGACAGTCCGGCCTGGCAGCTCAGGTCATGCCCGGCGTGCGCGGTGACGTCGCGGAAGCGGCGGAACGCCTCGCGGATGTCGTTCCCGCTGTACGTGAGCATCCCGCCGACGACCCCGTCGAGCGGATGCAGACGGAAATCCAGTCGCGTCGCCACGCCGAAGTTCCCGCCCCCGCCGCGGAGCGCCCAGAGAAGCTCCTGGTTCTCGGGGCCGGCCAGAACAACCGAGCCGTCGGGTGTGACGAGCTCTCCTCCGATGAGGTTGTCGCAGCTCAGGCCGTGTTGCGCTGTCAGGTGGCCGATCCCGCCGCCCATCGTGAGCCCGCAAACCCCAGTCGAGCCGACGACGCCTCCCGGAGTGACGAGGCCGAATGCCTGCGTCGCCGTGTCGAAGTCGAGCCACGTCGAGCCGCCGTTGGCGCGGGCGATCCGGGCGTCCGCATCCACCTCGACCCCCCGCATTCGCGAGAGGTCGATCACGAGGCCGCCGTCGCAGACGCAGTGGCCCGCAGGGTTGTGCCCACCTCCTCGCACGGCCACTTCGAGCTCATGCGTCCTGGCGAAATCGAACGCGGTCGCCACGTCGCCGGCGTCCAGACAACGCGCGATGACCGCCGGCCGGCGGTCGACGAGCGCGTTGTACGAGCGGCGCGCCGCGTCGTACTCGGCATCGGCCGGGGTCAGGACCGGGCCGGCCAGCGACCACCGCAGCTCGTCGACGTTCATGATTGGATCCCAGGACGGGACGACTGACCCTGGACATCTCGATGTCGCTCGACGGCTACGTCGCCGGAGCGAACCAGACACTCGAACAGCCCCTCGGCGAAAGCGGAGAGCGGCTCCACGAGTGGGCTCTCGGACTCGCCTCGTGGCGGGAGCGCCACGGCCTCTCCGGAGGTGAGACCAACGGCGATGCCGAGGTCGTCGAGGAATCGCTCGCGGCGGTCGGCGCCACAGTGATGGGAAGACGGATGTTCAGCGGCGGATCCGGACCGTGGGAGGACGACCCCAACGCCGACGGCTGGTGGGGAGACGACCCTCCGTTCCGCCACCCCGTCTTCATCCTCACGCACCACCCGCGAGAGACGGTCACGAAACAGGGAGGCACGAGGTTCACCTTCGTCACCGAGGGCATCGAAGCTGCGCTGGAACAGGCTCGGCAAGCCGCCGGAGAGAAGGACGTGGCGGTTGCCGGAGGCGCCAACGTCGTTCAGCAGTACCTCGCGGCCGGGCTGCTGGACGAACTGCAGATCCACGTCGTCCCGGTGCTTCTCGGTGGCGGCGTTCGCTTGTTCGCGGACGGCGCGGACACGCTCGGATTGGAGAACATCCGGGCGATCCAGTCGCCCTCCGTCACGCACCTCAAGTACCGCGTTCTGAAGTAAGGCTGCTCTGCTCACATCCGCATGGGCGTCTCGTCCATCGCAACGCCGGCAAGCAAGGACGGATCGATCGCGGCAGCAACCGCCAGCACGAGGAGTGCGACCCCCGCGATGCCCGCGACGAGCCGCGGGCGTGGCAGCACCTTCTCGCTGAAGATCACCGCGGCGAGGCCGACCATCGCAGCAAGGTTCATGACGCCGACCGAGATCAGCGTCGCCATCAGCGCCCAGCAGCAACCCACGCAGACGGCGCCGTCGACGATGCCGGCTTTGAGGTCGCCGGCGACAGGTCCAACGCCGCTCGCGTGCAGCGCCATGCGGCAGTGGTCGAGCGCCCGGCGCTTCATGCGCGTGAACTGGTACAGCCCGGCGACCGCGACGATGCCGACGCCGAGCCATCTCGCCGCCACCGGTGAGGACTCCACCAACGAGCCGACGCCTGAAAGGACGGGGAAGGCGACCGCGCCGTAGGCCGCCCATGGCAGTAGGAAGCCCGCACCGAAGCCGAGGACGCCCGGGAGCCGTCCAACCGCGGTCCTACCGCCGAAGATCCTTCCGCCGGCCGCCTGCGGGCCGATCGCGGGCAGCATCATCGCGGCCATCATCGAGACCCACATTCCGAGGAAGAACGGAAAGGTCATCCCCATCGTCCCGGGGCCGGCGCCCATGTCCCGGGCCTCGCCGGCGGCCACCACCCAGGCGAGCGCGCCGATCAGGGCGAGCACGAGCCAGAACGGGGCGGCTATGCGGACCGGTCGAGCTGAGACGTGCGCGATCACGACGCAGCGGCCCCCTCGAGCTCGTCCTTGCGCAAGAACGGAAAGCCGCTGGGCGGCTCCTTCGGCGCGCGGTCGAGGATCTGCTGGTAGCCCACCATGAAGTCGGCCTCGGGCGCGTAGGCCGTATACGCGCGGTAGACGACACCGTCGTCGAGCGCGAAGGCGGTGAGGCCCGGCCCTTCCGTCGTCACGTAGCCCTCGAGGTCGGTTCCGCACGAAGCCGCCGCCTCGACGATCGACTTGCTCTCACTGAACTCGGCGACCACCTTGCCGAAGTCGACGGGCTCGAAGTTGTACTCCGCGCCTCCTTGTCGCTGCTCGTCGGTGAACGCGAGGTTGAAGTCGAAGCTGAAGTCACTTCCGTACGACGAGACGTAGGGGAACGTCCAGCCCATGCGCCGCTTGTAGGCCTCCACCTTCTCGATCGGCGCGTGGGAGATGCAGATCATCGTCACGTCGTGCTGGTTCAGGTAGGGGATCGCCGGATCGAGGTGGTCCGCGAGGGACGAACATCCAGGGCACGCGGCGGTCCAGTCGGGGCCGAACATGATGTGGTACGCGAGCAGCTGCGAGCGCCCATCGAAGAGCTCGGCGAGCGTCTTCGTCCCTTCGTCCGTCACGAACCGGTATTCCTTGTCGACCCGGACCCAAGGCAGCTCGCGCCGCTTCTTCGTCAGCTCCTTGCCGCGATCGATCAGCGCCTTCTCCTCCGCGAGCAGTTCCTTGCGCGCGCGGAGCCACTCCTCGTGCGTTCCGATCGTGTGCTCTGTCATCGGTCCTCCCTTGGGTACTCGTTGTGGCGCTGCGGCCAGTCTGGGTGGTTCGCGTCGTCGCGTCCCTTCGGCGTCCTGTCGAGGAGCTGCCAGGTGGCGTTCAGTGCGTCGGTGCCGCGGTCGTAGGTGGAGTACATGTGGTAAACGACGCCGTCCTCGAGCGCAAACGCGCTCAGTCCGTGCAGCTCGGTGGTGCGGAGATCGATGTCCGCGTGTTTGGCCGTGGCGAAGTTGAAGCCCTGGCCCGTTCGCCGCTCCTCCTCGGTGAACACGGAGAAATCCAGGTTGAAGTCGCTGTCCTCCGACGATACCCAGGGAAAGCTCCAGCCCATGCGACGCTTGTAGGCGTTCAGTCGTTCGAGCGGCGCTCGGGAGGTGGCGACGAACGTGACGTCGTGGTTCTCGAGGTGCGGCAGTGACCCGTCGAGGCTGTCCGCCGTGTACGAACACCCCTCGCACCCGGCCTCCGGCCAGCCCTCGACCGTCGGGCCGAACATGAAGTGGTAGACGAGCAGCTGCGAGCGCCCGTCGAAGAGCTCCGCGAGTGTTTTCGCGCCCTCGTTCGTCTCGAAGCGGTAATCCTTGTCCACGCGCACCCACGGCAAGTCTCGCCGCTCGCGGGCGAGCTCGTCACTGCGGCGCGTCAGCGCCTTCTCGCGCTCGAGCAGCTCCTTGCGCGCGCGAAGCCACTCCTCGCGCGTGCCGACCGTGTGCTCAGGCATCGGCGTACTCGTCGTGGCGGCGGATCCAGTTCTTGGGCGGGTCGCCCTCGTTGCGGCCCATCGGTGCCCGGTCCAGAAACGGATAGAAGCCCAATACGAACTCCCCGCCGCGCGCGTAGGTCGAGTAGGTGTGGTAGACGACGCCGTCCTCCACGGCGAAGGCGCTGAGGCCGGGGAGCTCGGTCAGATAGCCCGCTAGGTCGGTGCCGACGGCAGTCGCCAGCTCTTCGATCGCCTCGGCCTCCACGCCGGTTTCCAGGATCGACATCAGCTTGACGGGGCGATAGTTGTACTCTGCGCCCTCTCGCTGTTGCTCGTCCGTGAACGAGACGCCAAAGTCAAAGTTGAAGTCGCTCTGGAGCGACGAGACCCAAGGGAAGCTCCACCCCATCCGCCGCTGGTACGCCTGTAGTTTCTCGAGCGGCGCCCGCGAGACGCAGACGAACGTCACGTCGCGCTCGTTTAGGTGGACGACGCCGCCATCGAAGGTGTCGGCGGCGGCCGAGCACGTCGGGCACCCCGCGTCGTACGCCGGGCCGAACATGAAGTGGTAGACGAGCAGCTGCGATCGCTCGTCGAAGAGCTCCGGGAGGGTTTTCGCACCCTCGTTCGTCTCGAAGCGATAGTCCTTGTCGACACGCACCCACGGCAGGTCTTGCCGCTCGCGCGCGAGCTCGTCGCTGCGGCGCGTCAGCGCCTTCTCGCGCTCGAGCAGCTCCTTGCGCGCGCGAAGCCACTCCTCGCGGGCTCCGATCTTGTGATCTGACATCCGTTGAAGCCTATGACCCCCGGTCGCGCTGAAACTCATCGGCGGGAGACGGCGAGCAGCAGGGCGGCTTCGACACCGCCGTTGTGCAGCGCTCGCAGGGGCAACCCGACCAGCCATAGCACGGTGCCGCGCTCGAGGCGCAGACGGCTGCCGCCGAGGCATTCGAGCTCGATCTCGCCGCGCGCGATGACGACGATCGCATCGCGCCAGTCCGCTTCCTCGTAGATCCGCTCGGCCCCGGCCGGGACTTCGACCGTCCGAAGCTCGAAGCCGCGCGGCACGCCGGTCAGAGCTTCGCCGGAAGATCGAGCGCGTCCAGGAGCGGTTCGAGCGGGAAGACGGTGACCTCGGCGACCGCATCGCCTTCGATCCGCAGCACGTCCAGCACGAACGGCCGGTACGCCGAGTCTCCCGGGCGGCGGAGATAGCAGGCGACCGCGGGCTGGCTGTTCGCCCGCGTCGCGACGCAGCGAAACTCACCGAACGCCGGAGAACCGAAGCCTCCCTCGACCCAGGCGGCCACGATCTCCTCCGCGCCGACGTAGGACTCCGGGCTCGGCGGCATGGCGCAGAACGCATCGGCGCGGAGCAGCCGGACCATCGCGGACGCATCACCGTGAGCCGTGGCGCGCATGTACCGGTCGAGCAGCGCGCGCTCTTCCTCAGTGGGGTCCGAGCGAAGCCCCCACTCGAGGCGCTGGCGAGGAAGGTGCTTCTTCATCGTCGCCCGGGCGCGCTGGAGCGCGCTGTTCACCGCGGCCACGCTGATGTCCAGGAGCGAGGCGCTCTCGGCGGCGGACCAGCCGAGGACGTCCCTGGCGATCAACACCGCGCGCTGCTTCGGCGGAAGCAGCTGGATCGCTGCGATGTACGCGAGCTCGATCGTCTCCTTGGCGACGACCTCGGCCTCTGGTTCCGCTTCCGGCGTTGTGTCGGTGAGCAGCTGGTCCGGGTACGGCTGGAGCCAGGAGACTTCGCCGAGCGGCTGCGACCCGTCGTGCAGCGGCACGACGCGCGGCCTGCGCGCGAGAGCGTCGAGGCAGGCATTCGTCGCGATTCCGTACAGCCAGGCCCGGAAGGACGACCGACCCTGGAAGCTCTTTCGCTTCCGCCAGGCTCGGAGGAACGTCTCCTGGACGAGATCCTCGGAGTCCTCGAACGAGCCGAGCATGCGGTAGCAGTGCACCTGCAGCTCGCGGCGGTGCGGCTCGACGAGCGCTGCGAACGCAGCCTCGTCGCCGGCGCGGGCGGCGGCGACCGTCTCGGACTCGGCGGTCTGTGAGCGGCCCATGACGACTATGACGTCAACGGGCCGGGAAACTCATCGCCGCTCATACCGAACGCGGAATGCGCGCTCGCCGACCCGTTCGAAGCGAAGCAACCCCTGGAGGGCGACCGGAATCAGCGCCAACAGCGCCAGCAAGGCAGCGACGCGGTACGGCTGACGGAACGCACGAGTGACCGCGTCCTTGACGACGTCGTGGAGCGAAGCCTGGAGATCGGAGAGGTCGCGTCGGTCCTCTTCATCCGCACCGCCGCTCACTCGGTCGAATGCTCCGTCGATGTCCGGCAGCTCGCCGTTCGGCGTCCGGATCACGGCCCGTGCGAGATAGAAGGTCAGCGTCAGCTTCGTCCGCACCGGAATCGGCGCCGTGAGCACCTGCCCTGCGCCGTCGCGGATCGCCTGGTTCCGGACGTCGTGGAGGCCCGACGACAGTATGGGCGCGAGCAGGGCGCAGCCGAGCAGGAGACCGGCGTGTCGGGCGACGATCGCCCAGGAAGTGCCCGCGTCGTGGTTCCGAACCCCCAGGCGCGGCAGACCCGGCCCCAGCGCGAGCCCCGTCCCGGCGCCAATCGCGGCGAGCGCAAGGGCCGTCAGGGGAAGGCTTTCACCGGACAGGAGCCCGAGCACCATGAGGCCTGCCGCGATTCCGGCGATCCCCAGCACAGAGATAAGGCGCGCACCGAGCCGGTGTAGTGCCAGCGCGGCCACAAACCCGGCGGCGGGAACGAGCGTCAGCAAGGCGGCAGCCTCGAGTGGCGTCAACGACCAGCCGTTCACGAGCAGGATGACCGTGAGAAAGAGCGCGCCGGCGAGTGCCGCCGCGACGAGCACATGCGCGACGTCACGGGCGGCTGGAAGCGCCCACCTGCGAGAACGCTCCGTTCGGGGGGTGAGCGCGAGGACAGCGAGCGCCGCAACCGCGAACGGCACTTGCGCGACGAAGATCGCGCGCCAGTCGATCAGCTGCGTGAGCAAGCCTCCAAGGGCCGGGCCGGCGGCGAGCCCGAGGGCGCCGGCGAGCTCCCAGTCGCGGCGTGGGATGAGCCGCGCCGCGCCGACGAGAAGCAAGGCTCCGCCGATTCCCTGTAACCCGCGCGCAACGATCAGAACGACGAGGTCGGGGGTCGCTGCGCACACGATCGAGGCCACCGCGAAGATCCCGGCGCCGACCGTCGCGGTGAGCTTCGGCTCCGGCCTCGCGATCACAGCCGCCAGAGCTGTGAGCGCTGCGGTCAGGTTGTACGCGTTCAGCACCCAGGACACGCCGGTCACCGAGGCGTCGAAGGGCTCCACGAGCTCGGGCAGGGCGAGCACGACGATGGCGGAGTCCGCGAAGGCGAACACCGCCGCCCCGGTGAGGGCCAGGCGTTTCATTGGACCCCCAATCCTGCCGCGAAGGCAGGATCGGGGGTCACTGCGCTAGACAGAGCGCTGATAGGCCCGGAAGCCGCGGGTCGCGAGCCAGGCGGCGGCCAGCGCGAAGAGTGCGAGCGAGCCTCCGTAGCTCACGACGACGCTCCAATCCACGTTCGCCCCGACCGCCTCTCGGCCGGCCCGCACGGCCCAATCGGCCGGGTTGAACCGGGAAGCGTCCTGGATCCAGCCCGGCATCAGCTCCCGCTGCATGAAGACCGTGGACAGGAACATCAGCGGCAAGAGCAACAGCTGGACGGCTCCGATCACGGACTCCTCTTTGCGCATCACGAGCGCCAGACCGAGCGAGAGCCCGCCGAAGGCCGTCGTGAGC
>JBKPGE010000253.1:0-5151 GCA_046729215.1 Actinomycetota bacterium | reverse complement strand
CGAGGTTGACGGTGACCTCAACGCGCCGCGCCTCGAGTGGCCAGACCACGTCGAGTTTGCGTGGGTGGGATTGGACGAAGTCGATCGACTCATGGAAGACCGGACTCCGCTCGACGCGGACATCCGGGGCATCGTCTCGCGCGGATTGTTGGAGGCCGCTCGGCGCGCTGTGAGCGGAACTTGAGTTCCACGAACAACAACCTCATCGAGGTCGCCGACCTGAAGGTCCACTACCCGCTGCGCGGGTCGTTTGTCGAGCGGCTCATGGGACGCGAGGCCGGCTCGGTCAAGGCCGTCGACGGCGTGAGCTTCGAGCTGAAGCGGGGCGAGGTGCTCGGGCTCGTCGGCGAGTCGGGGAGCGGGAAGACGACGCTCGGTCGGACGCTCCTGCGGCTCGTCGAGCCGACCGAAGGCTCGATTCGCTTCAACGGCGACGACATCACCAGCATCGGCGACGACGAGATGCGGCAGCTGCGGCGCAAGATGCAGATCGTCTTCCAGGACCCGCACGCCTCGCTCAACCCAGCGATGGACCTTGAGACAGCCGTCGGTCACCCGCTCAAGATCCACGGGATCGCGCGCAACAAGGAGCAGATCCGGCGCCGCGTCGCGGACATGCTCGAGCGCGTCGGGCTCGCGCCGGCGGATCGCTTCCTCTCCAAGTATCCGGGCGACCTCTCCGGCGGCCAGAAGCAGCGGGCCGTCCTGGCCCGGGCGATCATGCTCAACCCCGACCTGCTCGTCGCCGACGAGCCCGTCTCGATGCTCGACATGAGCGTCCGGGCGAAGATCCTCGAGCTGATGGTCGGCCTCAAGGACGAGTTCGACCTCACCTACCTCTACATCACTCACGATCTGGCGACCGCCCGCTTCTTCTGCGACCGCATCGCGATCATGTACCTGGGGCGGATCGTCGAGCTCGGGCCCGCGGAGGAGATCTACGCGCACCCGCGGCACCCATACACGGAGTCGCTGCTGCGGGCGATTCCCGAGCCCGACCCGGCGAAGGCGATTCCCCGGGATCTCCCCAAGGGCGAGGTGCCCGACGCGGTCATGCCGCCGCACGGCTGCCACTTCCATCCCCGCTGCCCCAAGGCGTTCGAGGTGTGCGGCTGGGAGGCCCGCGACATCGGCGACCTGCTCGAGGAGCGCTGGGCCGCGATGGCGGTCGAGAACGAGGAGCAGTTCGCGCGCGAGAACCGGGTCGTGCGCGATCTGGATGCGCTCGACGAGGTGTCCGAGACCGCCAGGGTTCCCGCCGGAGAGCAGGCGAGCGGCGGCGAGGTCGCGGAGCTACTCGAGCGGATTCGCTCAGAGGAGCCCGACGCGCGGATCTGGAAGGGCGTGCGTGAAATCCGAGCCGGCGACGGCGAGGCGGTCGTCGATTTCCACGAGGGAATCGAGCCGAGACACCTCGCGACGAACGGCGTCGAGGTCGAGTGCCACCTCTACGACGAGGAAGCATTGCGGCGCGCAGCCGAAATCGCCTGGAAACCCGCTGATATAGCCATCACTCCAAAGGGGGAGTAAGCCGGGTCCACGGGCAGCCGATACCTGTCATGTGGACGCTGCCCAGCGTAAACAGATCCTGTCTCGATACATGGACCATTCGCGGCGCTTCGAGGCGGTCGCCCAGCGGCGGACGTCGAGCGGCGCCGGCGAGGTCATCCCGTTCACACCTCCGCTCAAGGAGCTCGAGCAGCAGCCGACGCCCCGGGAGATCGAGGTTCTCCAACTGATCTCGGAGGGCCTCGTCAACCGGGAGATCGGCCATCGCCTTTTCCTCTCCGAAGAGACGGTGAAATCCCACGTGCGACACCTGCTCGCCAAGTTGCAGGCGCGGTCGCGCGCCCACGCCGTCGCGGTTGGCTTCAGGCGCGGATTGATCGCCTAGCTCGTCCGACGCAGCCTGCTCGCGCGTAGCTGGGGAAGCGGGAACCGGCTGGTGGGCCAGATGGGGAATCATGGTTGTTTGGCCAATCTTGCAAGAAGTTCGGCTCTTGTTCGAACGCCGAGCTTTTCGTAGACGTGCCTTAGGTGCGCTTTTACTGTTGCTTCGCTAATGAAGAGACTCTCAGCAATCTCACGGTTCGTGTATCCCTCCTCAAGCTCATGAAGAACTTCGGTTTCGCGTACGGTGAGCGGTTCGACTCGTCTCAATTCCCGCTTCTTCGTTTGAATCCCGAAGCGATACGCAATTCTCTCGTCATGCGATCTGCTGAGGAGATCCGCAAGCTCAATGCCCTGCGGGTCAACATAATGTAGGACAGTTAGAAGCCTCGGTTCGGCTCGATACGAACACACAAGACTGTCGAAATTGCCCGTCTCATGCGCTGCGTTCCACGCCTTGGTTGCTGTCGGCTCACGTATCACTCCGTCTTGGTGGTAGCCGATGATTGCTTCGACGCAAGGCGCTAAGACGTGTACTTCGATTGAAGACGGGAAGATGACCTGAGCGGCATCAATGAGCGCTCGTGCTTGATGCGATTTGCCGTCACACGCGAGCGCGAGGGCACGCAAACCGAGGTACTCCGCCCGCAGTGGAGGGCTTGAGATCTGCTCGCCCTGATCCGCTGTTAGGTTCGCAGCCTCTGAGAATTTTTGGGTCGCTACGAGCGTACGGCATTCGATTAGCCGTATAGCCGCTTCGAGATACGTGTCCTCCGAAGTAAAAAGTAGACGTCGAACTTCATCCAGCGTCCTCGCAGACCGCTGAAAACTCCGCACGCCGAAGTGGCTGATCGCTCGGTTCAAATTGGCGTGCACGATCGGGAGGTCTAGGCGATGCTCGCGGGCTATGATCAACTGGCGCTCAGCAAGGTCAAGGGCGTCTTCGTAATGGGCTGCGAGATTCTGAGACGTAGTCAGCATGTGCAAGAAGGCGGTCAATCCAAGGGGATCAACCGCCCGATCGGCGAGGTGTACCTTGGGTAACGCGGAGTGAAGAGCTTCGCTGATGCCTCCCACCCTCGTTGCCCGCGTCAGTCGTAGGGCTTCCAGCCTTAGGACTCCGTCTGGCGTGTCATCCCCGAGGGACTCAAGCTGCTCCAGCGCATCGGCGGCGTCAGGTTCATCGAGCTCTGACGCCGCGAAGTACAGGCCGACCAAGGCTTCTCGTCGCTGCTCGGGCGTACGCGCCAACGTATGCGCCAATCGAAAGTGCTCAAGCCCTGACCTTTCTCTGCTTGCAAGCAATGCGCTATGGCCGGCCCGAACATGGGCCCGCGCCTCGAGATCTGGGCGATCACGAAAAAGATTCGCTGCCTGGTCAGCAAGGGCGTAAGCTTTTTCATGCTGACCCTCTCTGAACGCTACTTCGGCCTCAGCTAAATCGACGATCGGCGACTTTAGATGTGCGTTTACGGCAAAGTCGACCCACCGCTGAATTGTCGCAAGCCGGCCTCGACTCAGCATTGGATCGAGTCCTTTCTCGATCGTTCGCTCCACCAGAGCGATCAACGAAGCACGACAAGCAACTTCAAAAGCGTCGTCCCATTGTTCGTGGCTAAGGAGGTAGCTACCAATGCGAGTTGGACTCGCGGACTGACATTGCTCGCCAAGATGATGTTGTAGAAGAAAGTCGCGTATTAGCGGGTGGAACGCAAAAAGGTCATCACCTCGGTCGCTGAGGATTCCAAGGCCGACGCCGATCTCTACAACGTCATCTGCTCTCTCATCGCCCAAGAGAGCCGAAATGAGCTGATGAGAGATCGAAGGGACTATGGCAAGTGCACTAAGTTCCTGCCGCGTCCGAGCGTCGGCAGCTTGAAAGACCTCTTCGGCGAAATAGGTATGCAGGGTTGCAGGCAGCGTGTCGGATGGAAGATCGAATTCCTTGGTTAGCGCCGCTAGTCCAATGACAGCGGGCCACCCTCGCGCTCTGACCAGGAGTTCCTCAATCGATCTAGTCTGGCTACCTAGGACCGCCTTGGCCTCGCGGTCTTCCATGGCTAGGGCGCGCCTATCGATCTCTTGAATTTCTCCATAAAGGATTCGCCTCGCCGTCGCCCAACTTGGACGACGCCGGCTCGTGATGAGCATCTGCATGGGCGTCAACTGCGTCAGGAGATCGACGAACTGCTCAGATGCGACCGAGTTTGCTGCGAACTGGTAGTCGTCAAAGACGAGCCAAGCGTCTAACGGCCACTCCTGAACGTCCTGGGCAAAGAGCTCAGCAAGGATCTCCACCTCGTCCCGAGCGTTGCCTGTCGCCCCGATGCGATCGCGCATCCGCTTCCCCGCACTAGCGACGATCCGACCTGCCGCCTCGGCGACTCCCACTGCGAGTGCGGCCACGTCAGCTGAGGATGCCTCTCCCCGGTACCACACATCGCGATGTAGCGGCCCGGCGAGCCACTCGCGGGCGAGCGTCGTCTTGCCATATCCAGCGGGTGCGACGAGGAGACGAACCCGAGCTGAGCCCACGTCGAGCATCGACGTCAGGCGGGGCCGGCGGATCACGCGTCGTCTTGCTGCTGCGACCTGTGACGCCATAGATTCGCGACAAGGCTAAACGTCCGAGGGCTAGCTTCGATTGCCATAGCGCCAGCGCCCCACGGGCACAGGCGTATTCGGTCAGTCCTCTGAGCCGGCGGCCGGCCCGAGGGTGTGAGCAAGCGGGTCGTCACCCGTCAAGAGCCTGTAAGCGACTGGGATCTGCCTGCGTCGGGCGACGCCAAGTTTCTGGCGCAGCACGTCGCAGTGGGCTTTTGCCGTTCGAGGAGAGATCCCGAGTCGCTCGCCGACTTCCTCATTTGAACAACCCGCCGCGATCAGCTCGATGACCTGAAGCTGCCGCTCCGTGATCCTTGTCGGGACTTTCGTGAGCGCCTCCTGCATGGAACGCGACGCTAACAGTGCCGTCCCCGCCAAAGCTATTACCCGAATGGCGTATTTCGCGGTCTACGCCCTCTGTACCAAGGGCTTGTGCGGTATGAAGCCCGACTCATGCCCGCGCCTGTTCGCCTCGCTTACCTGTGACTCGTCGAGCGCGCTGATCCGGAGCAGGAGCTTGAACTCGTCGCGCACATGCGTGCGCATCATCTCCGGGCCGTCGGTCGCGATCGTGAATTGCACGTCGTGGTCGGAGAAGGCGCGGAAGGTGTCGCGGAGGGCGTCCTCACTCTCGAGCGCCTTCGTGAGCAGGTTCGA
>JBKPGE010000252.1:0-3388 GCA_046729215.1 Actinomycetota bacterium | reverse complement strand
CTACCCGACCGGCACGGGCGATCAGTTCGAGTACACGGACACGATCGTCCAGACCCAGGGCCAGCGCGGGATCGTCGAGATCGACTTCACGCACACGGGCTTGTTCATGTTCCACGCGCACCAATCGGAGTTCGCCGAGCTTGGGTGGATGGCGTTCTTCGACGTCGAGGACTGATGGCGTCGCGGGCCGAGCCAGCCGTCCCCGACCGCAGCTGGCGGCTCTGGGCGTTCGTGCCCGTCGTCCTGCTGACCGCAGTGGTTGCGCTCTTCACGGCCGCCGGCGGATCGATCACGGGGCTAATCGGCGACAGCCCGCCGTCGGCGGACGAGTTCGACATCCGCCGGGTCGAGTTCCACCCGGGCGAGATCCACATCCGGGTCACGAACCCGCAGCGCGACGATCTGATGATCGCGTCGGTCACCGTTGACGACGCAGTGGTGCCGTTCGATGTCGACGGCGATCCGACGCTTGGTCGGCTCCGCTCGCGCGTGATCTCCGTCCAGTACGACTGGGTGCCGGACGAGCCGATTTCGGTCGGGGTCACGAGCTCCACGGGGATTCAGACGACGAAGGACATCGCCGCCGCGGTAAAGACGCCTGAGGCCTCAGGACGGAGCTTTCTCGGCTACGCGCTGATCGGGACGCTCGTGGGGATCGTGCCGATCGCACTCGGACTGCTCTGGCTCCCCTCGCTGCGCCGCGCGGCGCCTGAGTGGCTCGCTGCGTTCATGGCGTTGACTGCCGGGCTGCTTGCTTTCCTGGCGGTCGAGGCACTGTCGGAGGCGCTCGAGCTTCAGGCGGCGCTGCCGAGCGCTCTGGGCGGCGCTGGGCTCGTCTTGCTGGGTGTGGCATTCAGCTTCTTGTTCCTGACGGGTGTGTCGAGCCGCCTCGGTTCGGGCGGGGGCGCGTCGAGTGCCGGCGGGCTGGCGCTCGCCACGCTCGTCGCGATCGGCATTGGCCTCCACAACCTCGGCGAGGGGCTCGCGATCGGTTCGTCCTTCGCGCTCGGTGAGCTCGCGCTGGGGACGTTCTTCATCGTCGGTTTCATGATCCACAACGTCACTGAGGGGCTCGGGATCGCTTCGCCGCTTGCCGAGGGGCGTGCGGTTTCGTTGCAGCGGCTCGCGGCGCTCGCGCTCGTGGCGGGCGCGCCCGCGATAGCCGGCGCCAGGCTCGGGGGATTAGTGACGAGCGACGTCCTCGGCGTCATCTTCTTCGCGGCCGCTGCGGGGGCGGCGTTCGAGGTAGTCGTCGAGGTCGGGCGCTACGTGGCGCGCCGGGCGCCGGGCGGACTGACCTCGCCGCACGCACTGGGCGGCTTTCTCGCCGGAATCGCCGTCATGTACGTCACCGGCCTGCTCGTTGCCTAGAACGCGGCCCTGACTCGCGGGGTGGGTCGGTAAAGCCCTGTTCAGACGTCGCTGCAGATCGCGCCGCTTCGAATCCTCGTCGAACGGTCATCTACGCAGACGTCGCACGCGCACTTGATCGTGGCGAACTCGTGGAAAAGATGGGCGCCGTGCACGAGGCGTTCGGCTCGCCACCGGCCCCTGAAGTTGATGAGTGAGCCGACCAACGGCGAGATTACCCGCGTGACCGTCGATCCAGTTGTAGGCGAGCTCGAATGGCGACGTACGACATGGCATGACTCGAAGCGCATTATCCGACCATCGAGGTAGGGAGCCCCGAGAACGAGAGAGCACCCCCGGCGCAGCATCTTGACAAGACCTTGTCCGCTTCCCATACTCGTCTCAACCGAAGGTAGGGGGACCTGGTGATTCGCTCTCAGCATCTGCGGCTGAGTCGATGCGGTTCCCCGTCGGCTTTCGCTCGACTCTTCGGCACGGTGGCGCTGACCGCCGTCGCCCTATCAGTTGTGCTAGTCAGCTCGGCATCCGCCGCGGGGCCAACGTACCGCAACGGCTTCGAGATCGACACGGCCGGGTGGTTCAACCTCCCCGGCACGATCACCCGGCAGCCATCGGGCTACGCCAACCCCGGGGGCTATGCCAGCGGAATCAACTCCGCTACCGGCGGCTTTCACGCCAGATTGGATCGAGCAGAGTGCGAGACGGAGGTTGGAGGCGGGGGCCCGACCGTGAGATGCTCTGGCCCGTTCACGAGGTGGGGCGGCTACAACAGCACGTGGCCCGCCGGCGGCTACACGACGCAGGTGGACGTCTACCTTGACTCTGCGTACGCGACGGACAACGCCGACTCCTATGGCGGAAACCTCGCCTGCCTCCCGTCTAATCCCACAGACGTTGCCTGTAGGGGCACACGCTTCGACTACTCGTCGGCCATCAACAACAACAGCGGCAATCACCTGCGCGACTTCGGGTTCAACGTCAGCACGGGGCTGGCTGGGGACGATTGCCCGGGCTTCACCGTCACCGGCACAACGAATGTCGACCGGACGGGAGCGAATCCGAACGCCACCGCTCACGCGTGCATTCCCACTTCCGGCTGGTACACGTTCAAGCACACGTTCTCCGAGGACGCTGGCTTCCTCAAGGTGCTGATGCAGATCATTCCGGTCGGCGGCGGACCCGCGACGGCGAGCTTCACCATCTCGGGGATTGATCCCATCGGGACCGTGGGCTGCAACCGGTACGGCTGGTTCACGAACCAGGAGATCTGGGGCTTGCCGATCGACAACGCGTCCATGACGGGATGCGGCACGCCTCTCCCGGTCGAGCCTCCCCCGGTCGTCGTGGATCCCCCGCCCGTGATCGTGCTGCCCTCGGAGCCGGGAACCGCTCCGCCTGTTCCCGCCGGTCCGGTCGGCCAGGAGGTCGGGAACACGATCATCACCAAGATGGGCCAGAAGCAACTCCGCTCCTGCGTCATCGAGGTGCGATCGCTGGGGCCGTCGCGGGCGCTTATCGCGCGCGGTGTCGCGCGCGCGCCGGCGAAGGGCACGGGCCGCCTGATCGTGCGGGTCAACGTCAAGCCCAAGGGTAAGACGCTGCTCTCGAAGAACTTTGGCGGCGTGATCGCCAACGTTCGCGCCCTGTGCCGCTCGACGTCCGGCACCTTGCGTCGGGCCGTCAAGAAAGTCCGTGTGGTGCTGCTGGTCGAGCATCGGCTCACCCCGCCTGGCTCCTGGGTGCCCGACCAGCCGATCCTGACCGACATCGGCCACAGCTTCATGAACTTTCTACGCCATCGCATGTTCAAGGTCAGGTCCCTCCAGTGCGACGGCTACACGGCCACCTGGCCGCCCAGTCCGGCCTTCCCGCCGACGCTCTCGCTCAACCGGGCGAAACGGGTCTGCGCGGAGATGAAACGGGTCGGACGCGCCAAGGCCCGCGTCCGGCTCGTCCCGCACGGCCGGAGAGATCCGATCGCGACCAACAGCACCGAGGCCGGCCGGCGAGTCAACCG
>JBKPGE010000251.1:0-9404 GCA_046729215.1 Actinomycetota bacterium | reverse complement strand
GCCGGGCGCTGAGGCATCGCTTGCGATGCCGTCTGGAGGACATGCCGGCTTTGCCGGCGTGTCCGTTCGTTTTGCCGCCCGGCCGCCGGAGTCGTGCTGAAGATGAACCGTCTCGCCCAAGAGACGAGCCCCTACCTCCTTCAGCACGCCGACAACCCGGTGGACTGGTACGCCTGGGGCGAGGAGGCGTTTGAGCGGGCTCGTGCCGAGGACAAGCCGATCCTGCTCTCGATCGGCTACTCCGCCTGCCACTGGTGCCACGTCATGGAGCACGAGTCGTTCGAAGACGACGAGACCGCGCGGCTCATGAACGAGCGCTTCGTCAGCGTGAAGGTCGACCGGGAGGAGCGGCCCGACGTCGACGCGCTCTACATGGACGCCGTCGTCGCGCTGACCGGCCAGGGCGGCTGGCCGATGACTGTCTTCCTCACTCCCGAGGGCGAGCCTTTCTTCGGCGGGACGTACTACCCGCCCGAGCCGCGTTACGGGATGCCGGCGTTCCGGGATGTCCTCCAGGCGATCTCGCAGCTCTACCTTGAGCGCCGCGGCGCTGTAGCCAGCTCTGCGGGCCAGCTGAGGGAGGCGCTCGCGCGGGCGGGAGAGCAGGCGCCGTCGTCCGAGCTCCTCACCGAGGACCTCCTGTGGGACGCCGCTCGCGCGCTCCGCGCGCAGTTCGACCCCGAGTGGGGCGGTTTCGGCGGCGCGCCGAAGTTCCCACCCGCATCGACCCTGGAGTTCCTGTTGCGGATGCACCTGCGCGGCGACGAGAGCGCGCTGCCGATGGTCGTCAAGACCCTCGAGGCGATGGCGGCGGGCGGCATGTACGACCTAGTCGGAGGCGGGTTCCACCGCTACGCCGTCGACCGCACCTGGCTCGTGCCGCACTTCGAGAAGATGCTCTACGACAACGCGCTCCTCGCCTCTACCTATCTCCACGGATGGGTCGTAACCGGTGACGAGCGGGATCGCCGGATCGTCGTTGAGACGTTGGACTACGTCCTTCGCGAGCTGTCGCTGCCGGAGGGCGGGTTTGCCTCGGCGCAGGATGCCGACACCGACGGAGTGGAAGGGCTGACCTTCACGTGGACCGACGAGGAAGGCGCGCCCGAAGAGCTCCTCCAGCGGTTCGAGGACGGGCGGTCGATCATTCGTGGCGACCTGGACGAGGAACTGCGACGCCGTCTATTCGACGTTCGCGAGCAGCGTCCGAAGCCGCTTCGCGACGACAAGGCGGTCACGTCCTGGAACGGGTTGCTCCTCGCGGCGCTCGCCGAGGCCGGCAGGCGGCTTGAGCGCTCGGATTGGCTCGAGACAGCGACGCGTCTGGCCGAGTTCTTGCTCGGGCCGTTGTCGGACGACGAGGGCCGCCTCTACCGCACGTATCGCGAGGGCCAGGCCAAGAACACAGGCTTCCTGGAGGACTACGCCGACGTCGCGAACGGGCTCTACGAGCTCCATGTCGCCACCGGAGAGCTGCGTTGGCTGGAGGAGGCCAACCGGCTCGCGCGGCTCGCAATCGAGCTCTTCGGGGACGAGGATCGCGGCGGCTTCTTCCTCACGCCTTCGCACGGTGAGCGGTTGATCGAGCGTCAGAAGACGTTCGACGATCATCCGACGCCCTCCGGCAACTCGATGCTCGCGTTCGTGCTGCTCAAGCTCGCCCGTATCTACGGCGACGACGAGCTCGAGCGCCGGGCGGTCGGCGTCTACCGGCTGATCCGTAACGCGATCGGCCGGGCGCCCCAGGCCTTCGGGCATGCGCTGACCGGGCTCGACCTGCACTTCTCGCCTCCTCGCGAGCTCGCGATCCTGGGGCCGCCGGACAGCGAGGTCTCCCGAGCGGCACTCGAGCCGTTCCAGCCGCAGACCGTGGTGGCCGTGGGGCCTGGGGAGGGTGTTCCGCTGCTTGCCGGCAAGGATCTCGTGGACGGAAAGGCCGCTGTCTACGTCTGCGAAAACTTCGTCTGCAGGGCTCCGGTAACGGAGCCCGAGAACCTTTCCAAAGCGCTTACAAACACCTAACGGCGGGCCACCGTCTTCACGTCATGATGGCGAGCATGTGGCCGAGGGCCTGGGGGGTCCTAGGCGCCGCTCTTGCGGCGCTGACGCTCTCGGTCATGCTCGCCGTTGCGGCTGGGGGAGGAGCGGAGGCTGCTCCCCCTCAGCTTATGCAGGCGCAGACGAGGCCGAACATCCTCGTCCTCATGAGCGACGACCAGACGGTCGAGTCCATGCGCGTGATGGCGAACGTCAACACGCTGCTCGCCAGACAGGGCACGACGTTCGTGAACAACTTCGCCTCCTTCCCGCTCTGCTGTCCGTCGCGCACGACCTTCCTCACGGGCCAGTACGGACACAACCACACCGTCATGGGTAACGCCCCGCCGGCCGGCGGCTACGACAAGCTCGTGCCGACGGCTGCAAACACGCTGCCCGCGTGGCTGGAGCGTGCCGGCTACACGACGGTGCACCTCGGCAAGTACCTAAACGGCTACGGGAGCGCGCGGCCGCTGGAGATACCGCCCGGCTGGAGCGAGTGGTACGGCTCCACCGATCCGCAGACGTACCGCTACTACAACTACCGCCTGAACGAGAACGGACAGCTCGTCAACTACGGCGCCGGGGCCGCCAACTACCAGACCGACGTCTACGGGCGTAAGGCCGTCGAGCTCATCCGGCGGCTCGCGCCGAGCGAGAAGCCCTTCTTCCTCTCCGTCGCCTTCCTGGCCCCGCACAGCGGCGGCCCCCGCGACGCGGACGATCCGGCGAACCAGGCGACGCCGTCACCCGCGCCGCGCCATCGGAACGCGTTCGTGACCCAGCCGTTGCCCGCGCCGCCCTCGCTCAACGAGGCGGATGTCTCGGACAAGCCCGCGGCGATCCGCAATCGCCCGCTGATCCGGCCGGCACGGCTGAACGGGATCCGGGAGAACTACCAGCAGCGGCTTGAGTCGCTCATTTCCGTCGACGAAGCCGTTCGAGACATCGTTGCCGCGCTGAGCGCGACGGGGGAGCTCGAGCGCACGCTGATCGTCTACACATCCGACAACGGGTTCTTTCACGGCGAGCATCGGGTTCCGGCCGGCAAGGTGCTGGTGTACGAACCCTCGGTTCGCGTACCGCTGATCCTCCGGGGGCCAGGTGTGCCCCACGGCGCGCAGCGGACGAACCTCGCGGCCAATGTCGATCTCGCGCCGACGATTCTGGACGCGGCGCATGCGTCGGCGGGGCGTCGGCCCGACGGCCGTTCTTTGCTTCCGTTCGCCGCGGATCCTTTGCGCCGGTCGGGTCGGGACATCCTGCTCGAGACGCCGACGTACAGCGCGATTCGGACGCCGCGGTACGTCTTCGTCCAGCACTCGACGGGTGAGCAGGAGCTCTACGACCTGGCAACCGATCCGTATCAGCTGACGAGCCTGCACGCCGACCCGCGGTATGCCGGAGTGAAGAGCTCGCTCGGTGCGCGCTTGGCGAAGCTGCGCGTCTGCGTCGGCGATGCATGCCGGAAGGGGCCGGATCTGCAGTTGCGAGTCCGGTACCGGTCAGGCGGCGGGCGGTGCGTCCGCTCGAACGTCCGGGTGCGGGTCGGCGGCTCGGCCGCATCGCGCATCACGTCGGTGGTGTTCTACCGCGGCAAGGTTGCCGTCAAGCGGGACACGCGGGGGCCGTACACGGCCGCGATCCGGCGCAAGAGCCTCGGCCGGCAGCCGACGCTCGTGAGGGCGGTCGTCACGCTGAACGACGCGCGCAGCGCCTCACTGGACCGCTCGTTTCGACGCTGCGGCTAGCCGCGCCGCGCGGGGTCGGACCCCGCGGTGAGCGGGTGCCGATTCGTCCACAAACGGGCCACGGCCGTCCGCATGGATTCCGGAAACGCCCGAGCCGCGTGACACTTTCTTTCGCCTTTGTGTGCGTAACTCGTAACGGGGTCTGACCCCAACGCGGGTCTAAGCTGCGCTCGTGGAGACGCAGGAGCTGCTCGAGGCGACGACGGAGGAGCTTTGTGCTGAAGCGAGGCGTTTCCGGCGGCAGACCGTCGTCACCTACTCGCCGAAGGTCTTCATCCCGCTGACGAAGCTCTGCCGGGACGTCTGCCACTACTGCACTTTTGCTCGGCCGCCGCGCCGCGGCGAGCGCGCCTACATGACGGAGGACGAGGTTCTGGCAGTCGCGCGCGCTGGAGCCGACGCAGGCTGCTGCGAGGCGCTGTTCACGCTCGGGGACAAGCCGGAGCTGCGCTACCGCGCGGCGCGGGACGAGCTCGAGCAGCTCGGCTGCGAAACGACTGTCGAGTACCTCGCCCGCTGCGCGAAGCTCGTGCTCGAAGAGACCGGGCTCCTCCCGCACACGAATCCGGGCGTCCTGACCCGCGATGAGCTGGCCTTGCTCCGCACAGTGAGCGCCTCTCAGGGCCTCATGCTGGAGACAGCGGCCGACCGACTTTCGCAACGTGGTGGTCCGCACTTCGGATCGCCGGACAAGCTGCCGGCGGCGCGTTTCGAGACCATCCGGCTCGCCGGCGAGCTCGGGATTCCCTTCACCACCGGGATCCTGATCGGGATCGGCGAGACGCGCGAGGAGCGAATCGAAGCGCTGCAGGAGATCCGCCGCCTCGGTGAGCTCCACGGACACGTCCAAGAGGTGATCGTCCAAAACTTCCGTGCCAAGCCCGGCACACGGATGGCCGAGTATCCCGAGCCGACGCTGGACGAGCTGCTGTGGACAGCCGCGGCCGCTCGCGTCCTCCTCGGCGCGAACTGGCACATCCAGTGCCCACCGAACCTGAGCGGCGACGACTTCGGCCGCCTACTGGAAGCAGGCATCGACGACTGGGGCGGCGTCTCGCCGGTCACGATCGACCACGTGAACCCCGAGGCGCCGTGGCCGGAGCTCGAGCGCCTGGCCCGAGAGACAGAGGCAAGGGGCTTCACGCTCGCGCCGCGGCTGCCGGTCTACCCGGAGTACGTCGGTGAGCAATGGCTCGACTCGTCGGTCCTGCCGCACGTCCTCCAGGCGGCAGACGCCGAGGGCCTCGCCCGCGACGACCGTTGGGCCGCCGGCTCGCACGCTGCGCTACCGTTCACGCCTCGCGACGCTCTCCCGCTCGACACGCGGGACGAGCTCGGCGAAGACGAGGTCGCCCGCCTCTTCGCAGCGCGTGGGCAAGAGCTTCATCGCGTCTTCGCGGCGGCCGACGCATTGCGGCGAGAGGTCAACGGAGACACCGTCACCTACGTCGTCACGCGGAACGTCAACTACACGAACGTCTGTTACTTCCGTTGCGGCTTCTGCGCCTTCTCGAAGGGCCGGCTGGCCGCGAACCTGCGCGGCAAGCCCTACCTCGTGCCGCTGGAGGAGATCGTCGGTCGCGCGTACGAGGCCTGGGACCGGGGGGCGGTCGAGATCTGCCTCCAGGGCGGCATCCACCCCGGCTTCACGGGCGAGACGTACCTCGAGATCTGCCGCGCTCTCAAAGCGGCGCTGCCGGATCTGCACGTCCACGCGTTCTCAGCGCTCGAGGTTTGGCAGGGAGCAGCCACGCTCGGCCTCCCGCTCCAGGACTATCTCGAAGCGCTTCGGGAGGCCGGCCTCGCCTCGCTGCCGGGAACCGCGGCGGAAGTGCTGGACGACGAGGTCCGCCGAGTCATCTGCCCGGACAAGGTCACGACCGCGCAGTGGCTCCACGTCCACGACACGGCTCATCGCGTGGGGCTTCGCTCGACGACGACGATCATGTACGGGCACGTCGAGAGCCCGAGGAGCTGGGCGCGGCACCTCGTCGCTCTCCGCGAGCAGCAACGTCGCTCTGGCGGCTTCACGGAGTTCGTCCCGCTGCCCTTCGTGCACATGGAGGCGCCGGTCTACCTGAAGGGAAAGGCGCGCCCCGGCCCGACCTTCCGCGAGGCGCTTCTGATGCACGCCGTCGCGCGCCTCGCGCTCCATCCGTGGATAACGAACATCCAGGCCTCCTGGGTCAAGCTCGGCGTCGAGGGCGGCCAGGCGGCGCTTCGCGCAGGAGCGAACGACCTCGGCGGCACGCTCATGAACGAGTCGATCTCGCGCGCCGCCGGCGCCGACCACGGTCAGGAGCTGTCGCCCGAGGGGATGGAAGCCGCGATCCGCGCCATCGGACGCATCCCGAAACAGAGGACGACGTTGTACGGCAACGCACCGACGGAACGCGTCGCGGCCTCCTTCGGCGCGGCGCCGCTCGCCGAGCCGCTCAACCCGCCCGTCAACGAGGCCGGGCTTCGGCCGCCGCCGAAGCTCGTCCGGCCGGGCCTCGTCGAACGCGTCCCGGCCTAGCTCGGCAACCCCAACCGCGACTAACTCGGCCAGGAAAAGCCGTCAGGCACGCCTCGTGCGTCGCCCGGGCCGGTGTTCGGGGCACCGACCTTCACGAAGATGGCGTCCTCGTCCCCAATAGCACGGAGGGCACGGGGCGTCTCCGCCGGCACCCGGATCGCCGTCCAGGGCTCGAGGCCCACGACGTCGTTGTCGCCGACGAGCGCCTGCGCGCGTCCCGAGACGAGCAGGTAGATCTCCTCCTGCCGGTTGTGGGTGTGACCTGAGGTGGCGAAGCCGGGGCTATAGCGCGCGAAGCTGACTCCGCAGTGCTCACAACCGAGGTCGTTCCGCAGAAATCGGATCTCGAACTGCTCCGGGTCGTTGCCGAGATTTGCCGACTGATCGGGCACGTCCGAGACCTTTACGACCGTGTACTCCGCCATCCGCGCTCCTTCCTTGAGGTTTCCCGGACGCTACACCGGTGGTATTGTCATGAGCAATGAAGGAGCTGCTCGGGTAGTCCAGGGAGTCAACGCGGCGGCGCCGCGGCAGCTCCCGTTTGGCCTCTCAACATGAGAGGCTTTTTTGTACGCGGAGACGATGATGGAGCGATACGACCCACAGAAGATCGAACCGAAGTGGCAGCAGGTCTGGGAGGCCGAGCGGGTCTTCGAGACGCCGAATCCCGCTCCGGACGAGGCGGCCGAGCCGCACTGGTACCAACTCGAGATGCTGCCGTACCCCTCAGGGACGCTGCACATGGGCCACGTGCTGAATTACACGATGGGAGACGTCGCCACCCACGTCCGCCGTCGGAGGGGCCTGAAAGTCCTGCGCCCGATGGGCTTCGATTCCTTCGGATTGCCGGCCGAGAACGCCGCGATCAACGAGGGCGGCCACCCAAGGGAGATCACCGAGCGCAACATCGCTGCGATCCGGGTCCAGATGAGGCGCCTGGGCTACGCGATCGACTGGCAGCGCGAGGTCTCGGCCCACGAGGTCGAGTACTACCGCTGGACGCAGTGGCTGTTCCTGAAGTTCTTCGAGCGCGGCCTCGCCTACCGGGCGGCGGCGCCGGTCAACTGGTGTCCGCACGACCAGACCGTGGTCGCCAACGAGTACGTCGTCGACGGGCGGTGCGACCGCTGCGGCACGCTCGTCGAGGCGCGGATGATGGAGCAGTGGTTCTTCAAGATCACGGCGTACGCAGACGAGTTGCTCCACTACGAATTGCCGGAGTGGGGCGAGTGGCCCGAGCGGACGAAGACGATCCAGCGGAACTGGATCGGGCGCTCGGAAGGCGCGGAGATCCTGTTCCGGATCGAGGAGCTCGATGCCGACGTCCCTGTCTTCACGACCCGCCCGGACACGCTCTTCGGCGCAACGTTCTTCGTGCTCGCCCCGGAGCACCCGCTGGTCGAGCGCATCGAGGACGAGGAGGTGCACGAGTACGCGAAGCGGACCGCGTCGCGGCGCGGCGAGGCGCGGGCGACCGAGGAAACGAAGACGGGCGTCTTCACCGGGCTCTACGTGGCGAACCCGGTCAACGGAGAGCGCCTGCCCGTCTACGTCGCCGACTACGTACTGATGGAGTACGGCACGGGCGCGATCATGGCCGTTCCGGCCCACGACGAGCGTGACCGCGAGTTCGCGGAGGCGTTCGACCTGCCGATCCGCGAAGTGATCGACGAGGACGGTGTCCTGGTCAATTCGGGCGAGTTCACCGGCCTTCCGGCGGACGAGGGCCAGCGGCGGATCCTCGAGTGGCTGGCCGAGCAGGGGAAGGGCCGGTCGGCAGTGAGCTACCGGCTGCGGGACTGGAGCTTCTCGCGGCAGCGCTACTGGGGCTGCCCGATTCCGATCATCCACTGTGACGACTGCGGCATCGTCCCGGTGCCGGAGGAGGATCTGCCCGTCCTGCTGCCCGAAGTCAACGACTACCGCCCGAAGGGCGTGCCGCCGCTCGCATCCAATGAGGAGTGGCTGTACGTGCCTTGCCCCAAGTGCGGCAAGCGCGCGCGGCGCGAGGCCGACACGATGGACACCTTCGTCGACTCTTCGTGGTACTTCCTGCGCTACGTCGACCCGCACAACGACCAGGCGCCCTTCGACCGACGGCTGGTGGACTACTGGTGTCCGGTCTCCCAGTACATCGGCGGGATCGACCACGCGACGGGCCACCTGCTCTACTCGCGGTTCTTCGTCCGCGTTATGCGGGAGATGGGCCTCCTTGGCTTCGGCGAGCCGTTCGCGCGCCTCTTCCACCAGGGCTGGCTGCAGATGGGTGGCTCGAAGATGTCCAAGTCGCGCGGCAACGTGACCGGGCCCGACGAGCTCGTCGAGGCGTACGGCGCCGACGCGGTGCGCACGTACATCCTGTTCATGGGACCGGCAGACCAGGACATGGAGTGGACCGACACCGGAATCGAAGGCGTCGTCCGCTTCCTGCGTCGGCTGTGGCGTGTCGTGTTGGAGGTCGCGGAGCGCGCGCCTGCCGAGGGCTCTGCGGATACGCCGCTGGGCCGAAAGGCGCACACGACGATCGCGAAGGCCACCGACGACATCGAGCGTCGCTTCCAGTTCCACACGCCGATCGCGGCCGTCATGGAGCTGACGAACGAGCTCGTGCGCTCGCCTGAGGATCCGGCGGCGCGTTTCGCGGCCGAGGCGGCGGTCTCGCTGATCCAGCCGTATGCGCCGCACCTGGCGGCGGAGCTGTGGAAGCGGCTCGGCCACGAACGACTGTGGGAAGAGCCGTGGCCGGAGGCCGATCCTTCGCTGCTGGAGCGGGAAACGTTCGAGTTGGTCGTGCAGGTCAACGGTCGTGTCCGAGACCGCATGGAGGTGCCCTCGGACCTGGAGGACGACGAGCTCGTCGCACGGGCGACGGCGTCTCCCCGCGTGCAGAGCTACCTTGACGGCGGGAAGATCCGGCAGACCATTGTCGTCCCGAAGAAACTGGTCAACATCGTCACCGACTAGAGAGGCTCACACTCGAGGGGGTTTGTGCGGGTACTGCTCGTAGACGACGACGCGGCGCTCCGGACGCTGCTCCGGACGACGTTCGAGGTCTTCGACATCGACGTCGAGGAGGCTGACCGGGCGTCTACTGCAGA
>JBKPGE010000250.1:0-2755 GCA_046729215.1 Actinomycetota bacterium | reverse complement strand
GTGGACGCTGGTGGCGGCCGTAGCGATCGGCTACATGGTCAGCCGCGGCCTGGCGAAGAGCGGTAGCGACCATCGCGAGAGAGACGGCGACCAGACATAGCACCGAGCTAGGCGGGAGCCCATGCGGCCGGGCTCCCGCCTAGGCACGCGACCTAAGAGTCCCCGCAGTCCAATCAAGTGAGGAGGGTCTATGCCCAAGGTTCAAGACTCGATCGAAGTTCAGGTTCCCGTCCAGCAGGCGTACAACCAGTGGACGCAGTTCGAGGAGTTCCCGAAGTTCATGGACGGGATCCAGTCCGTCCAGCAGCTCGACGAGACTCACGTTCAGTGGGTCGCTGAGATCGGCGGCGCGAGCCGTCAGTGGACGACCGAGGTCACTGAGCAGAAGCCGGACGAGAAGATCGCCTGGAAGACAATCGACGGCGAGGTCAAAAACGACGGCGTGGTCACGTTCGAGCAGGTGGGAGCGAATCAAACCCGCGTCAACGTCGAGATGGACGTCGAAGGCGAATCGAAGATGGAGAACGTCGCGGGCGATCTCCTCGGTGTCGTCAAGGATCAGGTGCATGGCGACCTGGAGCGGTTCAAGGAGCTGATCGAAACGCGCGACGAGGAGACTGGTGCCTGGCGAGGCGAGGTCCAGGCGGGCGAAACCAAGTAATGGCGAGCAGGCGCGCGCGCCGTCCTCCTCACCGGAGGCCGGCCGCGCGCTTGCGGCGAGATCGTGAGCTCGTGCCGCCGGCGCGTAGCCCCACGTCCTCCGCGAGCCGTCCGAATGCGCCGTATGACCCGCAACGACCCAGCTCACCTCGGCACGTACGCGCTCCGCGGCGCGATCGGCGCGATGGCGATGACTGGGATACGCGTCGTGACGGCCGGCCTCAACCTGTTGCCGAAGGATCCGCCCGAAGAGATCTTCGAAGACGCCCTCCCGCATTTCCTCGAGCTCGTCCCGCGCGAGTACCGTGACGAGGCGATCGAGCTGGCACACTGGGGCTACGGCGCGGTCGGCGGAGCCATGTTCGCACTCCTTCCGGCGGCAATTCGCCGCCACCGCTGGTCAGGCCCCGCCTACGGAATCGGGACGTGGTCGTTCTTCGAGGGCGTGCTGGCGCCGATGCTCGGGCTGCGGAAGCCGTCGGAGCGACCGATGTCCGAGCGCGCGGCGATCATCGCCGACCACGTCCTCTATGGCCTGATCGTCGCCGGCGGCCCGCGACGACGCTAGCTAGCCGACGGATTTGCCACGGCGGTGCCACCGCGCAAACGAGCGGTCTCACGCCGTAATCCGCGCGCCCGCCTCCACGACGGCGATGTCCGCGGTGTCTCCCGCGACGGCGTCGTCGTCGACGTGCGCCTCCGCGTCCAGGATCGCGCGACTCACGTGCGCGCGGGCGCCGACGTAGGAGTCGTGCAGGAGGATCGCATCCCGAACTTCCGCGCGTTCCTCGACGACGACCCCCGGACCCACGACCGACCGCACCACGGTGCCACGTACGCGCGCACCTGCCGCGACGAGGCTCCCGTCGATCCTTGCGGACGCCTCGATCCTTGCAGGCGGCCGCTGCGGGCCTGCGGTCAGGATCGGCCACGCCGGATCGTCGAGCCGAAACCTCGGCTCGGGCTCGAGGAGTTCCATGTGCGCCTGCCAGTAACCGTCGATCGTTCCGACGTCACGCCAGTAGCCGTCGAGTTGGAAGGCCCGCGCCGCAGCTTCGTCCACGAGCCGAGGAATAAGCTTGTGACCGAAGTCCCCGAGGCCCGAGGATTCTCCCTCCTCTGCCAGCTCGTCGAGCGCTTGCAGTAGCGCCTTTGCGTCGTATGCGAAGACCTCCGTAGTGACCAGGTCGCCCGCCGGGGCGTCGGGCTTGTACTCGAACTCGCGCACGGCCCCCTCCCGGTCAACCCGAACGACCCCGTAGCGCGAGGCCTCCTCTATTGCGACGTTGGTGGTGACCATCGTGACGGCCGCGCCGGACTCGCGCTGGTCGGCGACCACATCCGCGTAGTCGAGCTTGTAGATGTGGTCGGCGGAGAGCACGATCAGCACGTCCGGGTTGTGCGCCGCGATCACCTCCCGGTTGCGATAGATCGCGTCCGCGTTCCCCTCGTACCAGCCGCTCTCGGAGTCGCCGAGGTACGGGTGCAGGGTCCGCAAGCCGCCCCGCGTGCGATCGAGATCCCAGGGACGCCCACCGGCGAGCTGCTCCTCCAGCTCGTGCGGTTCGTATTGCTGGATCACCCAGACGTCGGCGATGCCGCTATGGAGGCAGTTGGACAGCGGAAAGTCGATCAGCCGGTACACGCCCGCAAACGGGAGAGCCGGCTTGGCGCGCTCGTTCGTCAGCGGGGCGAGCCGGCCGCCTTCGCCGCCCGCGAGCACGAGCGCCAAGACCCGCGGTCGCTTCATCTAACAGCTGCGTCTTTCATGCATTCGCTCGCTGTTCCCCGCGCTCCGCAGGTCGAACCCAAGGAGCCGAAGGCCGCAGCCTTGGACCCGTCGCGGGTCCCAGCGCGTATGAGCGGCTCATGGAGGGTGGGACTGAGGAGGGCCAACTCTGTCACGGGCGAGCTTGTGTGACGCCATCAGTGGGAATACGGACGCAGTGAGCGATCTTCCCTCGTATCCACAAGAGGCCGCCGACCGCGAAGCGGCGCAACGAACCGGGCAAGACCGCGGGTATGCGTCCGGCGCGCGTCGTTTGATCTGGATGCTCCTGATCCTCGCCGGAGCCTTGACCGCTGCATTAGCGCT
>JBKPGE010000249.1:0-16472 GCA_046729215.1 Actinomycetota bacterium | reverse complement strand
TGTCCTGGCTGAGCTCATCAGGCCAGCTGTCGAAGTGCTGGGGCTGCTTCCAGAAGCCCGGCGTGCACCCCTCGTTGCCCGGAGGCGTGGTCGTCGTCGTCGTCGTCGTTGTATCCGTCGAATCCCCAGCGAGCCCCGCCGACCGCAGTTCCTTCATCTAAGCAACGTTCCTTACAGACAGAAACCCCCATTCGGCCAGGCGCCCGTACATCGACCCCTACGCGGACGAGACGATCGACAAGGGGTACTTCGAGGGCCATTACTACGCGGTCAAGCCGCCCGGCCTGGCCCTGTTCTCGCTCCCACCCTACCTCGTCCTCGAGGTGCTCGACGCCGTACCCGAGAACCCGGTCCTCGCCGTTTGGATCCTCAACCTGTGGGCGACCGTACTCGCGGCCCTCTCACTCCTCATCGCCGTGCGCAGCCTCGGCGAGCGTCTGGCCCCGACGCTCGGAGCCGCTGCCGCAATCACGCTCGGTCTCGGCACGCTCGTGTTCCCCTTCGCCACCCTCTACTTCGCCCACGTGCTTGCGGCGGCACTCGCGTTCGGGGCGTTCTTTCTGCTCTGGCGCGAGCGGGAACGTGAGCCGAGACTCGCCGTGGTTGCCGCGGCAGGCGGTATGGCCGGGCTCGCGGTCACGGTCGAGAACACCCTCGGGATCGCCGCGATCGCGCTCGCTCTATACGCGCTCCTTCGCCCTGGTCGCCTGCGGCGGGGCCTCGGTACGGCGCGGGCCTGCTCGCCGGCGTCATTCCGCTGCTCGCCTTCGACTGGTGGGCTTTCGGCTCGCCCCTCCGCACGCCGTACCGTTACCTGCTCGCGCCGCACAGCGAGGAGTTCGGGCCTGTGCTGATTCTCGGCCAGGGTGGAGGCTTCTTCGGGATCGGAACGCCGAAGCCGGAGATCGGGCTCCAGCTGCTCTTCTCAGGCCGCGGCCTCATCACCCTGATGCCGATCGCGGCCGTCGGGATCGCCGCTCTCGTCGCCGTCTGGCGTCGTGGCTGGCACGCCGAGACCATCGCCATCGTGGCCGTCGCCATTGGGTTCCTCGTCTTCAACGCCGGCTACTACCACTCGTTCGGCGGGGCGTGGGGCGGGAGCGCTCCCGGACCGCGCTTCCTCCTTGCGACGCTTCCGTTCCTCGCGGTGCCTCTGGCAATCGCATACCAGCGGTTTCCGTTCACGACGGCCCTCCTCGCGAGCCTGTCGGCCATGCAGATGGTGGCGGCGACCGCGACCGAACCCCTCCTCCCCGACTACGGCACGTTCCGCTGGTCGACGCACCTGGCGGAGGGCAAGTTCACCGGAACCGCGATTCGCGTCATGCTGGGAGGCTTCAGCGGCGGCTGGCCGTACATACTGCCCCTCCTCACCCTCGTCGTCGCGGCAGTCGTCTGCGCCTACGCGTCGGCGAGCCGCGCGTCCCCGGCGCGTCATGACGTCGAGACCGGCTTCGTCGCCTTCGCCGGCTGGCTGGTGCTTGCGGTCTCTGGCCACCGCGTGCTTCAGGGCGAGAGCGAGGACGTGAGCGAGTGGCGAATGCTGACGCTCGTCCTGCTCTTGGGCGCAACGTGCGCCGCGGTATCGCGCGCGGTGCAAGCCGGCTGGAGAGGTGCCGTCCCGGCGGCGCCCCTACTCGTGCTCGCCGTCCCAGCAATCGCCGACCACCCCGGCTGGGTTGCGGCAACGTCCGCATTCGTGCTCGCTCTGTTCGCACTTGGCTCGCGCCGAGAGCTCCGTGGAGGGTTGACCGCATCGCGGGTGCGGCTCAGGCATGTGCGGAAGGCACTGGGGCGCCGCCAGAGGACGCTCGCCGGGCGCGGGGCGCCCTGACCGTCTGGCCGCCTAAAACTTGTCGCCAAGTCGAAGCGCGCTTCTTTCACGACGGCCGCTTCGCGAACCTCGAAGCCGTCGTTGAGCACCAACTCGTGCTTCGGCCTCGCGCTGACGTCGCGCGAGCGGAGTGATCTCCGAGTACCTCAAGAGCCAGTAGAAAGGGAAGAACCCCCCGGTTGCCGGGGGGTCCTCCTGAGTGCTGCTCGTTATTCCTCGTCGACCGGAATGCCGCATTGCGCGGCGGCTCCCAACAGCGCTGCGCCGATCGGGCTCTCTTCGAGGTGGTCGATGCCCTTGAGATTGCCGAGCACCGACTCGTTCGGGTTGTTGTGGGCCAGCACGCCGTTTCGTCCCGCCACCCCAATGCCGAGCGCGAAGTGGAGCGGAAGGTCGGCGCCGGCCGCCTTGTACGCAGCGCTGGCGCAGGTCGCCTGCTCGATGGTGATCTCCTCACCGAGGCCGGCGAGAGACTGCTGGAGCGCAGCCCCGCTGCTCAGATCGAACAGGGCCCAATTCCCGGACTTCGTCGACTGCTGCAGCCCCTTCGCAGACGCGGAGACGCGGATACAGTCGAACGCCAGCGCCGAGCCCGTCCCGACCAGCCCGAGCGCGAGCACGGCCAACAACACCGTAAGACGTCGCTTCACGTGGTTTTCCCTTTCGATTGACCCCGGCGCGGACCCCGTGCCCGGCCAGAGGGTGGCGAGAGCAATACTGCTACCGCCGGTGCGCGAGTCAAGTCGGGAAAGGGAAAACCTCCGGTTCGGGGGGTTTGACCCCGCGGAAAAAAGAAGGAGGGGCAACCCTGAACGCCGTCAGTCGGGGTACTCGTCCTTCCGCCAGGCGCGCGGCTCGTCGGGCTGCCCCTTCGGGGTCCGGTCCAGCAGGAACGAGTAGTAGGGCGCGACGAACGGGTCAGGAGCCAGCACGGTATAGGTGTGGTAGACGGTGCCGTCCTCCCGCGCGAAGGCGATCCAGCTCGGACCCTCTCGCAGCCCGTCCTTGAGCTCGGCTCCGATCTGGCCGGACCACTCCTCGAGCCACTCGGGCGGGTCGTCGATCATCTCCTTCACCTCGGGGACCTGCTGGGCCTGCTCCTCCGTCATCGCGAGGCCGAAGTCGAACGCGAAGTCGGTGTTGTAGGTGGAGACATACGGGAACTGCCAGCCCATCCGCTTCTTGTAGGCGGTGAGGCGCTCGATCGGCGCCCGCGAGAAGCAGATCAGGGTCACGTCGCGATGGTTCAGGTGGATGAGTGAACCGTCGAGGCCGTCCCCGAGACTCGTGCAGCCGGGGCACGCACCGTTCTCGTAGTCCGGCCCGAACATGATGTTGTAGGCGAGAAGCTGCGAGCGACCGTCGAACAGCTCCGCGAGGGTTTTCTTCCCGTCCTCCGTGTCGAACTCGTACTCCTTCTCGACCGGCACCCAAGGGAGCTCGAGCCGCTTCCTCTTGATCTCCTCGTTTTGCTGCGCCCGCTCGGCCTCGAGCGTCGCGAGCTCGTCCCGGGCCGCCTGCCATTCCTCGCGGTTTCCGATCTTGTGCTCAGGCATCATCTTTTCCTCCTTCTGACGTCGTCCGCTGCCGGCGGGAACGCATCCCCGATCGTGATCGGACGCTACTCCCGATCATGAGTAAGACCCTGGCCGCGCGGCAAACTCATCGGGGCTCATTCCGGCAGTTTGGATATGGGGCACGGGCCGCGCTCACTCCGAGCCTGCGTTGCTCGTCGGCGCCGGCGGGATGTTCTGGTTGAGTCGGAAGAGGTTCGTCGGGTCGTATCGGTGCTTGATCGCGGTCAGCCGCTCCCACGTCGCGCCCGGGTAGGCAGCCCGGACTCGCTCCTCGCCCTCATCGGCGAGGAAGTTGACATAGGCGCCGGCGTCGCCCTGGGGCAGTGCCGCCGCGAACTCGGTCACCCAGGCTTCGTGGACAGCCTCCTCGTCCGGCGCCGCGAAGACCGCCGCGACATTGACCATGATCCGGCTCGTCCGATGCGCAAAGGCCGTAGCGTCGGCGGAAACCCTGGCCATCGCGCCTCCGAGCACGCGCAGCTGAGCGACCGGCATCTGCGCCGTGGATGCCCGGAGGCGGTCGACGATCGTCTCGCCCACGGAGCGACCAATCGCGTCGACGAACAGCGTCCGCGTCACTGCGAGCGGACGGTAGACCGACCTATTCCGCAGGCGCGCCGAACAAGGCCGCCACCCGTCGTTCGACCTCCTCGGGCGCGATCTCCTCTTGCCGCTGCGCCACACCCCAGCGGTGGCCGAAGGGGTCGATGAACTGGCCGTGGCGCTCGCCCCAGAGGGTGTCTTCGAGCTCATGAAAGACCTCGGCGCCGGCGTCAAGGGCGCGCTGCCAGGCGGTGTCGGCGTCCTCGACCGCCACCGTCAGCGCGCCGTATGTGCCGCCGAGGGTCTGCGGTGAGACGGCACCCATCTCGGGGAACTCGTCCGCGATCATCAGCTGCGAGTCGCCAAGGCGTAGCTCGATCTGCATATAGCGCCCGTCGGGAACTTGGATGCGCGTTCCTACCTCGGCGCCGAGGGCTTGGCCGTACCAGTCGGCGGCGCGGGCGGCGTCACGAACGATGATGTGGGCTGTGATCGTCGGCAAAGGCTCCTCCTTATCGATTGGTTGGCCGCGCCGTTCGAGTTCGCGCGCTCGGGCTGGGTCGCGATCGTGTCTTCGTCACTCGTCGAGAACCGTCAAGTCGAGGAGGCGGAGCCGCTCCGGGTCGTTGAAGAAGTCGAGTTCGACGATCTTGCGGTTCCTCACCGTGACGGCGGCGATCGAGAACAGCTGCCCGTGGAGGAAGCCGACGACCCCGGCAACGCCGTTGATCAGCGCCGGCCGGATGTCCCCCCCACCCGCTCGGGCATAGCCGAGCGCCTGGCGCGCCACTGCCGCGGCGCCGCGCACCTCCTGCGAGCCGCCGGCCGGTCCGAAATCGGCCCGCACGACGACGTCCGGGTCGAGCACCGCCACAAGCCGATCGAAGTCGCCGTCACGCGCAGCCGCGAGAAACGCGTCGAGAACCTCCCACTGCGTCTCCAGGTCCACGTCGGGAACCGTTCTCTCGGCGCGCACGCGCCTGCGCGCCCGGCTGGCGAGCTGGCGCGCCGCCTCGGGGGAGCGCTCGACGATCGGCGCAATCTCGTCGAAGGGGACAGCGAAGATGTCGTGCAGCACGAACGCGAGCCGCTCCGGAGGAGACAGTGTCTCGAGCACAACGAGGAGCGCCAAACCGACGGAATCGGCCAGCAGCGCCTCGTGCTCGGGATCGATCGCGTCCACCCGGTCGACGAGCAGATCGGGTAGCCGCCCGGCGATCGGTTGCTCGCCGCGTGACCGGCGCGAGCGCAGCTCGTCGAGCGACAAGCGCGCGACCACGGTCGTCAGCCAGCCGCGCATGTTCTCGACTGACGCGGCGTCGGAACGGCTGAGCCGAAGCCACGCTTCTTGGACGACGTCGTCCGCGTCGCTCAAGGAGCCGAGCATGCGGTAGGCGACGGCGCGCAGGTGCGGTCGGTGCCGCTCGAACTCCTCCGTCTGCCATTCGATCGGGTTCACGGTCACATCCTTCCCTCGGCATCCGTCATAAGAGAAGACGAACGGGAGCCGACGGATGTGACCGCTGCCGCCGGCGAGGTGTAGCGAGCCGTCCTCTCCAGAGCCTCCTGTTCGTCTTGTGACAGGTAACCGAGCAGGAGGTCCGTCGTGTCGTCGCTCACCCGCTGGGTTCTCGCCCACAAGCGCACCGTTGTCATTTCGTGGCTCGTGCTCACCGTCGTGGGCATCGCAGTCGCGGGTCCTGCCGCCGACGCACTTACCCCCGGCTACTCCGTTCCCGGCAAGGAAGGTTGGGAGACGAACGTGGCGGTCGCGGCGCGCTACGGCGACACCGGCGGCATCACCTCGCCGCTCGTCCCTGTCGTCACGCTGCCAGAAGGCAAGACAGTCGACGCCACTGGAGTTCGCGCAGAACTCGCGGTTATCGACGATCGCTTGCGCGAGGCTCTGCCCGGTTCACGGATTGCCTCGTTCGCCTCCACCGGCGACCGTACGTTCGTTTCCGAGGAAGGGCAAACGACCTTCGCGCTCGCCTATCCGCCTCCCGATCCGAACTCACAGTGGGGCGAGGCCCCCCAGGCCGCGAAGGCAGCAAGTCGCGCGCTCGCGGGTGTGACCGTAGCCGGTGAACCCGTCCGGCTCACCGGCATCGACGCCCTGATGGAGGACAGCGGTGCTGACAACGCGGGGACGAGCGTCCTCGTCGAAACGCTGATCGGCGGCTTCGGAGCGCTTCTCGTCCTGATCTTCGTCTTCGCCTCCTTCCTCGCGCTCGTACCAATGCTGATGGCCTTCGTCTCGATCATGACCTGCTTCGTGCCGCTGCTGCTGCTGACGAAGACAACCGACGTCTCGCCCGTCGTCCAGTTTCTGATCGCACTCATCGGCCTCGGGGTCGCGATCGACTACTCACTGCTCGTCGTCTCGCGCTGGCGGGAGGAGCGCGCACACGGCGCGAGCGAAGAGGCGGCGGTGCAGAAGGCGATGGAGACGGCAGGACACGCCGTCGTCTTCAGCGGCATCACCGTCGCGATCGGGCTGCTCGCCCTCGTCGCGCTGCCCATTCCCTTTCTACGCTCGATGGGGTACGGCGGAATGCTGATCCCGCTCGTTTCGGTCGCGGTGGCGATTACGCTGCTCCCGGTCGTCCTGGCCAAGCTCGGCGCGCGCCTCGACTGGCCGCACCGGCGAACCGACGCCACAGCCAGCCGGCTGTGGACGCGCTGGGCGGAGGGCATCGCGCGCCACCGCTGGATTGCGGCCGGCGCCGGGCTGGCCGTGCTTGCTGCGCTCATGATCGCCGCCACAGACATACGTCTGGGAGTCCACGACGCCGACACGCTCGCGAAATCGGGCGCTGCCAAAGAAGGCCTCAGCGCGCTCGAGGACGCGGGCATCGGTGAGGGCGCACTCCTTCCGCACGAGATCCTCATCGAGGGCGACACAGACCCAAAGCGAGTTGCGGAGCGCCTGCGAACGCTGGATGGCATCCACGGCGCCGTCGCGCCGGATGGGCCCGGCTGGCGTCGGGACGGCACAGCGCTCGTGGACGTCGTTCCGATTGCCGATAGCGGCACCAACGAGGGCGATGCGGTGTTGGCCTCCGTTCGTGACACAGCCCATGCGATCGGTCCGGACGTTCGCGTTGGCGGCCAACCCGCCTCGACCGCGGACTTCATCGACGCGGTCTACGGCAGCTTTCCCCTGATGATCGCGCTCATCGCGCTCACCACCTTCATCCTGCTGGCGCGAGCGTTCAGGTCACTCCTCCTCCCCGTGAAGGCGATCCTGCTCAACATCCTCAGCGTCGCCGCCGCCTGGGGAGCCCTCGTGCTGGTTTGGCAGAAGGGCTACGGCTCCGACCTCATCTGGAACATCGAAGCCACGGGCTCGATCCCGTCCTGGATCCCGGTGCTCGCATTCGCGTTCCTGTACGGCCTCTCGATGGACTACGAGGTCTTCATCCTCTCGCGCATGCGTGAGGAGTACGACCGGTCCGGCAGCACCGAGACCGCTGTGATCCGCGGCATCGGACGCACCGGGCGGCTCGTGACGAGCGCGGCGCTGATCCTCTTCCTCGCATTCACCGCATTGGCCTCGGGACCCGGCTCCGAGCTGAAGATGGTCGCCACGGCGCTCGCGATCGGCATCCTCCTAGACGCGACGGTGATCCGGGCGCTGATCGTCCCGGCAGTGATCGCGCTGATGGGCCGCTGGAACTGGTGGCTTCCCCGCTGGCCGGCGCGGTTGCTTCGCGTGCCACCCTCGCTCCCGCCGCGACCTGCCAGTCGCGAAGGCGAGGGCTGACCCCCGCGGTCGCCTCGGCTGGAAGAAAACGGACGTGAGCGAGATATGCGATACCCGGCGCCGTCGTCTGCATAGGCGGCGATCGAGACTGCCTTCGACAGGCGCGAGACTCGAGCCGTGGACCCGATCCTTCAAGATGGAAGCAGAAGGTCGGACGCTGATGGGTCTCCAGGAGTACCCAGGGTTCTCTGACCCCGAGAAAGCGGATGATGGGACTCGAACCCACGACCTTCTGCATGGCAAGCAGACGCTCTAGCCAACTGAGCTACATCCGCGCTGAACTTGAGTATAGCCGCGTACTTTCAGGACTCTGAAGCGTCAAGCGCCTCGTTTACAAGCTGGTCGGCGAGCTCGTTGTGCTCCCGGCGGACGGCCGTGTAACTGACCGAACCAAGCTTCCGCGCCAGGCTCGCGGCCTGCAGCGAAAGGTCCCGAAGCGCCGCGTTCTTGACCTTGTACTCACCTCGCATCTGCTTGACGAGAAGCTCCGAGTCCGAGACGACCTCCAGCTCGTCGGCTCGCAGCTCGAGCGCTTTCTCCAGGCCGGCAATGAGAGCTCGGTACTCGGCGACGTTGTTCGTCGCCGTCCCGATTGCCTCGCCGTGCGCCGCCAGCACGGCGCCGTCTTCCGACTCCAGGACGTAGCCGTAGGCCGCCGGACCGGGGTTGCCGCGGGCCCCGCCGTCGGTGAACAGCCTCGCCTTCACAGCAACGGATAGACGTCGAACGCCGGCTCCTCGTAGGGGTGCGCGCGGCGTAGCGCCGTAACGACCTCCTTCTGCCGCTCTTCCGGGAAGACGGTCTCGAGCCGGAGCTCGGGCACCCGCTCCTCCCTTCCCGGCTCGCCGATCGTCGGATCCGTCGCCGCTCCGCCCAGGAAGGTCCCGGTGCCCTCGGTGAACCACGAGCAGCGCTCGTACTCGCCGATCCGGCCCGCGCCCGCGGCGAAGATGGCATCGCGAACGGCATCGAGCGCTTCGGCCGGCACGAAGACGACCAGCTTCCGGTTCAGATCTCTACCTCAGGCGCGGCCTCTGCGTCGGCGTCCCCAACGTTCGGGGTTCCCTCCGGCTCGATCAGCAGGATGTGCGCCTCCTCGTCCGCCTTGGGACAGTGCTCGACGCCGCGGGGCACGACGAACAGGTCGGCGGGCTCGAGCTCCACGTCCCGATCGCGCAGCTGGATCGTCAGATGCCCCTTCAGGACCAAGAAGAAGTCGTCTGTATGGGGATGGGAGTGCCAGACGAACTCTCCCTTCGCCTTTCCGACCTGGATCTTGTTCCCGTTGTAGTACCCGACGATCTTCGGCGCGAAGATCTCGTCGAAGCTCGCAAGTTTGTCGGCGGGGCGAACGGGCTCGTCCACGTCTACGGCTCCAGTCGGTAGAAGCGGTAGAAGTCGTTCTCGATCGGAAGCACCTCGAAGCCCTGGAAACCGGCCTCGTCCGCATAGCGACGGACTGTTTCGGCGCGCATGACGGTCCCGGTTCCGGCGGCGCCCTCACCGACCATGCCCACGGGAAGGCAATGGAGGATGCTGAAGCCGTAGTAGAACCGCTCCAGGTCGTCGCCCGGGACCTTGAAGGAGTCCGCGACTCGCTCGTCGCCGATGACGACCGAGCCACCCTCGTTCAGCAGCCTCCGGCAAGCCGCGAGCACGTCCACGGGATAGGACATGTCGTGGAGCGCCTCGTGGATGTAGACGACGTCGTAGCGGCCCTCCTCGACGTCGGCGGCATCTCGGCACTGGAAGGAAACCCGATCCTCGAGGCCGCTTTCCCGGAGGTGCTCCTCGGCGGCCGCGATCGACGCCTCATCCGAGTCGATGCCGTCGACCTGAACCTTCGGATACGCCCGTGCTATTGCCAGGGTCGAAAAGCCCTGGCCGCACGCGACATCCGCCACCCGGGCGGGCGGATCGCTCTCGAGCCGCTCGTGCACGTCCGGAATGGACGGGAGCCACTCCCTGCCGAGCAGGGTGTCGAATATCGGCCGCGTGAACTCGGCCTGACCTTCGTGCAGATCGTCGCCGTAGAGCGCATAAGGGACGCCGTTGCCCGTCTGGAAGGCCTCCACGAGTTCGTCGAGCGGCGCGGTGCAGGCCGCGACCAGCTTGCCGATCGGCGCGATGAAGTTCAGGCTCGTCTCGTCGAGCAGCGCCTCGTCGTGGCCGGCAGGCAGCGAGTAGCGGCGCTCAGCGGCGTCCCTTCCCGCGTCGTCGACGTCGAGGATTCCGGACGCGGCCTGCTGCTCGAGCCACTCGCGAACGTAGCGCTCGTTCGTTCCAGTCGCCTCGGCCAGGGCCGGCGCCGTCAGAGCGCCGCGATCGGCGAGGGTGCGGTAGAGACCCAGGCGGCCTCCGAGGTAGACCGTGAGGAGGTCCCACGTGCCGAGCGTCGCCTCGAAGAGCCGCTCGACCAGCGCATCGCGCCGTTCATCGGCCGCCATCGGCGAACCTACTCCGTGGTGTCGATCTGGGCCTTCTGAAGCCGGCCCGAGTAGTCGACGTAGATCGACTTCCACTCGGTGAACACGTCGAGAGCGGCCTGGCCCGCCTCCCGATGGCCGTTCCCGGTGTCCTTCGTGCCGCCGAAAGGGAGGTGCACCTCGGCGCCGATCGTCCCTGCGTTGATGTATGTGATGCCAGTGTCGAGATCGCGCATCGCTCGGAAGGCCTTGTTCACATCGCGGGTGAAGATCGACGAAGAGAGGCCGTACTTGACGCCGTTCCCAGCCTTGATCGCCTCGTCGAAGCTGGCGACCGGGATCAGCGCCGTCGTCGGGCCGAAGATCTCTTCCTGGGCGATCCGCATGCCGGGCTCGACGTCGCCGAAGATCGTCGGGCGGTAATAGAAGCCCTTCTCGAGCCCGTCGTTCGAGGCGACTTCGCCACCGGTCAGCAGCTTCGCGCCCTCTTCCTTGCCGATCTGGGTGTACGAGTCGATCTTGTCGAGCGCCGACTGGTTGATGACGGGACCGACGTCGGTGTCGTCGTCCCAGCCGACGCCGAGGCGAAGGCCTTCAGCCGCCGAGACGAGCTTGGACTGCAGCTCGTCGTAAACGCCGCGCTGGACGATGACCCGGCTCGCAGCCGTGCAGCGCTGGCCGGAGGTGCCGAAAGCCGACCAGATGATCCCCTCGACGGCAAGGTCGAGGTCGGCGTCGTCGAGGACGATGATCGCGTTCTTCCCGCCCAGCTCGAGGTGGACGTGCTTGAGGCCGTCGGCCGCCGCCTTCAGGACGGCGACGCCGGTCTCGCGCGAGCCGGTCAGCGAGATCACTCGCACGTCCGGGTGGCGGACGAGCGCTTCGCCGACCTTGCCCCCGCCGCCGTGGACGATGTTCAGGACGCCGGAAGGCAGCCCGGCCTCGATGAGCAGCTCGACGAACCGCTGGCCGAGTGTCGGCGTGTCCGTCGCCGGCTTGAAGACGATCGTGTTCCCGGCCACGAGGGCCGGCAGCGTCTTCCACGACGGGATCGCAATCGGGAAGTTCCAGGGCGTGATCACGCCGACGACGCCGATCGGCATCCGCACGCTCATCTGGAACTTGTCCTTCAGTTCTGAGGGCGTTGTCTGGCCGAAGAGGCGCCGTCCCTCGCCGCCCATGTAGAAGGACATGTCGATCGCTTCCTGGACGTCGCCGCGCGCTTCGGCGAGCACCTTGCCCATCTCGCGCGCCATCAGCTGTGCGAGCTCTTCCTTATGGTCGATCAGAAGCTGACCGAAACGGAAGAGGATCTCGCCGCGCTTGGGCGCGGGGACGAGCCGCCACTCCTCGAAGGCGGCCTTGGCGGCGGCCACCGCCTCCTGGACGTCCTTCTCGTCGGACCGCGGGAAGGTGCCGACCGGCTCGCCGTTCGCCGGGCTCGTCGACTCGAACGTCTCTCCGGACGCGGCGTCAGCCCAACGGCCGGCGATGTAGTTCTGGTGGCTCTTGGTCTCGACGAGCGCCATCTGGCGCCTAGGTTACTCGGGCGCGTCGCTCGGAAGAAAGGTTCCCGTAGCCCGGGGCCTCCGGCGGTCACGGACCACGCGCTTCCCGCCACCGTGGCGCCCGGAACGCCGGTCGGGGCCCGTGCGCCGATCGACGATCACCGTGACGTTGGGGTTGTCCTGGTAGTACTCGGTGAGCCTGGTGAAGAGCTCGCCCTCGAGCTCGGGTGGGACGACGCAGTAGATCATTGGCCCTACGTCGATTGTAGGGACGGCGGAGAGGCTAGATCCGCGCGATATCCGGAACGACACGACCTTCCGTATCGACGCGGGCGTTCCAGCCCTTGAAGAGCGGGTCGAGCTCAGCTGGTTCGTGCCCGCGGGCCTCCAGCCGGACTGGTTTCGCCGACTCGCCGGAGACTCGGTACTGGTACCAACTGATGTCCCAGGCGATCGTGATCACGAGTTCCGGATTGACACCTTTCAGTTGGAGGATGCTGGCGCGGGGCTGGCCGAGGCTCTTGGCAACGCCGCCGATCGTCCGGCGATAGTCGCTGGCGTTGAAGAGATCCGCTGCCTCGACCATCGCCAGCTCAGGCTCGCTGAGACGGCGGAGGATCGGCTCGGAGGCGACCGTCTCCTCGGTCTGGGAGCGGACCGGGGTGAAGAGCTGCGACAGCCAGCTCCTGCGCTTGCGCCTCTGGGCCGGCACCGTGGGTGTCGTTGGCGTCCCTTCCTTCACCCAGCCGTACTCGACGGCGATCTCCTGGCAGAGCGGGCAGACGTCGACGAACTCGCCGCCCTGCGGCGCATACCGAATCGCCCGCTCCCCCGTCAGCAGGCTGCGGTCGCAGATCGCGCACGAGCGCGCGACAGCCTGGCTGCTGATCTGCATGAAGAGCCGATCTTAGCCCAGCCTCACCGGCTCGCCCGTGGGTATGCTGGCGCGGTACATGTGTCTTTTACAGGTATGAGGAGATACCGCCGTCATTCCCGCGTCCGACGCCGGATCGGGCCGGGCGAGTACGACGTTCGAGCGCGTGTCGAGCGCTTCGCCGAGCCGGCTGTTCTGCTGTTGCTGCGGGAGCGTCCGGCGCACGGCTACGAGCTCCTCGAGCAGTTGCCCGAGGTAACAGGAGAGCGCGTCGACATGGGCAACCTCTACCGGTTCCTGCGTGTGCTCGAACACGAGGGCCTCGTTCGTTCCGAGTGGGACGACGAAGCGCCCGGCCCGAGCAAGCGGATCTACGAGCTCACCGACGAGGGGCGTGCGCTCCTCGGGCAGTGGGCCGAGGCCCTGCGTGACGCACAGGAGCGAATCGACGGCTTCCTCGAGAGAAACGCAGAGAGGAGGTGACCACGTGCATCACAGACGACATCGACATCGAGGCTTCGGCCGCCGCGGCATCGGCCGCGGGTGGTACGACCGCGAGAAGGTTCTCGAGCGGCTGGAGGAATACCAGCGTGACTTGGAACAGGAGCTCGCAGACGTCTCCGATCTGATCAAGCGGCTCCAGGCCGGCGAGCAGCCGGGAGGGACGACCGAGACCGCAACCGTCTAGGCGTGTCGGGGCGGGCGGCGAGAGCCCTCCGCCCCGCCCTAGACCATGCCCTTTCGGGACATCGTCCGCGTGCCTGGCACCGGGACGCGGCTCGATGGGACGGTTGGCAGGCGCGCACACGGGTGCCAAACTGACTCGGCTACGCGGCCGACGTTGCCGGAACGGAAGACGGCACTTTCTCCGGCCCCATGGACTCTTCGAGCCATTGTCCGCGTGCCTGGCACCGGGACCCGGCTCGGCGGGACGGTTCGGCAACCGGGCGGGACGACCGAGACCGCCAGGTCTCAGAGCATGTCGGGCGGGTGGCTACGCACTCCGCTCCGCCTACGCTCGTACTGTTCACGCATGAACACGAGCGACGAACGCACGGCGCTCGCGGCGTTCATGACCATGTCCGTCCTCGCCGGCGGGAATGCGGTTGCGATCCGGTTCAGCAACCGCGAGCTCGATCCGCTCTGGGGAGCCGGACTCCGCTTCTTGCTCGCGGCGGCCATGCTGGCGGCGGTCATGGTTGTGCTGAGGCTCCCTCTCCCCACCGGGAGAGCCATGATCGGTGCGTTTGTCTACGGCGCGCTGACGATTGCCGCTGCCTTTGCGCTCGCCTACTACGGGCTCGTCCGACTGCATGCCGGACTGGGCCAGACGCTGCTCGCACTCGTGCCGCTCGCCACCCTTCTCCTCGCCGTCCTCTGGCGCCAAGAGCGCTTTCGCGTTGAGGCGATCGGCGGAGCTCTCCTGGCGATCGCGGGCATCGCGGTGATGTCACGTGCCCACGTGGGAGCGGTGCCGTTCCTATCAGTGCTTGCTCTGATCGGAAGCGCGTTCTGTTTTGCGCAAGCGGCTGTGCTCGTGCGGAGGTTTCCGCCGGTCCACCCTGTGACGATGAATGCCGTCGGCATGGCTGTAGGCTCGGCGTTGCTGATCATCGGTGCTGTTCTCGTCGGCGATTCGATCGCGATCCCGCGCCGAGCTGAGACCTGGCTCGCGATCGGCTACCTCGTGCCGGTCGGCTCGGTCCTGGTCTTCGTTCTCTATCTGGTCGTGCTCAGGTACTGGGCCGCATCGCGAGCCGCTTACGAGTTCGTGCTCATCCCGGTCGTCACCATCGCACTCTCCGCCTGGCTCGACGACGAATCCGTTGGAACCGGATTACTCCTCGGCGGCCTCCTCGTGCTCACGGGCGTATACATCGGCGCGCTCAGGCCGGCGCGCACGGTTGAGCCGGCGTCCTAGCGCCGCTGACGCCAGCGGTGTAGGTTCTTCGACTTCGCCGCCGACTTGGGCGGCTCAGGCTCGGGCGGCGGATCGTGCTCCACGAGCCACTGGGCAGCTTCATCGTCTGGATCCAAGCCGGCCTGCCGCTCGCGCTCGACGCGCTTCCGCGCCCCGCGCTCTGTCAGCCTGAACCTCAGGCTTTGATCTCTTCCTGCTCTCTTTGCGCCTCGGCGACGAGCTTCTGGGCCACGTGCGACGGAACCTCGTCGTAGCGCGCAAAGGCCATGTGGTAGTCGCCGCGCCCGCCGGTCATCGACGTCAACGATTGCGAGTACGTGAGCATCTCGGCCATCGGCGCCTCGGCCTTGATCATCGTCATCCCGGCTCCGACCGGCTCCATCCCGACCAGCCGCCCGCGCCGCGAGTTGAGGTCGCCGTTCACCGAGCCGACCGCATCGTCCGGAACGGTCACGTCCACCTCCATGATCGGCTCGAGCAGCACGGGGTCTGCCTCGCCGTAGGCCTGCTTGAACGCCAGCGAGCCGGCGATCTTGAACGCCATCTCCGAGGAGTCGACCGTGTGGTGTGAGCCGTCCACTAATAGGACCCGGACGCCCTGCACCGGCGCTCCCGCGAGCTCGCCGTGCATCATCGCCTCCTGGATCCCCTTGTCGACCGCGGGCCGGAAGCTCTGCGGGATGACGCCGCCGACGATCTTGTCGACGAACTCGTAGCCGGTGTGGCCCTCGATCGGCTCCAGGACGATGTGCGCATCGCCGAACTGGCCGCGCCCGCCGGTCTGCTTCTTGTAGCGGCCGTGGCCCTTCGACTCGCGCCGGATCGTCTCCAGATACGGCACCCGCGGCGGGCGCAGGTCGACGTCGACGCCGAAGCGCCGGTTGACCCGCTCGACGGCGACTTCGACATGCATCTGCGAGAGGCCGGAGAGCAGCTGCTCTCCCGTCTGCTGGTCACGGCGGAGGACGAGCGTCGGGTCCTCCTCGGACAGCCGCCGGAGCGCCGAGCCGAGCTTCTCCTCGTCGCCCTTCGCCTTCGGCGCGATCGCGAAGCTCATCACCGGCTCGGGGAAGTCGATCTTCGGCTCCTCGACGTCCTTGTCGGCGTCCAGCAGTAGGTCGCCTGTCAGCGTCTCCTTGAGCTTGGCGACGGCGCCGATATCGCCGGGACCGAACTCCTCGGCTTGCTCGTGCTCCTTCCCTTGGAGCATCAAGAGCTGGCCGATCCGCTCCTTGTTCCGGGAGCGGTGGTTCACGAGCGTGGAGTCAGAGCTGACGCTGCCCTCCACAACGCGAAAGACATTGATCCGACCAGCGAACGGATCGGCAACGGTCTTGAAGATGAACACTGCGCTCCCCGCGCCGTCGACGTGCACGTCGAATTCCTTCTTCGCCGGCGAAGGGATGCCCTCGACGAGCAGGTCGAGAATCGCAGTCGTTCCGAGGTTCTTGGTTGCGACGCCACACGCGACCGGGAAGATCTCCCCGCGCGTGACAGCGTCCTTGAGCGCGTGGGCGACCTCCTCGTCCGAGAGCTCCTGGCCCTCGAGGTAGCGCTCCATCAGCCCTTCGTCCGTCTCGACGACGGAGTCGAGGAGCTTCTCGCGGTATTCCGCCACCTGGTCGTTCAGCTCGGCGGGAATCTCGCCGGGGGCAGCCTCCTTGCCGCCCTCGGGACTCGTGTACGCCTTCATGTGCAGCAGGTCGACGATGCCGGTTAGCTCGTGCTCCGCGCCGATCGGCAGATGGATCGCGACGGCGCGCGGGGAGAGCGAGCTCTGAAGCGCATTCAGAACACGGAAGAAGTCGGCCCGCTCGCGGTCGAGCATGTTGACGATGAAGACTCGCGCGAGGCCGAGCTCCTCGGCTCTCGCCCACACTCGGCTGGTCTGGACCTCGACGCCCATGACGGCCGAGACGACGATCAGCGCGCCTTCGACGACTCGCAGCGCCGCGATCGCGTCGCCTTGGAAGCTGGGCTCCCCAGGCGTGTCGATCAGATTGATCTTGCGGCCCTGCCACTC
>JBKPGE010000248.1:0-4360 GCA_046729215.1 Actinomycetota bacterium | reverse complement strand
GTGAGGAAGACGGTCATCGGCCAGCCGCCCTGGCCGGTCAGCGCGACGACGGCGTCCATGTAGAGCGCGTCGACGTCGGGCCGCTCCTCCCGGTCGACCTTCACGTTGACGAAGCGCTCGTTCATGAGCCGCGCGGTCTCGTCGTCTTCGAACGACTCGTGCTCCATGACGTGGCACCAGTGGCAGGCGGAGTAGCCGATCGAGAGCAGGATCGGCTTGTCCTCGGCGCGGGACCGCTCGAACGCCTCGTCCCCCCACGCGTACCACTCGACAGGGTTGTCGGCGTGCTGCAGGAGGTAGGGGCTCGTCTCTTGGGCGAGACGGTTCATCTTCAGCACGACTCCGGCGGCCGGGCGGCAAAACGAACGGACACGCCGGCAAAGCCGGCATGTCCTCCAGACGGCATCGCAAGCGATGCCTCAGCGCCCGGCCTCTTCTGGTCGGCGGCGCAAGCGCCGCCTTGGGCGTGCCGCAGGAGGTAGGGGCTCGTCTCTCGGGCGAGACGGTTCACAGAGGCTAGGCTAGCCCTCCGTGAGCTCGCTTCCCGGCGGCACGGTCACCTTTCTGTTCTCGGACATCGAAGGCTCGACGCGGCTGCTCGAGCAGCTCGGGGATCGCTACGAGGATGTCCTGCGGGATCATCGTCAGATCCTGCGAGCGCGGTTCGGTGAGGCGGGCGGGCACGAGATCGATGCTCAGGGCGACGCGTTCTTCTTTTCCTTCACACGCGCAAAGGACGCGGTGGTCGGAGCCGTCGCCGCGCAACGCGACTTGGTCGCGCACGAATGGCCGGACGGAGGCGAGGTCAAGGCCCGCATGGGGCTCCACACCGGCGAGCCGACGGTCGGCGAGGAGGGGTATGTCGGCATGGACGTCGTCCGCGCGGCGCGGATCTGCTCGGCCGGCCACGGCGGTCAGATCCTCGTCTCGGAGACGACCCGGGCCCTGATCGGCAACAACGTTCCGGACGGCGTCGTCGTGCGCGATCTCGGCGAGGCGAAGCTCAAGGACATTCAACACGAGCGGATCTTCGAGCTCGCCCTCGCAGAACAGCCGGGTGAATCCCGGCCGCTGAAGACGGCTGTCCCGGGATCTGCCGCCGACTACCTGGCCGCGGAGATTCAGCGCAGAGTCAACGAGCAGATCCTCGCGAGCCTCGACGCTCCGGGCGGAGAGACCAAGCGCAATGCGTTGGGCTTGGTCAACCGTTTGCTCGGGTTGCGGCCGCCGCCGCCATCCTGATCGTCAAGGCTGCGTTCGTCTGAACGGCCCGGCGCGGTAGACGTAGCCCTCGAGCTGCCGGCCGAGCAGCTCCTCCAGCCACTCCGAGATCGCGATCAGCGCGTCGATGTCGACTCCCGTGTCGACTCCCGTGTCGACTCCCTCGCCCTCGAGCAAGTAGACGAGATCCTCCGTTGCGATGTTGCCCGTCGCCTTCGGCGCAAATGGGCAGCCGCCCAGCCCTCCGACGGATGCGTCGAGCATGGAAACGCCGGCTTCCAGTGCGGCGTAGGCGTTCGCAAACCCGGTGTTGCGCGTATTGTGGAAATGACCGCCGACCGCCTTGCCCAGCCGCGATACCCGTTCGAGGAGCCGGCGGACGTGGGTCGGCGTGGCAACGCCGATCGTGTCGGCCAGGACGATCTCCGCCGCCTCGGTCTGAGCCAGCCGCTCGGCGATCCCGACCACCCGATCGGGATCGACCGGCCCTTCGAACGGACAACCGAAGGCGACCGAGATCGTCAAGCTCGCCCGGATCTGGTCCTCGCGCGCGCGTGTGACGATCTCCTCGGCCGCCGCGATGCTCGCTTCCACCGACGCTCCCGCATTCCGCTGCGAAAAGCTCTCCGTCGCAGCGACGGCGAAGCTGACCTCGTCGAGCCCGGTTTCGCGGAGTCGCTCGTAGCCGCGCTCGTTGAGTGCGAGGCCGGCATAAACGACGCCGTCGTGTCGATCCAGCGCAGCGACGACCTCCTCGGCACCCGCCATCTGCGGCACGCGTTCCGGATTGACAAAACTCGCAGCCTCGATCCGCTTCAGACCAGCAGCTGCGAGACGATCGACGAGCTCCGCACGAGTCTCGGGCGGGACGATCTGCTGCTCGTTCTGGAGCCCGTCGCGCGGGCCGACCTCGCGAAGCGCAGGGCTAATGACCGTCGAGACCCGAGCTGTTGACGTGCTCCGGCTTGATCCGCACGATCACCCGCTGCTCTCCCTCCCTGCGGTAGGGGTAGGAGTCGGCGCCGAGATACTTCTTCGCCAGCTTATCGATGTGCTCGTCGGCACCCTCGTGCGTCAGCTCGGCGGGACCCGCGACGGCGACCCACCTGTACGGATCCTCGGGATGGGTGACATGGATGCCGGCCCTCCCGTTTTGCCGGATGTATCGGGGCTTGTAGCGACCCTCCGCAGTGTTGAAGACGACGTTCTCGCCGTCGTAGTCGACCCAGACGACGGTCGTCTGCGGACAGCCGTCTTCCCGGACGGTGGAGGCGACCGCGTAGTTGGGCTCCAGGAACAGCTGGGCCTCTTCGGGTGTCAGCTTCGCCAAGTGGCCTCCCTTCAGCCTGAGAGCGTCGTCGGGACCTCGATCTCGTGGTCGCGGATTTGTTTCTTCGCCTCGTCGAGGCGTTCGAGATTCTTCCGCGGCACCATCGTGCTGATCCTGCCTAGCCCGACGCCCTCATCCGCAAGCCCGAAGGTCAGGTTGCGGCCGCCCTTCCAGTTATCGTCCACGACGGACTTGATCGTCTCGAACACGGCCTCGTCGACCCGCTTCAGCGCGCTCGTGAGGATGTGAGGGCCGAGGAACGACTGGTCGGCGTCGACGCCGATCCCCCACACCTTCTGCTGCTTCGTCGCGCTCAGCGCGCCCAGCCCGCATTCGCCGGCGACCTGGAAGACAACGCTCGCGCCGCGCGCGATCTCGCTCAGCGCGAGCTCCTTGCACTTCGCCTGGTCGTCCCAGTCCGATGAGTATGAGTTCAGCGTCTTCACGTTCGGCTTCGCCCATTTCGCACCCGCCTGAGAGCCGGCGATGAAGCGGTCGACCGGCGGTTCCTTGTACCCGCCGACGGAGCCGATCACAGGCGAGGATCCCTTCGCTGAGAGGCCGGCAAGGACGCCCGCGAGGTAGCCGACCTCCTGCTCCTTGAAGAGCAGGCCGATGACGTTCGGCGGCGCGTGCTTGAGGCTCGTCTGGTCGACGTCGACGATCGCGAACTTCGTGTTCGGGAACATCGTCGCGGCGGTGTCGATCGCGTCGCCCTGGGCGAAGCCGACGCCGATGATCAGGTCGAATCCCTGCCGGGCGAGTGCGGAGTAGTTGGGCACGTAGTCGGCTGCGGACTTGGACTCGACGACACGCGTCTTGACCCCGAGCTCCTTGCCCGCCCGCTTGAGGCCCTCGTAGGCGAGCTGGTTGAAGCCGCGGTCGTTCAGCTGGCCGACGTCGGTGTTCAGCGCGACGCGGACGTCTCTCCCCGAAGCTCCGGTCGTCTCGCCGGCCTTGTTGCCGTCGTCTCCGCCGCAGCCGGCGAGGAGGAGCCCGGCGGTGAGGGCGACCGCAAGCCGGGAGGCGAGGTTTTCGCCTGATAGTCTCAAACCTGGTGGTCGAGTCTACCCGACAGGCGCCCGCCCACGTGTCGCTGGCGGTCGTGTTTCAGGTTCGCGGCGACTCGCTCCAGGTGTTGATGTGGCGGCGGGCGAGAGATCCCTTCAAGGGGCGCTGGGCGCTCCCCGGCGGCTACCTCGAGCCGGACGAGACGCTCGAGCAATCGATTCGCCGGCACCTTGCGACCAAGGTCGACATCGACGAGCTGGCCCATCTCGAGCAGCTGGAGACCCGCAGCGACCCGGGCCGGAACCCGCAGGGCTGGGAGCTCGCAACGGCCTATCTCGGCCTCGTCCCGAGCGACGTCGACCCCGAAGTGCCGTCGGACACCGCGTGGCAACCGGCCAGAAGCCTCCCGCCCACCGCGTTCGACCACGGCGAGATCGTCGAGACCGCGCTCCAGCGCCTCCGCGCGAAGCTCTCCTACACAAACGTCGGCTTCGCCCTCGCGCCGGAAACCTTCACCCTCTCGGAGCTGCGAGCGATCTACGCCGCCGCCCTCGGCCACGACCTCTCGGCGACGAACCTCCAGCGCGTCCTGCTCCGACGGGGCGTCCTCGAGCGGACCGGGTCGAAGCGGGAGCCCGGCCGCACCGGCGGGCGGCCGGCGGAGGTGTTCCGGTTCCGCCTACCCGAGCTGGAGGTGACCGACCCGTTTGCGGTGCTCAGGCCGCCTAGGCGAGCCACCAGATCAGGAACGCGATGACGGCGAGGATCGCGACCACCACGGCGATGATCCCGCCGACG
>JBKPGE010000247.1:0-7033 GCA_046729215.1 Actinomycetota bacterium | reverse complement strand
TGATCGAGCGCGGTACCCTTACACGTTCTGCCACTCATCTCTGGTTTGCCTCCGGGGGTGTCTTTGGCAGGTGGGGCCGGGGTGCTGCCCGGCCCCCACTACGTCTCGAATAGGTCTAGTCCGGCGGGGCTCGCGACGAGCTCGACGCGCGGCGAAAGTGCCGCGATGGCCGTGACGCGGGCATGCGGCGGCGGTTCCACCCGCCAGCCCCCCTGTCATTCGACTGGCCGCTCAACGCACACTCCCCAAGTTGTGCCGCAGAGCCAACGCGGTTACTCAGAGGTTACAACGGCATTTACGGAGGAACAAGCCGCGCGGTTTGAATCCGGGGAAGACAACATCTCGGGCTGACTGTCCACGGCCTCCTCTCATACCCATCTCATCGTGCCGGCGTACGGTCGGAGGACCGCGCCGGCCGGGTGGGGCACTCCCCAAGCGCCCGGCCGGCCGTCTTTCTCATTCAACTCTCATCGATCTGGTGGCACAGTAGGTCGGGTGCGGGCGCTGATCGTTGAGGACGAGGTCAAGATGGCGGGCCTCATTCGCCGCGGCCTGCTCGAGGAAGGCTATGCCGCCGACGTCGCGCCGAGCGGCGAGGAAGCCGTCTGGATGGCGGGCGCGACCCAGGACGACGTGATCGGCCTCGCCGTGATGCTCCCTGGCATCGACGGCTTCGAGGTGTGCCGGCGGCTGCGTGGGGCCGGGGTCTGGTCACCCGTGCTCATGCTGACCGCCCGTGACACCGTCGAGGACCGGATCGAGGGTCTCGACACCGGCGCCGACGACTACCTGACGAAGCCGTTCTCGTTCGCAGAGCTGTTGGCCCGCCTGCGCGCGCTCACGCGTCGCGGCCAGGTCGAGCAGCCGCCGACGATCGAGGTCGGAACCCTGCGCGTCGATCCCCGTTCTCGTCAGGTCTGGCGGGAGGACAACGAGATCGAGCTCTCGGCCAAGGAGTTTGCGCTCCTCGAGACGCTGATGCGCCGCCCCGGCCACGTGATCTCCCGTTTCGAGCTGCTCGAGCATGCCTGGGACTACAGCTACGAGAACCGGTCGAACATCATCGACGTCTACATCCGCTACCTGCGCGAGAAGATCGACCGGCCGTTCGGGGTTCACTCGATCGAGACCGTGCGCGGCGCCGGCTACAGGCTGCGGCAGGACGGCGGCGTTCTGAGCGAGGAAGTCCAGCGAGCAGCGGGGTAGCGTGCTCGCCCGCCTTCCGATCCGGCTCCGTCTGACGGCTGCGTTCGCGCTCGTGATGGCGATCGTCCTGGCCGCCACGGGCCTCTTCCTCTACTTCCGGTTCCAGTCTGAGCTCGACGATACGGTGAACAGGGGACTGCGATCCCGCGGCCAGGACGTCGCGAGGCTCGTCGAGCAGTCGGACGCCGATCTGAGCAAAGGCTCGTCGGCGGGACTCCTGGGCGCGGACGAGAGCTTCGCTCAGGTCCTCAGCCGAACCGGGCGGGTGATCGACAGCTCGCCGGCCGTTGGCGAAGAGCGCCTGCTTGGCGCTGCCGAGGTCGAGAGCGCGCGCGCAGGGCCGGTCCTGTTCGACCGCGGGCCCATCGGTAGTGGGGACGACCCAACACGAGTTCTCGCTCTCCCGGTCGATGCGCAGGCGAGTCGAGTGATCGTCGCCGTCGGAACCTCGTTGGAAGCGCGCGGAGAGGCGCTCGAACAGCTACAAACGCAGCTCCTCATCGGCCTGCCGCTCGCACTCCTGCTGGCCTCCATCGCCGGCTACGGCCTTACCGGGGCGGCGCTCCGGCCTGTCGAGTCGATGCGCCGTCGGGCTGCCGGGATCTCCGGCGGCGATCCGGGGCAGCGGCTTCCCGTCCCCGAGCCACACGACGAAATCCGCCGGCTCGGCGAGACGCTGAACGAGATGCTCGGTCGCATCGAGGCGACGATCCGTCGCGAGCGCCGCTTCGTCGCCGATGCGAGCCATGAGCTTCGGACTCCCCTCGCCGCGATGCGTACCGAGCTGGAACTTGCGGGGCGGCGGGAGCGGACTCGGGAGGAGCTCGCCGAGGCGCTCCGCTCGGCGGGCGAGGAGACCGAGCGTTTGTCCCGGCTGGCCGACGACCTGCTCATCCTGGCTCGTGCCGAGGATGGTCGACTGCCGGTGCACCCGGAGAACGTCCCGGCGAACGAGCTGCTCGAGCGGGCAGCGTCGCGCTTCGTTGGCCGCGCCGACGAAGCCGGACGGGAGCTCACCGTGGAGCCGTCGCAGGAGACCGTCAGAGGCGACCGCGTTCGGCTCGAGCAGGCGCTAGGAAATCTCGTGGACAATGCGCTCCGCCACGGAGCCGGGAAGGTGACGCTTCATGCCGTGGAAGACACCTCGGAGGTCGAGCTGCACGTCATCGACGAGGGCTCCGGATTCTCGGCCGGGTTCCTGCCGCATGCGTTCGACCGCTTCGCGCGGGCGGATGAGGCCCGCGGAGGGAGCGGCTCCGGGCTCGGGCTCTCGATCGTGGAGGTCATTGCCCGCGCGCATGGCGGCTCGGCACACGTCGTCAACCGGAACGGTGGAGGAGTGGACGCCTGGATCGCCGTGCCGATCGGCGATAGAGCTCAGCCGTAGCGAACTAGCTGGGCGCTCCCGGCCGTCAGCTCCTCGCGGACTAGGCCGACATCGGGGCAATAGACCTTGAACTCGGTGATTTTGTCGATCGGTGCGAAGTCCTTCGTCCTGATGCAGCCGGTGAACTTGCCCGCGGGCGTCTTCGTCGCGACGTCGACTGCCAATACCGCCGAGCGGTCCTCGGCGACCCCCGGCGCGCGCTCCTGCTGGAAGCTGTCGCCCTCCTTCGGCTCGGCCGGCATGAAGAGGCCCGCCTTCGCACCCGCCTTGCCCGCCTGCCACTGGCCCTCGTGGCTGACCACCTTCCCGTCTTCGATGTCGTTGACCTTCTCACCGACGTACCAGACGCTTCCATCGCCGCACTGCGTGTAGTAGTCGAGTGTCTGCTCGACGAGCGCCCCTTCTTCGAAGTCCTTCACCTGTACGACCCTGACCGGAAACCCGGCGATGTTCGCCGCCTTCGGCTGGACGCGCTGCTCGACGCGCGTCTCGACCATCTCGTCGCTGTCTTCGGCTCGCTCGCTCCCCCGAAAGATGCTGAGCTTGACCTTCGCGAGCGGAACGAAGCGGTTGTCGACAGTTGCCGAGCAGTCCGAGGGGGAGACCTCGGCCTGCGTCTCGGCCGTCGTTCCCTGAGCTTCCTCGGAGGGACTCGAGTCTTCGCAGCCGCAGGCCGCAGTTGCGGCGGCGAAGACTGCGAGCCCTACCGCACAGCAAGCTCGTGCTCGGCTTCTGGTCGTCGTCCGGCTCCTAGAAGCGCTCCGCGGGCTTGGTGGCGCGATACACCTCGCTGAACCGGAAGCCACGTCGGTCGAGCCGCAGCGCCTCGTTCCTCACTTCTTGCAACTCGTCACGGTTGAGGCGGTTGAAGTCCTGGAGCTCCAAGGACTCGCCCGTCGCAGGCTCGACAACTCCGATCTTGACGATGCCGACGCGCGGGACGTGGAACTTACTCTGGATGCCGCCTTCCGGATCGAGGATGTTCGTCTCGTTCGTCACCAGAACGCTGTCGGAGCAACCCGCCGGGACGCAGAGGCTCTGATACTTCGCAACCACGCGGGCGCAGTCGAGGAAGTCGATCTCCGGCGCGAAGCCTTGCACGTAGAGCCGGGAGCTCACGCGGGTGGCTCCGGCCATGTGGATTCCTGCCTGGGCACCGTCCTCGCCCGTGATCCACGTGCTCGGGGCGCCGATGAACTCGCCGTTCTCGAACTCCTCGGGGTACTCGCCGACGTTCCAGACGTTGCCGTCCTCGTCCTGTGCGAAGAACGAGAGCTCGGACTCCACGAGCTCGCCGTCGCTTTCGTCGGTGTCCCAAATGACGAGGGCGTTGACGCCGGCGATCTTCTTCATCAGGTCGGTGACGGTGAACACGACCCGGTGGGGCACGCCGTCAACGTCGCCTTCCAGGACCAACTGCGTGCCCGGGCGCAGCGGGAGATACCTGTTGTCGATTTCCGGCCGCCGTGGGAAATCGCGTCGATCGAAGTTTTCCAGCTGGATACAGGGCTTCGTCGCGTTCCTGCTGGAACTCTTCACGGCCGGTGAAGCCGTGGCCCGATCGGCACTGATCGCGGCAATGGCGGCGACCAGCAAGAGCAGCAGGAGCGCGGCCAGAGCCCAGAGTGGCGCAAACCGGTTCCGCGGTGTGCTGACCATCGAAACCTCCCATCCCCCCGTGAAGGGCTTTCCTGTCCGCCGAACAGTGTGCTCTCTGGCATCGACAAAAAGCAAGTGCGAATTCCGGGAGAAGCGGCCGAAACTAGACTCCTCGCCGTGCCAATCGACCCGTTGACGGACGAGCAGCGCGAGATCCGCGACCTGATTCGCATGCTCGCGCGCGAGAGGATCGCTCCGCGCGCGGCCGAGATCGACAAGAGCTCGGAGTTTCCGTGGGACGTCGTCGAGGTCTTCCGCGAGCACGGGATCTTCGGGGTGATGTACGACGAGGAATACGCGGGCCTCGGCGCAAGCGCGCTGATGACGCTCGTCGCGATCGAGGAGGTCTCGAAGGTCTGCGCCACGAGCGGGCTGATCCTCGCCGTGCAGGAGCTCGGCTCCCTCGGGCTCAAGCTCGCCGGCAGCGACGAGCAGAAGGACCGCTACCTGCCGAGGCTCGCGACCGGCGAATGGCTCACGGCCTATGCGCTGACCGAGCCAGGCTCGGGGTCGGACTCTGCCGCCATGCGCTCGGAGGCTCGCCGCGAGGGCGACCTGTACGTCATCAGCGGCTCCAAGCGGTTCATCACCAACGCGGGGGTCGCCGACCTCTACACGGTCTTCGCCAAGACCGATCCGACTGCGGGGCACGACGGGATCTCGGCGTTCCTCGTCGAGGCGAGCTCCCCCGGGTTCGAGGTCGGGCGGATCGAGCCGAAGATGGGGATCAAGGGCTCGACCACAGGCGAGCTGTTCTTCAACGACATGCAGATTCCAGCCGACAACCTGCTGGGCGAGGAGGGCGAGGGGTTCAAGATCGCGATGCGGATCCTCGATCGGTCACGCCCGGGCATCGGCGCCCAAGGCCTAGGGCTCGCCCAGGGCGCAACCGACTACGCACTCGAGTATGCGAAGGAGCGTGAGACGATGGGCAAGCCGATCGCGCAGCATCAGATCATCTCGGCTCAGCTCGCCGACATGGAGACGAAGTGCGAGGCGGCGCGGCTCCTCCTCTACAAGTGCGGACAGATGATCGATGAGGGCTTCGACGGATCGGAGCTGACGAAGATCAGTGCGATGGCGAAGCTCTACTGCACGGACGTGGCCATGGAGGTCACGACCGACGCCGTCCAGATCCTCGGCGGGTACGGCTACATGCAGGAGTACCCGGTCGAGCGGATGATGCGAGACGCCAAGATCACCCAGATCTACGAAGGCACGAACCAGATCCAGCGCCTCGTCATCGCCCGCGAGATGCTGAAGGAAAACCGCGCGTTCCTGCTGGCCGAGGTTGGCTAGCAACGAAGAGCTACAGGTCGGCCGGCACCGGGTCCGGCTGACCAGCGGGGGAAAGGTCCTCTTCCCCGGCGACGGTGTCACCAAAGTGGACCTGGCGAAGTACTACGCGGAGATCGGCGCGGCGCTCATCCCGCACCTGCGCCACCGGCCGTTCACCCTCAAGCGCTACCCCGACGGGATTCACGGCCGCCCGTACTTCCACAAGCAGGCTCCGAAGGGGAAGCCTTCGTGGATCCCGACGCGCCAGTTCCACACCTTGCCGCGCGACGGCGGGCCCCGGCTCGTCGACTTCACACTCGTGAACGAACCGGCCGCGGCCGTTTGGATGGTGCAGATGAACTGCATCGACATGAATGCGTGGTACTCGCGCGTCGACAAGCCGGAACGGCCGGACTACGTCGTCTTCGACCTCGACCCGCCCGAGTCGCGGAACGGATTCGCGCAGGCGATCCGCGTCGCGCACCTCGTCCGAGAGGCACTGGAGCGCCTTGAGCTGCGCTCGTATGTGAAGACGAGCGGCGCCGACGGAATCCACGTCCTCGTCCCGATCACGCGTCGCTCGTCTTTCCCCGAGACGTACGAGTTGGCAGAGCGGGTCTCGCGCGGGCTCGAGGACGAGCATGTCGGCCTGGTCACGACCGAGTGGCTGAAGAAGAAACGACGCGGCGTGCTCGTCGACCACCGGCAGAACGGGCACGGCAAGACGCTCGCGTCGGCGTATTCGGTGCGACCGAAGCCCGGCGCGCCGGTCTCGACGCCGCTCCGATGGGAGGAGCTCGGCGAGAAGGTGCGGCCGCGCGACTTCGGGATGCGCGAGGCGCTCGACCGCGTCGAACGCTACGGCGACCTCTTCGAGCAGACGCTGTGCGGCGGGCAGGCGCTGGGCCCCGCGCTTCGGAAGCTTCGGGCGGCTAGCGCTTGACTCTGACGATCAGGGTGTCGGTGCGGGCGCCCTTGTCGTCGTCGACGACCCTGACCTTGACCTGGTACCGGCCTGGCCTGCGGAAGACGTGTCTCACGGCGAAGCCCCGGACCGGGCGCGTCCCGTCACCGAACTGCCAGGTCGCAGCAAGCCGGTCCCGGCCTGGATCCGATGCGCGGACGCGGAAGCGCACCCGTGTCCCGCGCTTGACGCTTCGGTTCGGCCCGGCATTCACACGAGGACGAACGTTGGTGATCCGGATGAAGCCGAGGTCGCGGCCACAGCCACCGGCCGAGTCGCAGGCGTGCACGTAGATGGTGCGCCCCGTGGGCCCGTCGAGGCGGGCGGCTGAGAACGTGGGGTTCGGGCCAGGTGTCTTGAGATCGAATGCCGGCGGCTTTCCGTCCAGGTCCCAGGAGTAGGTCAGCGGTTGGCCTTCGCGGTCACTCCCCGACGCCCGAAGCACGATGCGTCCACCCTCGGGGACCCTGCGCTGCGGCCCAGCATCGACCGTCGGCGACCAGTTCACATTGACAACCTGCCGAACGAACTGGCTATCG
>JBKPGE010000246.1:0-5736 GCA_046729215.1 Actinomycetota bacterium | reverse complement strand
GAATGAGTACGGACTCCCCCCTGGGGAAGGCGCTTCGGCTTCAACCTCGACTTCCCTGCGGCCGCCACCGCCGCCTCCGATCCCTCGCAGGTAGCGCTATCGCTCCATCTCCCGCACCATCCCGACGAGGACCGCCCGGAGCGTCCGGTCCTCCTCACAGTCCATCAGCAGCTCGGCGAAGGCGCGACTCTGACCAGAAATCGCCGATCCGCTCGGCGCGTTCGAGGTCGGGGAGCATCAGGACGTGGAGCAGTTCGGCGCGGGGAGCCGGACCAAGCGCCTCCAAGCGCACCTGTAGGCGACGTTCGAGATCGTCGGGTCCCACGCTCGGAGACTACGGCGTCGGACGGTCACTCTGCGTCTCAGCCAGTTGAAGGTGTCACGCGTCGTGCTGACCCTCCTAGAATTTCTTCCATGAGCGACGCCGGAGCGAATCAACACCTCCTCTTCGCCTTAGTGTCGGCGCTCTAGGATCTGTGACCATCTACAGATGTACTATTCGGTCCAGCAACGCATCCCGACGGGCAACAGTGGCTCGACCTGGCACACTTCGCGACTCGCGCGGATGCGAGACAGCCGCTCGATCGCCCGCCAGACCTTCGTTGGACGGATGAATTTCGTCATCACGACCGAAGCCCCCGTCCTCGCCGTGTCGTCGTTGACCTGGTCGGCGAACCGAGCAGCGGGCGGCCGATCTTGTCGAATCCACGTCTGCCGCGGGGCCAATGCGGGGCCACTGCCCTGAAGAGGCACTTTGAATCAGCGTTCAGGGGTTCCGAAAAGTAGCCTTGACCTGAGGCGTTAGGTTAGTGCACCCAACTGGACAGAAGTCGAAAAAAAGCCCGCAGGTAGAGGGGCATGTGGTCCGCCTCAGCGGCCGTCACGCGAAGCTTCGTCGGGCCGGCTACCGCACTGGATGGTCGGGGTGACGACGGCACCTGATCAGTCCTGGCCTGGCTCGAGTCGAGGTCCGCGGAGGGAACCACGTCGCGGTTTAAGCCGAAGCCGGAGCGCGGCTTCCCGCTGACTCAACTCAGCCCCACTCTCCACGAGTGGACATTGCGGTGAGACGCGCTCCACGAATCCTCCCCGGCGGCGCCTCCGACAGACGTCGAAGCTCCCGAAAAGCTGGGGGTCCCTCTACACCTTCTCGCCCAAGGGGAGTCCTGTAGGAGTGTGGTGCAGGATGCCCTCGTGACGGCCGGCAGGCTCGAGCGGCTCTACCGGGAGGACGGTGCTCGGCTATGGCGTGCGCTCGTGGCGTTCTCTGGAGATCGAGAGGTGGCAAGCGACGCCGTGGCCGAGGCCTTCGCGCAGGCGATCGGCCGCGAGAGCCATCTCCGCGACCCGCAACGTTGGGTCTGGCGGGCGGCGTTTCGGATCGGCGCCGGAGAGCTAAAGGATCGCAGGGGCTTCCGGGCACCTATCGCAGACCAAAGCTACGAGATGGAGGAGCCACCCGCGACACTGGTTGCCGGTCTCGCGCGGCTCTCGCCGAAGCAACGAGCGGCACTGGTCCTCCACTACTACGCGGGGTATCCGACCAAGGAGATCGCGGGCATCATCGGGTCAAGCCCAGCGACGGTCCGCGTGCACCTCAGCCAGGGGCGGAAGCGCCTTCGCCGAATCTTGGAGGAGCCGGATGACTGACCTCGAGGAGCACTTCCGAACGTTGGATCGGCTCGACGCTCCCGATGTCTGGTCCGAGGCGGAGCGCCGCCAACCGGGCATCAGGCCGCCCCTTCGCCGTGGTCACCGTCTGGTGGTCGCCGCTGTGGCGTTCGCGGTTGGCGCGGCGGGCGTCGGCCTCGTGATCTGGGCTTTCGGCGGCTCCTCGCCGAGACCGAGCCCACGCCCGGCGGCCCTACCGGAGAGCGGAAAGATCGCCTTCGCCTCATTCGCCAATGGCCACTGGCAGATCTTTTCGGTCAATGAGAGCGGAGGCGACGTCACTCGGCTCACGCATCTTTCAAGCGATCAGTTCCATCCCGCTTGGTCGACCGACGGGATGCGGATCGCCTTCACCGCCCAGGGTGGGGACGGTGACATGAAGATCTGGGTCATGGACGCATCCGGCGGCAACCTCCAGAGGCTCACGAGCGGTCCTGGCTCGGACTACCTTCCCCAGTGGTCCCCAGACGGATCGCGGGTTGCGTTCGTGAGCAGCAGGGATGGCAACGATGAGATCTACGTTATGAACGACGACGGGACGAACCAAACGCGCCTAACGCACGATACGAACGAGGACTTGTCGCCAGCATGGTCGCCCGATGGGAGCCAGATCGCCTTCCAATCGAACCGTGACGGCAACAACGACATCTACGTGATGAACGCGGATGGCAGCCACGTCACGAACCTGACGAACACGCCCACCTCGGGCGAGTTCGACCCGGCGTGGTCACCAGATGGGACGAGGATCGCCTTTGCCAGCGATCGAGATGCCAATCCGGAGATCTACGTGATGGATGTGGATGGGTCCTCGGTCACCAGGCTGACGCGGGATGCGGCCCACGACTGGAACCCTGCTTGGTCGCCGGATGGGGCAGCGATCGCGTTCGAGAGCGATCGAGCGGGCCCGGTCGGCCTCTATGTTCTGAATCTGGAGCTCGGCACAACATCGACGCTCACAGACGGGACTGAAGCATGCTGCCCAGCCTGGCAGCCGGTCGTCCCCTCGGGGAGGAGCCCTTCACCCGAAGTCGCGATCACTCGATGCACTCAGGCGACCACGTCGGGCGACTTCGACGGTGACGGAGCCACGGACGAAGCCGACTTCATCGAGGTCGTCTCAGGCAGCGTTTCCTGCGACCGGCCTGGGCAGGTGTTCCAGAACCTCTCATCTCAGGAGCTCGTGATCCGATTCGGATCGGGGCAGACGCTTCAGCGAGCGTTCACGGACTGTCAAGGCGGGCTGTGTGCGTACGTGTTCGAGGCTGTGGCCCTGGGCGGCGGCGGCCGTCACATGCTCGCGGTCGATGTAAGCGGATCTGGCGATGCAGGCCTCTTGGACTTCTACCGGGTCGATGCGGATCGGATTCACCCAATCACAATCGGGGAGCCGGGCGACCCTCCGTACGTGGAGCCGGGCCCGGCGCTTCTCGGCGGGGGTTTCAACTCCGTTCTGCAGAGCCCCATCGTCTGTCGCGTGAACGACGACGGCACACGGATGCTCGTCTCGATCCACGCTGAGAACGTCGGTGACAGCCTCAGCGGACCGTGGCGGGTCCACTCGACGACGATGGTCCTGGAAGGCGACCGGCTCGTCGTCACGTCGACGGACGACTCAGAATCCAGCTTCCCTGACACCACGGGAATCCCGAGCTTCTCGAAGACGTCACCGTTCGAGAACGGATGCTCCTGAAGGGAGGCCGGGCTCGACGATGCGACCGGCCTCCGGGCGGGGCATGGCGAGTGCCTCGGACGATGAACGCACGCGTCGTGGCGGACGACCAAGGCTTCCGCCGATCAGATTGTTGCCGCCCACGCTCGTGCCGATGACGGTTCGGCAGCAGGAGATCGCGATTCAAACTCTTGCTGTGCTCCTGGACTCCTGGCTGAAGGGCGAACAGTACCGTCCAGACAGGAGGGAGGTTGCCCGCCAACCGAAGAAGCGTCTAAAGACGCTCTCCCGACGGCCGGATGGCGCCCGTCATGTCTGACACGTAGGGTTGGAGAATCACGTGCATGTTTTTCGACCACCGTAAACAACATACCTGTGTTTCCGCAGGTCAGAGCGTTGGTGCACCCAACTGGACAGTATCGAAAAAATGTCCGCAGGTAGAAGGGCGTGCGCTCGGTCTGAGTGCTCGTCACGCGAAGCTTCGTCGCTCCGGCTATCGGAAGGTCCAACGCTCATGGCGCTGACTCCCGCTGCCTGATTCGCTATTCGAGGCCTCCGTACCGTTCTGGAAGAGGCGGATCGTTCTCGAGCGGTCCGAAGTTGCCTATCAGTTGGCCTGCGCGGGAGCGGGTTCGCGCGCGGCACGAACCACCTTGTCGACGAACGCCTTGCCCATCGCCTTGGCGGAGTAGGGATCCTGGCCGGTGATCAGCTCGCGGTCCACCACCACTTTCTCCCCTGCGGGAAGCTTCGTCTGCTCGATCTTCGCGCCGGCGGCGACCAGAATCTCGGTGGGGTACTCCTTGATGTGCCCCTGGAAGCGCCTGACCAGCGGTAGGTCCTCGAGCATGCGATCGACCACTGTCTTGATGCACGTCATCCGGTAGCCGTCGTAGACCCAGCGGCCGTCGATTTGGGGCGCGGCCGCCAGCGCTGCGGGCGCATGGCAGACCAGCCCGGTCGTCCGACCGGCTTCGTGGAAGAACTGGACCAGCGCTCCGAAGTCTTCGTTGAGCGAGTTGTCGACGAAGGGATCGCGGTGAAGCAAGTCGACCATCGGCGCGTGGCCGCCGGGAACGAACATGGCGTCGAACTCAGCGAGCTGCTCTCGGTCGTGGGCAATCTCCTCCAACGGGATCGGGTTCGCGAGCCCGAGCTCGAGCAGACGCTGGTAGCTGCGCTTGGCCGCCTCGAGCCTCGCTCGGGACAGGTTCCAGTTCATCAGGCTGTAGGAGGTCTTGTCGATCGTTGGCACCTTGCCGCCGGGGGTCGTGAAGCTGAGCTCGAAACCGGCCTCGAGCATGGCGTCGGTCGGCTCGGTCAGCTCTCCCAGGTAGGTGCCGGTCGGCTCCTCACCGCCCTCCCGAAGCGGCATCCGGTCGGCAGCTGAGACGACGACGAGCACGCGCGCCGTTTTCGACATTCGAGATGACCTCCTCGTGCTTGTTCGGCTCTCCGCCGTGTGGAACCCGATCCCGCTGTTCCCTCCGGTGACCACCGCGGTCCTCCCGGCCTGGTCGGGGGCGTCGGCGGCCGTCCATCTCTTCCTCTCCATGACCACACCTCCTGTCGTGGCACTCGGTGTCAGCTGCGGCCAGAATATCGAGGCTGACACTAAGTGTCAAACCCGTCTCAGAGTGGTATGGTCCCGGGCCATGAAGGTCGATCCCGTTCCCGTCCGTGAGCGCACCCGCCGCGCCGTGCGCGCCGAGCTGGCCATGCTCGCGCAGGACCTGTTCGCCGCGAGGGGGTACGGCGAGACCACGGTCGACGACATCGCCGCCGCCGCCGGCATGTCCCGGCGCACGGTCTTCCGCTACTTCGCCTCGAAAGAGGATCTCGTGCTCGGCAAGTACGAGCTCCTCGGCGAGGGGCTCGTCCGGGCGCTTTCAGCTCGCCCACCTGACGAACCGATCTGGGTGTCTCTTCGGCGGGCCTTCGACGTCGTGGTCGAGTACTTCGACGACGACGCGCACGCGACGCGGACCGTGGCGATGGAGAGGATCGTCCAGGCCGATCCCGCGCTTACCGCCGGTCAGCTACAGAGGGTGTCCCAGACGCAGGATCAGCTCGTCGGCATCGTCCGCGAACGTATCGGATCGGAGGACACCGACGACCCACGGGCGCCAGCGATCGTCGGCGCGGCGCTGTCCTGCTTGATCGCGGCGAAGACGACGTGGATCGTCTCGAACCAGGCACGACCGTTCGGCGACCTGCTCAACGAAGCCATGGGAGCCATCAAGCCGACATCGCGGGTCAGGGTTGGTGCCGTTCCCGAACGACGACGACCCCGTTCCTGAGGACGCGCGGCGTGCCGACCGGACCGCCGAGAGAAGCTGATCCCGGCAGTGCGGGGAGGAGATGAGGAGAGATCGGGGAGCCGGGATCCGACTCCA
>JBKPGE010000245.1:0-4790 GCA_046729215.1 Actinomycetota bacterium | reverse complement strand
GCGTTGGTGACACGCGGGCCCAACTCGGACGCGTTTCACGCTGGAGCACGTTGGCTCAATTCGGCTCCTGCTACCGCGTTGCTCTCACAGGAGACGCTCATGCCGCTCGACGAAGCGGCAACGCCCGGTTGAGCTGCAAGTGCTGAACCCGCTACTCGGATTCGCGAACGGCGAGGCGTGCGACCACCTCGTTCTGCGCGATCCACGCCCTCGTCAGCGCGCGTCCCTCGAACGCCGCCCCGACGTTCACTTCGACGGCGTTGTTCCAGACGAGCAGGCCGTCGTCGACGACGTCGAAGTTCCACTGGTGCAAGCCCCCGTACAGCGCGCTCTCGCCCTCGTTCCGCTTGTGCCTCAGCAGCACTACCCCGCCCGCGCGGACGACGGCGGTCATGTTGGAGATGATCGCAAAGGGATCGGCGCTGTGATCGAGCGAGTTGGCCGCGTATGCGATATCGAACCTGCGCGGACCGAAGTGCTCAAGTAGCGCCTCGCCCGCAACCCCGATTGTTCGAATCGGCGGAACAAGGTCGGCGCCGCGGAGCAGGCGGTCATACTCATCGGCGAGCGGATCGATCGGCACGATCGTCAGCGTCTTCCCCGGATAGCGGAAGCCGAGATTCGTCACCGGGCCCGCGCCTACGTCGAGGATCGAAATCTCGTTGGCGGGATTCCGTTCGAGCTCCGAACGCACGAGCGGATCCCTGATCTGCGTGTTGGGATTTAGTCTCGACTCGCGATCGCTTGCCCATTCCTCGGTCCCGGGCGCACCAACCAGCCACGCCGCCCAGAAGTCAACCTCGCTGCTCCTGCGCGTTCGCCACCACAGTCGGCGGCCGCGGCCCGAATACATCAGCACTCGCCGTGGAATCGTCAGAGCCGCACGCGCGCGGCTCTTCACGAGCACATCCTGGACGAGCCGCGACCGAGACGGTAGAGCGCGTCAGCCACGCCACGCGCTCCAGCTCGGCCCCAGCGCAGGGTGCGTCATCCATGCGCGAGCGACGCCTTCGATTCCGTGTATTCGCGGCGGATCCCCAGGAGTCCAGGCGGCGAGGTCGGCGTTGTGAGCACCGGCAGAGAGCGAGTGACTTAGCCAGCAGAGCGTCGCGATCGCGCCGACGGCGTCGGGGGGAACTGCGGCCGCCTCGGTTGCACGTCGAACAAAGGAGAACAGCATGGGCGATGATGGCGCCTCGCCGGCGAAAAGATTCGCCAAACGCGTGGGCAGCTGCTCGGCAGTAGCCGGTCCGTCGAAGAGCACGAACGCGTCGCCTAGGAAGTAGAGGAGATCCCAGAGCGGCAGGGCGGCTTCCCTGACGTTTTCCCAGTCCACCACCACGAAGTCACCGTCATCGGCGACCACGTTCCATGTACCGAGGTCGTTGTGTTGCGTCACGGGCAGGAGCGGCGGCAGTTCGTTCACCAGCTCTGGGTGCACGCCGAGTTCAGTCCACGCCGGGATGACGTCGTTCCGAAGTCGTTCTCGCTCCGTGCCCATCGCCTCCGGCGAGGTTTGCGTAAGGCGGCCGAACTCCAAGATCCAGGCGCCGATTCGCTCGATCAACCTGAGCTTGACGGGTCGTTCGCCTGGCGTGAGGAGGACGTCGCGCAGCCGTCTGCCCGCGGCCGCGGTCTCGACCGATGCATGGACGCCGTCGACCTCGAACCGGCCAACGAGGCGCGGCGTGTGTGCGGCGATGACGTCTCCAGCGGCGTATGCGAGCTGCAGACCCCGCTCGTCGTTGTCGAACCGGTCCGAGTAACCGGCCACCCGCGCGAACTTCAGGACCCACTCCGGCTGGTCAGAGCCGGTTCGAAAGAGTTGGAAGGCGTTCCGGCTGAGCGCGTCGCCCTGACCGAACGTCAGGAACCAGCTCACGTCGCTCGGGACCCCGAGCTCGCCTGCCGCTGCAACCAAGGTTGGCGGCCCCTCGGCCTGTGAGGCAACGGTGACCACCGGGGAGGCCCACGAGGGGAACAGCCCGCGTGAGACGAGGACACGTGCGGCGTGCATGCGCGCGGTTTTCCAACGGCGATCAACGACGCTCCAGCGTTCCAGCGCGTACGAGACGGGCGCCGGCTGGTCGAGCGGCAGGGCCAACGTCGGACGCTCCCTGGTCGGCCGGAGGAGAAGCCGCCGCGCTTGATAGCCGCGTCCGCGGAACGGCCGCTCACGCGACCCTTCGAGGATGACCGACCGCGCTCCTGTGTGCTGCGCCTCGGCAGCGAGCCGCGCGGGGCTCACGACGACGTCCGCAGGCGCTTGGTCGCTCGATTCGCCCGACACCTCGATCCCGGCCGACAGGAGGCCCGATCGCCATTCCTCGAGCCCGTCCAGCACGACCGCACGTCTAATGCGATGCGGAAGAACAAAGCGAGGATCGACGCGATGAAGGCTCAATCGCCTCGATCCCGCGGTCCAGCGACGCGCCGAGGTGCGAGTGCGCGAGATCCGTCGCGGTCCCTTCCGACTCGGGTTCCCCCGGCCCCGACCCACGATCGCTCCGCCTGCCGCCGGAGCAACCTGCGCGAGAGTACGGGGCTGGCGGCCATCGCCAGGGCCCCGAGGCGCTCCCGAGCGCGCCATCCGTTCCCTAGGGCGGTCGCAAGCGCGCGGCGGCGCGCGTCCGGGTCACCTGCCGCAATTGCCCCGCGCACGTCGAGCATCTGGACCTCACGCCGGTGGGCCGCGATCGCTGCTTCGACGACCGCCCGTTCACCCGGCTCGAGGCGGTTGCTGCGCGACGCCTTCTCGAGCGTCGAGATCTTGCCCAGTGCGAGCTCGCGCCGCTTCGCAGTCAGGCTCGTCTCGCGAAGGCGGTAGAGCGCCAGCGGCTCGTCGACGGCGCCGACGCGCGAACCGTCCAGGATCAGGCGCATCCAGAGGTCCCAGTCGGTCGTCCAAAGAATCGATTCGTCGAACCCTCCGTGCTCGAGCAGACGCTTGCGCCGCACGGCGGCGTGGCCGAAGACGAAATTCCGCTGGAGGATCCCACGACGCTGATCGGCGACCTCGAACCGCCAGCGACGATCGTAGTTTCGCCGGATCCTTCGCCCGTCCGCGACGAGATAGGCGTCGGTGGTGAGGATGTCGAGGTCGGGACGGAGCTGTGCGAGCTCGGCCAGCGCCTCGAGCCGCGTCGGCAAGAACGCGTCGTCCGCGTCGAGGATGACGACAAAGTCGCCACTCGCCCGTGCAGCGGCCGCGTTCTTCGCCGACGCTTCGCCTCCGTGGCTCTTCCTCACGAAGACGATTTCGTCCCGGAAGGGCGCCAGCGCGTCATCGAGCTCATCCGTCGACCCGTCGTCGCACACGATCACCTCGTGCGGGGGCGCCGTCTGCCGCCGAATCGAGTCGAGCGCGTCTGAGACAACATCGGCCACCTGATATGCGGCCACTACGACCGAGAACGTCGGCGCGAAGTCGGCCGGCTCGACGCGGCCCCTAGGGGGAGGAGCGAGAAAGGATCGCATCAGAACGCTCGGGCAGCGCGGACCAGCATGTCGGAGCGGGCAGGATACGCGCGATCGAATTCTATGCTCGATGGCTCCAATGGTCTTCCTCCACGCCTTGGCGGCCCCACCCGAAAGCGCGCTCGCACGCTCGTTGCAGGACGCGGCAGGCGCTGAAGGACTCCGGCCGCTCGTCGGGCCGTTTGACGAACCCATCGCTCGACTGTCAGGGCCCCCGGCCTTGCTGGACGATGTGGGCCGCGGGCTTCCTGAAGGCGCGGCCAAGCCGGAGGCGCTAGCCATCCGACTCCGTAGGCTCGGCGTAGAGCTCTCATGGGGCGCGCCTCACGTCCTTGCCGACTCGAGCTCGTACGTTCAGGTCTGCCGCGCGCGCGGTGCCTCCTCGGTTGAGGTCATACGAGCAGACCCGTCGCTCCTGACGGAGCTGCAGCTCGGGGCATTCTTCAACGTCTATTGGCCGTCGCGGTTGCTGCGGCGGGTGCTCGCATCGGCCCCGGCGAGGGTCCTCAGGAGCTTGCCGTTCACGGTCGCGGCGGACGCGGCGTTCTGGGCCGGCGCGCGCTCGGCTGCAACGGACGAAGAGTGGGCGCGTCTCAGCGGCAGCTCGTACGTCGTCCTCACATATCACAGGCTTGCAGGCGATCGGATCCCGGGGCAGGAACGGCTGGACGTCGACCCGGCAATGTTCCGGCGTCACCTCCGCTGGCTGCGCCGCCTCGGCTTCCGGCCGCTGTCCCGCGAGGAACTGGCCGAGTTCCATGCGAATCCGTCGGCCACGCTGCCGAGGCGCAGTTTCGTTCTCACGGCCGACGACGGTTTCAGGGACGCAGTCGCGGCCATCCACAGTCACATCTCCGCCAAGCCCCAGCTCTTCGTGAACACCACGTTGGTCGGCGGCGGCGCGCCCTGGGCGGACGACAAGCCGCTCGCGAGCTGGGACGAGCTCCGAGAGCTCGCGGCCGCGGGCGCGGCGATCGGCTCGCACGCGCGTACACATGCCCGCCTGGCGCATTCACCCCCGGAGCTGCTCGACGAGGAGCTGGAAGGATCGCTGCGTGAGCTGCAAACGCGGGTGCCGTCCGCGATTCCGGTGCTCGCCTATCCGCACGGCAGCCACGACGAGGGTGTCCGCTCTGCCGCGATCAGGGCCGGCTATCGCGCCGCCTTTACGACAGAGACCGGGCGCAACGGTGCCGGCACTGATCCCTACTGCCTGCGCCGCGTAAGCGTGAAGGACTGGGACGGCGCCCTCTCGTTGCTCTGGAAGTCGCTGACCGGGGAGCTCGTCCCGCCCCTCTGGGACCCGTGGACGC
>JBKPGE010000244.1:0-2639 GCA_046729215.1 Actinomycetota bacterium | reverse complement strand
CCGGCAACGATGGGCTCCTGGTCGTCAGAGGTGAGGGCCCGGTCTATTCGGACAACGGCCTGATCGTCTACGTCGCCCCGGATGTCGTGAACTGGCAGCAGCAGATTGAGATTCTTCACGCGTCGGGCGGCTATCGCACCGCCGAGGATTTCGCCGCAGAGGTCTGCGGCGCGCTCGACTGACCTTCCTCCTCCGGGTTAGGGTCCCGGCGTGGCGTACGAGCTCCGTGACGTCGCGCCGGGGCTCTGGCTCTGGCGGCTCGAACATCCCGATTGGACCGAAGATGCCGATTGGGAACGGCTCGTCACCTCCACGTGCGTCGAGTCCGGCGGCGAGGTCGCCGTTCTGGATCCGCTCGTGCCGCCAGAAGATGCTCTCGAGATCTGGGAGCGGTTCGACGCCAGGCCGCCCTCGCTCGCCGTCGTCCTCAAGCCCGACCACGTTCGCGACGTCGACCTATTCGTGCGCCGCTACGGCGCTCGGGCATTCGGCCCGCACCTCTTCTTCCGCACCAACGTGCCGGAGACCGAGCTCGAGGGGATCCAGCCCGCTATGGAGCTTCCCGGCGGGCTCGTGACGCTTTACGACGGCCGGGGCCGCAACGAGACGCCACTGTGGCTGCCCGAGCAGCGGGCGCTCGTTTTCGCCGACGGCCTCACGGCGCCGCAGGGAGAGCTTCGTGTGTGGGGGACGCCATGGCACGAGGAGCGGGTGCTCCCGGCCCTCCGCGCTCTGCTCGAGCTGCCGTTCGAGCTCGTCATCGTCTCGCACGGGGAGCCGCTACACGACCGGGCCGACTACGAGCGAGCGCTCGAGCTTCCCCCGTGGTCCGGTTAGGAGCCCGCGGCGGCCGGCGTGGCCGCCGCGGCATCTGACGCTCTGCTCAGTTAGACGTTGTCGCGGTAGCCCGGGCCGCCGGGGCCGTAGTAGCTGCCGAGCTCTTCGCGATACGGCTCGTCGCGATACTGCGACTCGTCGAACTCGGGCGCGTTCTTGATCTCGTCCTTCGTTCTGTTCGCGTAGACCTTCTGTTCATCGGTGTCGACGCGGTCGACCACGCCGGCCGGCAGCATCACTTTCTTGCCGAAGATCCACGGTCCCGTGTCGACGACGATGTAGCTTGCGCCGACCTCGTTCGTCGCCTCGTCGACTTTGCCGATCGAGCCGTCAACGGCCTCAACGTCAAAGCCGGTCAGGTCCATGGTGCCGATGCTGGTCTCGCGGTAGGTCCAGAGTTCGGTAGTGGACATGCCTCTCTCCTTTCGTTCCGCAGGTTGTTACCCCACCATCGTCCTGCCCACCGATCGCGGCACTGAAACGCGCGCTTTTCCCGTCCGGTCGAGCTGCCGATAATGACCAAATGGCGAGTGTCGACTGGCACGAACTCGACCTTGGGAAGCTCACCTCGGAGCTCCGCTCGACCCTGCCGCGGGCCGAGGCGGAGAAGATGGTCTGGGCTTTCGAACAGGCTCTCGATGTGGCCCGAATCGAAGGCGATCTCCTCCGCTATCTCTTCGCCGCGACGGCTTCAATGCTCGCGCGCGCCGAGGATTCCTCTCCGCGTACGATCTTCGAGGCGTTCTTCCGGCGGTCGGTCTCCGACGAGGAGTGGCGCGACCGCTACGCCGGCCTAATCGCGTAGACGCCCGAGCGCAGGTGTGCGCGGCAGCCTAAAGGCGCTCGAAGATGCAGTGAGCGTTCACGAACGCCGTGTAGTCGACGCTCGTGCAGGCCGCGTTTCCGATCGGGATGAGAACACTCAGCCGCAGCGTCTGCACGCTGTCAACCCGAATCGGTGTGTGCAGCGGAGCGGATCGGTACTCCTGTCCGCCGGGGGGAGTCGCGAAAATGATCGTCAGAAAGACCTCGGCGTCTCCATAACCCATGAGAGGGCCGCCAAACGGCGACAGCAGGACCGAGCCGCTGCGGTCCGTTTCATGGATGCGAAGGTCGCGCCCCGCCGCTGCCGTGAACGACACCTGATTCGAGCTCTCGAGAACCATCGGTTGGCCGGCCGTCCACTGTCCAGACACGGGCACGTAATGGTTCAGCCATTCGAGCTTGCCGGCCATCTAGACAGCCCCCTTTGACGACGATCCGCTCCGAGTGGTTGCCGCAGCAACGATGGGACAGCAAGCATCAGAGCCACCTTTCGTCGCGTACAAAACCACGTTTCCACCCGGAACGACCAGTGTCAAGCTAGGCGTGAGGAGCGATTTCAGCGGTTGAGTGCTCGGCGATTCCAGGCGGGACCTCTGGAGGAAGTCGCTGTAGACCGCGCAGGCTTTTGGCTCAGGTAAGCGGCGGGGGTGGGATTCGAACCCACGGGCCGCCTCGCGGCAGCCAACGGTTTTCAAGACCGTCCCGTTCGTCCGCTCCGGCACCCCGCCTGGAGGACAGGGTATCTCCGGGCACGACGGGTGTCTGACACCCCTCGTGCCCCAAACTAGGCGTCTGGTCTGACCCGGTCCGGGGCGCCAAATTCGCGCAGCGCCTGGGGGACCTCGCCGCCGAAGTTCTCCAGGATCGCAAGCACCCAGCGGTCGGTGACCGCCGTGCCGTTCAGCGTGTGTACGAACTCCGTGCGGCCGTTCGCTCGATAGCGGATCCCGAGCCGGCGCGCCTGATAGTCGGTCGTG
>JBKPGE010000243.1:0-5636 GCA_046729215.1 Actinomycetota bacterium | reverse complement strand
GACGCCGGAGGTGCTGGCCGAGGCGGGGCTCATCGGGAACGCGCGCACGGAGGTCAAGATCCTCGGCCAGGGCGAGCTCTCGAAGAAGTTGAGCGTCACGGCGCACGCCTTTTCGGCAGCCGCGCGGGAGAAGATCGAGGGCGCAGGCGGATCGGTGACGGCTCTGAAGGAGCCGAAGGAACGCAAGCGGCGCAAGTCGCGCGCTTCGACTGCGGCGCCTGAGGAGACTGAATCCTCGGCCGAGGCCGAACCGGAAGCCGAGCCCTCCGAGGACTCCGAATAGTGTTTTCTTGGCTCACAAACGCCTGGCGCGTCCCGGAGCTTCGTCACCGGGTGCTCTTCACCGCGCTCATCCTGTTGTTCTACCGGCTCGGGTCATGGATCCCCGCGCCGGGCGTCAACTCGTCGACGGTCGAGAATTACTTCAACTCTTCAGCCGGCGGCACGGTGCTCGCGCTCCTGAACCTGTTCTCCGGCGGCGCGCTCTCCCAGTTCGCGGTCTTCGCGCTCGGGATCATGCCGTACGTCACCGCCTCGATCATCCTCCAGCTTCTCACCGTAGTCATCCCGCGGCTCGAGCAGCTCCAGAAGGAGGGTGAGGCCGGCTACGCCAAGATCAACCAGTACACGCGCTACCTGACCGTTGCGCTCGCAGCTGCGCAGGCGACGGGCTTCGCGTTCCTGTTCCAGCGGCAGGGCGCCCTCGATGCCAACTTCGGCCGCGGCGCGCTGATCGTCATGACGCTGACCGCGGGCACGACGCTGCTGATGTGGATGGGCGAGCTGATCACGAAGCGAGGGATCGGGAACGGCATCTCCATCCTGATCTTCGCCTCCATCCTCACGGGGCTCCCCCTAGGTGTTCGGGCGTGGGTCGAGGGCGGTGTCTTCGAGCGGCTCTTCTTCCCGTTGATGGCGGTCGGAGTCGTCGTCGCCGTGGTCTTCATCCAGGAGGGTCAGCGACGGATCCCGATCCAGTACGCCAAGCGCATGGTCGGACGGCGCATGACGACGGGCGGCTCGACCTACATGCCGCTGCGCGTGAACATGGCCGGCGTCATCCCGGTCATCTTCGCCGCCGCCGTATTGGCCTTCCCGCCCACGATCGCGCAGTACTTCCCGCAGACTCAGAGCTTCATCAACAAGTACTTCTCGTACACCGACTGGCCGTACATCTTGCTGCAGGGGACGCTGATCGTGATCTTCACGTTCTTTTACACGGCAGTCCAGTTCAACCCGGTCGACCAGGCCGACAACCTGCGAAAGCACGGCGGGTACATCCCGGGAATCCGGCCAGGCCCGCCGACTGCGCAGTACCTCGACCGCGTGCTCACGCGGCTCACGCTTCCCGGAGCGATTTATCTTGCGCTCGTCGCGACGCTGCCGAGCATCGTCATCGCGTACCTGAGCGTCTCCCAGGCCCTGGCGGGTGCGCTCGGCGGCACTTCGGTGCTGATCGCGGTCGGTGTCGCGCTGGACACCATGCGGCAGATGGAGTCGCAGATGATGATGCGCTCCTACGAGGGCTTCCTCAAATAGCGTGAACATGATCTTGCTGGGCCCGCAGGGCTCGGGGAAAGGGACGCAGGCGAAGCGGATCGAGGCCGAGTACGGCATCCCGCACATCGCCACGGGCGAAATGCTTCGCGCGGCGATCGAGCAGGAAACGGAGCTCGGAAAGCGCGTCAAACCGATAGTCGAGAGCGGCCAGCTCGTCCCCGACGACCTCATGATCGACCTCATTCGCGAACGACTGAGCGAGCCCGACGCGGAGGACGGGTTCATCCTCGACGGCTTCCCCCGGACGGCCGCACAGGCGGATGCCCTCGACCAGATGCTCGACGAGATCGGGCGGAGGCCGTCGGTCGTCTTCGAGTTTCAGCTCCCCGATGGGATCGCCACGGAGCGGCTGTTCAAGCGGGCGGAGCTCGAAGGCCGAACCGACGATGCGCCTGACGTGATCGCGCGGCGCCTCGGCCTCTACCATGAGCTGACGGAGCCGCTGGTCGAGCACTACAGGCTCCAGGGCAATCTGGTCGGCATCCACGCCGATCGGTCGGTGAACGAGGTGTTTTCGGAGATTCAAAAGGCGCTGGAACAAGCAGCTGCAAGGTCATGATCGTCCGCAAGTCGGCTCAAGAGCTCGAGGTCATGGCGCGGGCCGGGGAGGTCGTCGCCGAGACGCTCACGCTGCTCGGCAAGCACGCTCAGCCCGGAACAACGACGGGTGAGCTCGATCGCATCGCTGACGAGTTCATCAGATCCCGCGGCGGGGTTCCGACCTTCAAGGGCTATCGCGGCCCGTATCCGTACCCGGCCTCGATTTGCACGTCGCCGAACGAGATCGTCGTGCACGGGATCCCGAACGGCTACGAGCTCGCCCAGGGTGACGTCCTCTCGGTCGACGTCGGCGTCACGCTGGACGGCTTCGTGGCCGACTCTGCGTACACGTTCCCGATCGGAGAAGTCGATTCCGAGGCCGAACAGCTGCTCGAGGTGGGTGAGGCTGCGCTGCGGGCGGGCATCGAGCACGCCCAGGCCGGCGGGCGGCTGACCGACATCTCACACGCGGTTCAGCGCGTGACCGAGGAGGCCGGATTCTCGGTCGTTCGGAGCCTCGTCGGGCACGGCGTCGGCCGCGACATGCACGAGGATCCCCAGATCCCGAACTTCGGCGAGCCCGGGCGAGGGCCCACGCTTGCGCCTGGGATGACCCTGGCGATCGAGCCGATGATCACTGCAGGCGGTTACGACATCGTCGTGCGGCCCGATCAGTGGACGATCGCGACCGCAGACGGCTCGCTCGCGGCCCACTTCGAGCACACCGTCTCGGTCACGGAGGAAGGCCCGCGGATCCTCACGGCTGCGCCTGTTCAAGCGCCTTTGCTACCATAATCGTCCCGCGGCGCAGAGCCGTGCTGCGCTGTGGAATCGTCTTGTTCCAGCAACTGCGCCCTGAGATGGGCGCAATTTCGGTGAGGAGCACCAGAGACAATGAAAGTCCGTCCGTCCGTAAAGCCCATGTGTGAGCGCTGCCGCGTGATCAAGCGGCATGGTCGCACCATGGTCATTTGCACGAACCCGCGACATAAGCAAAGGCAGGGATAGGTGGATCACCTTGCGAGACATGCTGGCGCCTGGCCCGCTATCACGCGGCGCGAGGCGGCGTCCTCAGTCGCGTCCGGGCTCACTAGCCCGAACGCTCCCTGCGTCCTTGCCTCGCTTGGTGCTAGCGACCCAGGCATCCAGCGGCCTCACAAGGAGACCCACTAATGGCACGAATCGCCGGCGTCAATCTTCCGCGTGAAAAGAGTCTCGAGATCGGGCTCACCTACATCTTCGGCATCGGCCGCGCCTCTGCGCTGAAGGTCTGTGAGGCGACGGGCCTGTCGCCGTCTGAGAAGATCCGCGACCTAACCGATCCCGAGATCACAAAGCTGCGCGAGTACATCGACGGCAACCTGCAGGTCGAGGGCGACCTGCGCCGTGAGCGCAGCCAGGCGATCAAGCGCCTCTCCGAGATCGGCGCCTACCGCGGGCTGCGACACCGGCGCAGCCTGCCCGTGAACGGCCAGCGGACGAAGACAAACGCACGCACCCGGAAGGGGCCGAAGAAGACCGTCGGCCGCGGCAAGAGGACTGCTCCGAAGACTTAATGGCTCCTCCTCGCCGACAAGCGACCCGGGGCAGGACGCGCCGCCGGGTCAAGAAGAACATCGCCATCGGACAGGCGCACATCAAGACGTCGTTCAACAACACGATCGTCACGCTCACGGACAAGGACGGGGCCGTGATCGTGTGGGAGTCGGCTGGCTCGGCGGGCTTCAAGGGCTCGCGGAAATCGACGCCGTTCGCCGCGCAGGTCACGGCAGACGCGTGCGCGCGCAAGGGGATGGAGCACGGCCTCCAGAAGGTCGAGGTGTTCGTCAAGGGGCCCGGCTCAGGGCGTGAGACGGCGATCAGGTCGCTCCAGGCCGCCGGCCTCGAGATCCTCGGAGTCAAGGACGTGACGCCCCAGGCGCACAACGGCGTCCGGCAGAAGAAGCGGAGGCGCGTCTAGTGGCAAGGTCACTGGGGCCGAAGTGCCGCTTCTGCCGCCGCGAGGGCATGAAGCTCTTCCTGAAGGGTGAGCGCTGCCTGACCGAAAAGTGCTCGGTCGAGCGCCGCAGCTATCCGCCGGGCGAGCACGGTCGCGGGCGGATCAAGCAGTCTGAGTACCTGCTGCAGCTCCGCGAGAAGCAGAAGGCACGGCGCTACTACGGCCTGCTCGAGAAGCAGTTCCGCACCTACTACACGAAGGCGGCGCGCGGCTCGGGGATCACGGGCGAGAACCTGCTCCGCCTGCTCGAGACGCGGCTGGACAACGTCGTCTACCGGCTCGGCTTCGCCGCCTCGCGCGCACAGGCGAGGCAGCTCGTGCGGCACGGCCACTTCCATGTGAACGGCCGCCGCGTGAACATCCCGAGCTACCAGGTCAAGCCGGACGACATCGTCACGATGGCGCCGGGAAGCCCTGCTGAGCAGGTAATTCGCGACGCCACCGATCTCACCGCCTCCGTCGCCCCGTGGCTCCAGGCTGACCACGAGAGCCTGACGGGGAAGGTGCTCAAGTGGCCCGAGCGTGAGGAGATCGACACACCCGTCCAGGAACAGTTGATCGTCGAGCTTTACTCGAAGTAAGAACGTACGGAAGGGAGCGTTTTGGCAACCAGGACCAGCTTGTTGGAATTCCAGATCCCGCGGATCGTCCACGAGGAGGTGGACGAGCGCCGGGGGGTCTTCGTGATCGAGCCGCTCGACCGCGGCTTCGGCCACACCTTCGGCAACTCGCTGCGGCGCGTGCTGCTCTCCTCGCTGGAGGGCGCCGCCGTCACCTCGGTCAAGATCGAGGGTGTCGCGCACGAGTTCACGACCCTGAACGGCGTTCGCGAGGACGTCGTCGACATAATCTCGTCGCTCAAGAACCTCGTCGCGAGGCTCCACGGTGAGTCGCCCGAGATCGAAGTTCGCCTGACGAAGCGGGGCCCGGGGCCCGTGACGGGCGCAGACATCGAGGCGCCGGCCGAGCTCGAGATTCTCAATCCAGATCTCGTGATCGCGAACCTCTCCGACAAGGGGAGACTCGAGGTGACTATGACGATCGGTCGTGGGCGCGGTTACGTGCCCGCCGAGCTCAACCGCGGGCCTGAGCACACGATCGGCGTCATCCCCATCGACTCGCTGTTCTCGCCAGTGCGTCGCGTCTCGTACGACGTCGAGGCAGCCCGCGTCGGGCAGCGGACGGACTACGACAAGCTGACGCTCGACGTCACGACCGACGGCTCGGTCGACCCGCGCGAGGCGATCGGCGAGGCGGCGGAGATCCTCATCCGGCAGCTTGCGATCTTCACGGACATCGACAAGATCGAGGGCTTCGGCGAAGCTGCGGCGGCTCACGAGGCCGCTGCGGAGGCCCCACTCGCGCACGGGATGGAGAACTTCCCGATCGAGGAGCTGGAACTCGGAGTCCGCTCCTACAACTGCCTGAAGCGTGTGGGGATCGAGACGATCGGCGACCTCGTGACGAAGACCGAGGGCGAGCTCGCAGCGATCCCGAACTTCGGCAAGAAGTCGATCGAAGAGGTCAAGGAGACCCT
>JBKPGE010000242.1:0-11153 GCA_046729215.1 Actinomycetota bacterium | reverse complement strand
GCCCGTTCCGTGAAACGCTCAAACAACCTTCGATTCTCCCTTCCGCGACGTTTCCGACGAGCAGCCGATGGGGCCGGCTACACCTCGAAGGTCGGCCCATCGTAGCCCACGGTTCGGAGCCCACGTCGGCCCACGGGAACGCTTTGAAAAGTCTTTACGACTGTGTAATCGCATCTTGTGAAAGAGGTTTCGGTTGGAAGGGCCGAGCGGTTTAGACCCAATACGTGAAGAAGCTGAAAGAAGTAGGTTCGGGAGAATGTCGGTTGCCCTCGTAACTGGCGGTGCGGGGTTCATCGGATCCCATCTCTCGGAGCTGCTGCTCGAGCAGGGCTGGGAGGTCTACGCGTTGGACGATCTCTCCACGGGCTCCGCTGAAAATGTCGCTCATCTGGCCCAGGACGGCCGTTTTCACCTGAGCGTCGAATCGGTGCTCTCGCCTTCCGTGGTCAGTGAGCTCGTCCATCGCTGCGACGCCGTCTTCCACCTCGCGGCCGCCGTCGGCGTCAGGTTGATCGTCGAGCGGCCCGGACACACGCTGCTGACGAACGTCCGTGGCACTGAGAACGTGCTCGAGTACGCGAGCCGGTTCGAAAAGCCGGTGCTCGTCGCCTCCAGCTCGGAGGTCTACGGCGACCACGAGGCCGAAAACCTGCCGCTGCGGGAGGACGCCCGCCGGATCTACGGCCCCACGACGGCCAAGCGCTGGGCCTACGCCGACTCCAAGGCGATGGACGAGTTCCTCGCGCTTGCGAGAAACGAGGAGGACGGCCTGCGCTGCGTCATCGCCCGGCTCTTCAACACCGTTGGCCCCCGGCAGAGCGGCGAGTACGGGAATGTAATTCCGCGATTCGTCCAGGCCGCGCTCGCGGGCGCGCCGCTGGAGATTCACGGCGACGGGTCGCAGACCCGCTGCTTCTGCCATGTCGGCGACACCGTTCGTGCGCTCGTCGCGCTGGCCGAGGAGCCGGGGACAGCCGGCCAGATCTACAATGTCGGCTCCACCGAGTCGGTGACGATTCTCGAGCTCGCCGAGCGTGTGCTCGAGGCAACAGGCAGCTCCTCGGAGCTCGTCTTCGTCCCGTACGAGGAGGTCTACGGGCACGGGATCGAGGAAATGTTCCAGCGCATGCCCTCGATCGACAAGATCACAAAGACCGTCGGCTGGGCGCCGACGATCGACCTCGACTCGATCCTGGCTGAAGTAATCGAGGACCGCCGGCTCGGCCGCGCGGCTCCAGCGCACGAAACAGGATCACGTCCCTGATGGCCCACGGAGGGCGGAGCGATCCGCCGCCGGAGCGGGGCTTTGCCCCGCGGGAGGCTCGCAAACGAAAGCAACATTCGTCGAGGCGAGCGCTAAGCCGGCTCTGCCGCTTTGGAAGTTGCGACTCCGCGGTCAAGGAGGGGGTCCGTGGGGGAACCAGGGGTTCCCCCGCGATCGCAGCGCGGGGAACAGGATCACGTCCCGGATCGTCTCCCGGCCGGTGAGCACCATCGCGAGCCGGTCGATCCCGAGCCCGATGCCACCTGTCGGTGGCATCCCGTAGGAGAGCGCCTCGACGTAGTCCGGGTCGCCCGGCTCGCCGCCCGCCTCGGCCGCCTGCTGCTCGAACCGCGCCGCCTGCTCGTCCGGATCGTTGATCTCAGTGAAGGCGTTCCCGAGCTCCATGCCACCGACGAAGTACTCGAACCGTTCGACGATCGACGGATCGTCCTCCGTTGGACGTGCGAAAGGTGAGAGCTCCAGCGGGTAGTCATGCAGGATCGTGGGTTCGATGAGGCTCGGCTCGACGAACGAGCTCAGCGCGTGGTCGACGAGCTGCGCCCAGCTCTTGTCCGCCGAGGAGTCGATGCCGCGCTCCTCGAGGCGCCGGCGCAGCTCGGCTTCGTCTCGCGTCCAGAGCCCCTCCGCCTCGAGCGCGTCCAGGAGCTTGAGGCGCCGCCACGGCGGTGCGAGGTCGACCTCGTGGCCACGGAACGTGACCTTCGTCGTGCCAGTCACCTCCTCGGCGACGGCCGCGACAAGCTGCTCGATCCTCTCCATCGTGTCCCGGTAGTCGGCGTACGCCTCGTACCACTCGACCATCGTGAACTCCGGCTGGTGCTTGTAAGAGACGCTTTCGTTGCGGAAGTCGCGCCCGAGCTCGTAGACCCGCTCCAGACCACCTGCGATGAGCCGCTTCAGATAGAGCTCCGTCGCGATCCGCAGGTAGAGGTCGGTGTCGAGCTCGTTCGAGTGCGTCACGAATGGCTCCGCGAAGGCGCCTCCGTAGCGGGGCTGGAGAACCGGCGTCTCTACCTCGAGGAAGCCCCATCCGTCCAGCTGCCGCCGGATTGCCGTCACCATCCGAGTGCGGACCTCGAAATCGCGGCGGGTCTCCTCGTTCATCAGGAGATCGAGGTAGCGCTGCCGGTAGCGGGCCTCCACGTCCTTCAAGCCGTGGAACGTGTCCGGGAGAGGACGCTTGATCTTCGCGAGCAGTTCGAGCTCGTCGACGGCCAGTGATGGCTCCCCGCGCTTCGTGCGCGCCGGCCGACCGATCACGCCGACGATGTCGCCGAGGTCTACGTCCACTGGGCCGGCGCGCTCGGTCTGGATCAGAAGCTGGATGCGGCCGGACCGGTCGACGAGGTCTAGGAAGACGAGCTTCCCCATGTCCCTCCGGGCCATGACGCGTCCGGCCAGTCGGCGGGTCTCAGAAGCCTCCTGACCGGCCTCGAGCGGCTCAGCCTCGGCCCGAACCGAAGCAATCTCGACGCGGTCAGGAAACCGCTTCGGCAGCGAGCTCATGGCGCGCGAGTCTAAGTCGCGCGCGGCTGGAACGCCGCGGAACGGGCTTTTCCCGTTCCGCCGCTGCCGAGGCGCCACTACGCACCTGGGCCGCGCGCAGCAAAGCGGCGCCCGGCTCGATACGGTCGCCGAAAGTCGTGAGACTTTCGGCGAAGCGCGCGGAGCGCGCGTTTATGCCGCTTTGATTTCGAGGATCTTGTACTTAAGCGAGCCGCGCGGGGTCGAGACCTCGACGGTCTCACCCTTCTTCTTGCCGATGATCGCCCGGCCCACCGGCGACTCGTTGGAAAGCTTCTGCTCGGCGGGGTTGGCCTCGGCAGAGCCGACGATGTGGTACTCGACCGTCTCCTTGGCGGCGACGTCGCGCAGGCGGACATGCGACCCGACGCTGACGACGTCCTTGCTGATCTCCTTCTTGTCGATCACGCGCGCGGCCATCAGGCGCTCCTCGAGCTGCGAGATTCGATGCTCGAGCATCGCCTGCTCGTTCTTCGCATGGTCGTATTCGGCGTTCTCGGCGATGTCGCCGAACTCACGGGCGATGCGGATTCGATCGGCTACCTCCCGCCGCTTCTCGGTCGACAGGTATTCGATCTCATGCTTGAGCTTCTTGTAACCCTCGGGAGTGAGGATCACTTCTTTCACGTCAGGCCTCCTCGTGCCTAAAGAAAAACGCGCGGGCCTGATATGGCCCTCGCGGGGCGGCCATGGTACCTACGCGACCGGATGACGTCAAACGAACTGGGCTAGGATTTTGCGCTCTGTGCAGGTGAATCTCTCCTCCGGCTGGCGAATCGGCAAGGTTGAGATCCCGACGCGGGTCGTCCTTGCGCCGATGGCGGGCGTGAGCGTGCAGGCCTTTCGCCGCCAGGGCCGGCGTTTCGGGGCCGGGCTCGTCTGCTCGGAGATGGTCAGCTGCGCGGGGCTGGAGCACCGCAACGAACGGACGCTCGGATATCTGCGCATCGCGTCCGACGAGCATCCGCTCGCCGTCCAGATCTTCGGCTCCGACCCGTCGACCATGGCCGAGGCGGCCCGCATGGTCGAGGCCGCCGGAGCGGACCTGGTCGACATCAACTTCGGCTGCCCCGTCAAGAAGGTCACGAAGACCGGCGCCGGCGCGACGCTGCTCGAGGATCCGGGCCGCGCCGGGAGGATCGTCCGGGCGGTCTCGCAGGCCGTTTCCGTTCCGGTGACCGTGAAGATGCGGCGAGGTCTCGAGAACGGGTCCCGCGCCTGCCTCGATCTTGGGCCGAGGCTCGTGCAGAGCGGAGCCGCATCCCTCACGCTGCATCCTCGCTCCGCGAAGCAGATGTACACCGGCGAGGCGGACCATTCGTTGACCGGCGAGCTCGTCGAGCTCGTGGACGTTCCGGTCCTGGCCTCCGGAGACATCACCTCCAGGGCAATGGCGCAGAACGTGCTCGCGACAACGGGCGCCGAGGCCGTGATGGTCGGACGCGCCGCCCAGGGAAACCCGTGGGCGATCCGCGAGATCGTTGACGACTCGCACGGCGAGCCCTCGCGCGAGGAGATCGTCGCCGAGCTTCTGCTCTTCGTCCGAGAGACCGTGCGCGAGCTGGGAAAGCGGCGCGCAACGAGCTTCCTCAAGAAGTTCTACGGCTGGTACCTCGGCCGGGGACGATTCCCGAGGTCCTTCAAGCAGGACCTGACCCAGCTCGACACGCTCGACCAAGTGGAGGAACGCCTGCTCACCGCGGCTCCCGGAGCCGCTTTCGTCCTCGCCCGTCTGGAGCAGGAGCACGCTCCTGCCGCAGAAACCGAGCTAGATCTACCTATCTCTATTTACGGCGGCGGCTAGTCGCGTTCCCTCTGCGGTCTTAGGGGGAATAGCCATGAACGGCCTCATTGTTGGCTGCATGACAGGAGGTACGTGGATGGCACAAGCAACGAGAACGGCTCCGGAAGAAACCAGAGTCGACGAGCGCGTCGATCAAGACCGCACGATCGAACGCGAAAGCGACCGGCGCACGACCACAGAGCCCTACGGGGGCGTGGCCGCGGCACGGGATCGATTCGGCGGGCTCGACATCCCGGCAGGTCTCGTCGGTGCCCTAACCGCACTGGCCTCGGTCGGAATCCTGGCCGCGTTGGTGGGAGCGGTGATCGGCACGATCGGCTCCCCCGACAATCTCACTCGAGACGCGCAGGAGCTGCCGATCTGGAGCCTTGCTGTGGGCGTCGGCGTGCTCTTCGTCGGCTACTTGATCGGAGGCTGGGTCGCCGGCCGGATGGCCCGCTACGACGGAGCACGAAACGGCTTCACGACGGGCATCTGGACGCTGCTCTTCGTCGCCGCATTGGCCGGGCTTGGTGCGTGGATCGGAGCCGAGTACAACGGCCTGTTCCACATCACACGACCCGACTGGTATAGCTGGGACGCGCTGACCTGGGAGGCGCTCATCGCCATCGGCGCCGGTATTCTCGCCGTCTTCATCGGCGGAACGATCGGCGGCATGTGGGGCGAGCACTATCACCGGCGCGCGGACCGGACGGTGGTCGCGACGCCCGCGACGACCGACGAAACGGCCTAGACGCGGCTTGAGGGGGCGGCTTCGTCCGCCCCCTCTTGCCCTAGGCGTTCAGTGCCCAGATCAGCCTAAGACCCTCCAGCGTGAGGAAGGGATCGATCGTTTCGATCGTCCGTGAGTGCGGCGCGATCAGGTCGGCCAGTCCTCCTGTGGCGACCACGAATGCCTCCGCTCCCAGCTCGCCCCGAATCCGGCCGACGATCTCGTCCACCTGCCCGGCGAAGCCGTAGACGAGCCCCGATTGCAAGGCCGCCCCGGTCGTCTTGCCGATGACAGAAGGCGGCGCGGAGAAGTCGACCTGGAAGAGGCGTGCCGCCCGCGCAAAGAGCGCGTCCATTGAAACCTCGACGCCGGGTGCGAGCACGCCGCCGACGTACTCTCCCGCCGGCGACACGACGTCGAAGTTCGTCGAGGTGCCGAAGTCGACGACGATGCAGGGCGACCCGTACTGATCGCGCGCAGCAAGGGCGTTGGCGATCCGATCGGGCCCCACCTCGCGAGGGTCGTCGTAGCGAATGGGAATCCCGGTCTTGACCCCGGGACCGGCGACGAGGATCGGGGAGTCCACCCACCGCGCAGCGAAATCCTCGTAGGACCGCACGAGCGGGGGCACGGTCGATGACAGGCAGATGCCGTCGACGACGTCGAGATCGATGAGCCCCGAGAGTAGGACTCCGAGCTCGTCGCCGGTGCGGTCAGGCTCCGTCGCAGCGCGGCGTGTCTCTCCGAGCTGCGCATCCTCGAACAGCCCGAAGACGGTCTGCGTATTGCCTACGTCGACCGCGAGAAGCAGAAGCGCCTAGGCGGCCGCACCGGCGAAGCCGGCACGGCCTTTGCTGGTCGGCGCCGCCAAGTCGGCGCCTTACTCGTCGTCGCGGAGCGGCTCGCCGATCCTGTTGGCGAGGGCCTCGGCGGTCAGCTTCGGCTCCTCGCCCTCGCCGTGCAGCTCCTCGACCGTCACGTCGCTGGAGGTATAGACCTCCGCGCGAGGGATCATCCGCGTCGGCCGGTTCTTGTCCCAAACCCAGACGTCTTCCATGCGGAGATGGAAGAACGGGTAGCTGGGCTGCGGCACATAGCGGAGATCGAGCGTATTGCAGAGGTAGGTGGCGTCCTGCGTGAGCACGCAGTAGCGGAAGAGGCCGAAAACGGCCGTGTACTCCCTTTTCAGCTGAAGCTCGAGCTCAGCCTCGAACTCGTCGAGCTCGTCCAGGTGCGACATGCGGGTCATTCTAGCCCTGCGAGCAGAGCTCGGACCGAGCCTCGCCCAGGCACCTGGAGGTTCCGGTCGAGCTCGGCCAACGGCTCGAGGACGAAGCGTCGTTCGGCCAGCCTCGGATGCGGAACTCGAAGGCCGGGCTCGTCCATGGATTCCTGCCCGTAGAGCAGGAGATCGAGATCGATCGTGCGCGGTCCGAACCGCGGACCGGTGCGTGTGCGGCCAAGCTCCCGCTCGACCGCGAACATCCGTTCGAGCAGATCGCGCGCCGGAAGCTCGGTGAGCAGCGCCGCAACCCCGTTCAGGAAGCGCGGCTGGTTCTCGTAGCCGACGGGATCCGTCTCCACCAGCGTCGAAACGGCAGTGACCTCGATGTCGTCGTCGGCTCCGAGCAGCTCGAGTGCCCGGTGGATCGTGGCCTCTTGGTCGCCGAGGTTCGATCCCAGTCCGATGTATGCGAGCGGCATGCCGTGGGTAGGGTTGCGCAATGCGCCGGTACGGGGTCGTGTTGGCCTTTCTGTTGCTCGCCGCCCCGACACCGGCTCTGGCGGCGCCGGCTGCGACGGTTCCAACAGGCCGGGCGCTCGCGGGCCTCTCGCAGTACCGCTTCACACTCCTCGGCCTGCACGCCGATCCGGCCGCGGAGCGCCTCCTCGCCGGCCGGGGCGGAACGATCGTGGCGCCGGAGCTCCACATCTGGCGCCTGCCGAGCGCCACGGCGCAGAGGCTGATTCCACGCCTGCGCCGAAGCGGGGCGCTCCGCTATGCCGAGGCCGACCGTCCGGTCTTTCGCGATGGCCATCTCGACGGCGGCGACCCGCTCGCCGCGCCGGCGCTCGGCTGGCACCACTACCACGTGGGAGCGAACCGGGTCGAACCCCCCGGCCCGGGCGTCCCCATCACCATCATCGATTCAGGTCTGGACATCGGCCACATGGAGTTCAAGACGCGCCCGAACACGTTCCTGCTGAACCAACAGCACACCGACATGAGCGCCGACGAGTATCACGGCACGATCGTGGCCTCGACGGCCGCCGCGCCAACCGACGCAAGAGGTGCGGTCGGGATCTATCCGCAGGCAGTGCTGCGCGCCTACGACCTCGACTACCTGACCGAGGGCACGATCGTCGCCGGGATCAGCCGCGCGGTTGCGGCCGGGCGCAGCGTCATCAACCTGAGTCTTGGGGGCGACGAGCCCTCACGCTCGATCTATGAAGCTGCGATCAACGCATTCGGGCGCGGCTCGATCCTTGTCGCAGCCGCCGGCAACGATCGCCTGCTCGACGATCCGCCGATCTATCCGGCCGACTTTCCGCACGTTCTGACGGTTGGGTCTGCCAACCAGATCGACCAGCCGTCCGACTTCTCCAGCACGAGCGCGTATGTCGATCTCGCCGCCCCGGGCGAGCAGATCCCGTGGCAGCACCCGATCGATCCGGTCGTCTATGGGCTGGCGAGCGGTACGAGCTTTGCGGCACCGATGGTGACCGCCGCGACGGCCTGGGTCTGGACGGTCCGCAACACGCTCGACAAGACGCAGATGTACGACCTCATGCGCCTTTCGGCCAGGGACGTCGGCGCCCGTGGGCCCGATCATCGAACCGGCCACGGAATGCTCGACATTCCGGCAGCCTTGACGAGAGCGGCGCCGCCTCCCGATCCCCTAGAGCCGAACGACGACATCGATCACGTCAAGGCGCACGGAATCTTCCAGACCGCTGCGAAGCCCCTCATGGCGCCGGGACGAAGTCGTGCGGCGTTCCAGGCCAGCGTGGACGCGAGCGAGGATCCGCACGACGTGTATCGCGTCTGGGTGAAGGCCCGGAGCAGGGTCTCCGTGACGGTCAAGCCGAAGGCGGATGTCAATGCCGCGCTGTGGGCTCCCGCGACGGCCAACGTGGCGGAGAAGGGCCCGCTGCGGCGCCAACACCTTCTCGTATCAGGTACGCGGAACGGAACGAGAACCGAGCTGCTTCAGGTCGAGAACAAGTCCGGACGCGGCCACTTCACCTACCTCGACGTCTTTCCGGCGAAGCGGGTCCGCTCGGCGGCCTATGCGCTCGGGGTTAGTTCCCGCGCTCTGCCGTCGCGGCCGAGTACTCGACGGTGAGCCCGGCCGGGCTGATGCCCGGCTTGCGCACCCGAACCCGAACGGACTCGACCGGAAAGCGGGTTGCGAGCTCATCCGCGACTGCCGAGGCGAGCGCTTCGATCAGCTTGTACTCCTGCGACTCCGAAACCTCGCGAACGCACGCCGCCACCGCCCGGTAGTCGACTGTGTCTCCGAGCCGGTCAGAAGCCGGCGGCCGCACCGCGAGTGCGATGTCGTAGAGGAAGGTCCTCCCCTGCTCTCGCTCCTGGTCGTCCACCCCATGACGGCCGAAAACCTCGAGGCCGACTAGCTCGACCGTTACGGTCATCGCGCGCGCTCCACACTCAAGCGGATCGACCGGTCATTTCAGACGGCTGCGCCGCAAAGCCCGCACGGCCTGAAGGAGACAACGCAGGCGGCGTCTCATCCAACCACCGCCTTCGCGGTGGTCAGCGCCTCGACGTGCTCCCGAACGTCGTGGGCCCGAAGGATCGTCGCGCCGCGCTCGTAGGCGGCGACGGCTGCGGCGATGCTCGCCGAGAGCGGTCCGGTGGTCGCATCCGCGTCGCCGAGGATTCTCCCGAGCGACCGCTTGCGCGAGACGCCGACGACGAGGGGCCGTCCGAGCGCCGTCAGCTCGTCGAGCCGGCGGATGAGCTCGAAGTTGTGCTCGACGGTCTTCCCGAAGCCGATGCCGGGATCCAAACAGACGCGCTCCTCGGCGATATCTGCGGCGACAGCGAAGCGCAGACGTTCCTCGAGAAACGCGGAGACCTCGGAAACGACGTCGTCGTAGGTCGGGCTCGTTTGCATCGTCCGCGGCTCACCCTGCATGTGCATCAGGCAGAGGTAGGCGCCGGTCTCGGCGACCGTCTCGGCCATTTGCGGGTCGCCGCGCAGCGCCGTCACGTCGTTCACCAGCTGGGCGCCGAGCTCGACCGCGCGGCGGGCGACCTCGGCCTTCGCCGTGTCAATCGAGACGGGAAGGTCCCCGGCGACGGCCTCGAGCACCGGCAACACCCGCCCGAGCTCCTCGTCGAGCGACACCGCCGCGGCGCCCGGACGAGTCGACTCACCGCCGACATCGACGATTGCAGCTCCGTCCGCCACCATCTGGCGAGCCGACGCGATCGCGTCCTCCGCGCGGTAGTTGATGCCGCCGTCCGAGAAGGAATCCGGCGTCACGTTGACGACGCCCATGACGGATGGTCGCGGAAACCGCTCCTCGATCGCTCTCACAGGGGGAGCGTAGACCGGCGGTGGCTAGGGCTTGGCGGGGTCGGGCGGCGGCTGCATCATCGCACCCGGAACCGGGAACGGCTTCGGCTGCGGAGCCGGCCGGCGGTCCTTCGGCTTCTCGGCCTCGGGCGCTTCCGGAGTCTCGTCGGCGAAGACCTCTTCCTCGGTGGCGCCCTCGAGCAGGCGCATGAACTGATCCTTATCGATCGTCTCACGCTCGATCAGAATCGCCGAGAGGCGGTGCAGTTCCTCCAGGTGCTGCTTGAGCACTGCGTGAGCCCGGTCGTGCGCCTCCTCGATCACGCGGCGGATCTCCTCGTCGATCTCGCGTGCGACCTCCTCGGAGTAGTCCGGCTCCGCGCTCATCTCACGGCCGAGGAACGGCATGTCGTGGTTTCGGCCGAGCACGCGGGGACCGAGCTTCTCGCTCATCCCGAAGCGCATGATCATCTGCTTCGCCGTCGAGGTGACCTTCTCGAGATCGTTGGCCGCGCCGGTCGTGACCTCGTTGAAGACGAGCTCCTCGGCTGCGCGCCCACCGAGCGTGGCTGCGAGCTGATCCATCAGCGTGGACTTGCGCGTTAGGTACCGGTCCTCACGCGGGAGCGAGATCGTGTAGCCGAGCGCCTGTCCGCGGCTGATCACGGAAATCTTGTGGACGTCGGTGTCCTGGTCGAGGTAATGGCCCACCAGGGCATGTCCCATTTCGTGGTACGCGGTGACCTTTCGCTCCTCCTCGGAGAGCAGCCGCGTCTTCTTCTCCGGGCCGGCGATCACGCGCATGATCCCTTCCTCGAGCTCCTCCTGGTCGATCGTCTTCTTGCCGCGCCGCGCGGACAGGAGCGCGGCCTCGTTGACGAGGTTGGACAGGTCGGCGCCTGTGAAGCCTGGTGTCCCGGCCGCGAGCGTGTCGAGCTCGACGTCGGGCGCGATCGGCTTGCCCTTGGCGTGCACCTCGAGGATCTTCTTCCGCCCGTTCCGGTCAGGGCGATCGACCACGATCTGCCGGTCGAAACGGCCCGGGCGGAGCAGGGCGGGATCCAGGATGTCGGGCCGGTTCGTCGCTGCGATCAGGATGATGTTGTCCTTCAGCTCGAACCCGTCCATCTCGACGAGGAGCTGGTTCAGGGTCTGCTCGCGCTCGTCGTGACCGCCGCCGAGCCCGGCCCCGCGGTGCCGGCCGACGGCGTCGATCTCGTCCATGAACACGATGCACGGCGAGGCCTGCTTGGCCTGCTCGAAGAGGTCGCGGACGCGGCT
>JBKPGE010000241.1:0-2772 GCA_046729215.1 Actinomycetota bacterium | reverse complement strand
GGCGCGCGCGACGCTGGACGAGCGGAAGCGGGCGGTCGAGGACGATCGCGCCGCTCTTGCCGACGCGGCCGCCGAGCTCGCCGCCCGGGTCGCACGGCTGCGCGAGCGGGTGGCCGCTGAATGAGCGCACCCGCCTTCGCTGACGCGAGGCCGTCGACTCGCACGTCCTCAACTGCCGTCCAATGGGACGCTCGGCCCCCGTACTCGGGCCGTCTTCGCCATGGTGCTCCGTCTGCCCGGAGACGCTCCGCTCGGCGTGAACGGGCTCGGCTGCGAACTCGCGCCGAGGACCTATCTGCCGCCATTCGTCGATGCCCGCGTCCTCGTCACACGCTGAAACAACAACCGCCACGTTGGCTCGTCCGCTGTGGAGAGTGCGCTGGCGCGCATCCGCATCACGGTGCTGCCGCCGCAACGCTCCACCGCCAGGCACGGGGTAGTACGCGCGGGAGGAGCAGGCGCTTGGTCGCAGCGGGATCAGCCGCTCGTCGAGGGCGAACCGTCTTCGTCTGCCAAGTGGAGTCCGTGAGACTGGCCCAACGTCAGAGCGCACGCCTGGGCGTGCGTCAGCGGAGACCATGTAGCCGTCCAAGGTCAAGGCATGGCGCGGCGTGTCCAAGAAGAAGCTAGTCGGCGCCAGCCGCTGAATCGCGTAGGGTTCGTAAACTCGGTCGTCTTCATTTTGCAGGGGAATCCTGCTGACCCCGAGCAGCTGCCGCTCGCGGACTCGAGGCGGCGGCAGCGAACGCATCGAGGCCGTCGATCGGGCTACATCAAGCGTCGGTCGTCGCCGTCAACACGGATTCGGCCGCCCGCCGCGCATGGATCACGGCCAGCGAAGCGCGCATCGGCTGTTTTCCTGCGCTCGGGCCTGCGAAGGACGATTTGCCTGCAAATCCGCCACGACCGAGTTTACGAACCCTACGGGGCATCACCGAGCAGGTCCGCGAATGGAGAACCGATGTCGTCGCCCGGATCGTTTCCGAGCTCGGACTGGAGCGAGTGATGTTCGAGGCGGCCGAGCCGGAGGTCTTCAGCTGGTACGTGAAGCAGTACGGCCCCGACGTCAACCTCTTCGTCGACCACAGCCAGATCGTCCAGCTCGAGTGCCTGCGGGCCGGAATTTGGGGAACGCACGACCTCTGGAGCCGCATCCTCACGTACCGGCCCGATCAAGCTCGATAGCGCGTTTCTCCCTCCCTCCCTCCACGCCGGAGCCCAGGCAAAGGAGAGGCTCATCGCGCGCGGGAGTCGGCCTCGTCGCGCCCGGCGTCCATGTGCTCGATCATTGAGAGATCGAGAGATGGTGCTGGGGCTCGCCGGCGCGATCGCCATAATGACCAGGACCCGCAATCGCTATATGGCCCCAGAGCACCGTCGTTGCAACCGCACGACGTCAAAGGGGCGGCGCCATTCGGGCCGATGGTGACGCGGCGGCGGTCGACCGAACGCGTTTCCGCGGACGGCCAACACCTGAACCTTTATGCGGTGGGGCAACGCAGCTCGCCGCCCCACCATGCTTCGCCCGTTACGAAGGCGTCGACGGCGGTGAGCCCGGCTGTGGAGCGCCCGGCGCCGGCTATCTACTAGGCCCTTGTTGGCCAGCGTGGCAAAAACCGAGCTCCCTCCTCCCCCGTAGTACGGTTCGACCGGATCACTCGGGAGCCTCGAGGAGGAGGATGGATGATGCGAACACGTCTCGCCACGCTCGCCGCCCTCGTCGCCGTTGCGGCGCTCACGCTCGCCGCCTCGGCCGGCGCGATTGGGGGCGCGAAGCGGGTCACGAGCTTAAACGGCGCTGAGGAGTGCAGCGCGACCGCCTGCAACACCGGCGATCCGGATGGAAGCGGCTTCGCGCAGATCACTCTGAACGCGGGGCAGGCAGCCGTGTGCTGGGACATCACCGTGGCCGACATCACGCTGCCGGCGACGGCGGCCCACGTTCACGAGGCTCCGGCGGGGCAGCCGGGACCCGTCGTCGTCCCGCTGTCGCCACCGGATGCCTCCGGCCACGCGAGCGGGTGCGCGTCGGCGGATCCGACCCTGATTCAGGACATCGTCGATAACCCGGCCGAGTACTACGTGAACGTCCATACCGTGGACTTTCCGGCCGGTGCCGTGCGCGGCCAGCTCTCCAACCGCGGCCAGGCTGACTAATCAATCGTCCCTCGAGGCTCCCGTCTAAGGCGGGAGCCTCGAGCCGGGCGATGACCGTCAGAAGGAACTCGCCCGCCGCGGTCCGTCGACGACGCGCGTGGTCGAGCCTGCACGAGAGCGAGACCGGCGTCCCGCGTCGAAGTGCGGAGTGCTGCTCTGTGCGAACAGGAGCCGCCTCGCACTAGACGCTGGGGCTGCTGCAAAGGACGAGGAGCGAGCGCAGTTCCCGAGTGTCGCCTCACTATCGCTATGCGCGATTTGCGGCAGCGAGCACGGTTTCACGGTGGACGCCTGCGTGTCGTCCGGAACGATCCCGTCGTCTGGCCGCCGCCGGCGCCTGCTTTGACGCGCGAGGCGCAAGCCCACCAGCACATATGCCGTGCTGAGAGGCGGAAGCAACCGCCAGATCGGCCTCTAGAGCGTGGAGTGAGGCGTTGGACGGCGGGCGTAGCCGCCGCGAACCGTGTTGATGATCTGGGCGTGGACGATCCCAGCGAGACACCTGGAGCCCGATCGCGAGGTTGTGCGCGACGGAGGTTCGGCGGGATGCTCGATGCGCTCGATCCGATGCCGGTCGCCGCGCGTAACCCCTGGTGTGGTGTTTCTCGTCTGCCG
>JBKPGE010000240.1:0-3022 GCA_046729215.1 Actinomycetota bacterium | reverse complement strand
GAACACCTCGGCCGGGAAGGCGTTGTACCAGAGGAACCCGATCGCGCCTCCGATCAGCGCTGCGCCGAGGATCGCCTGGTCCAGCGCGGCCAGGTCCTGCTCGGTCGCCACCTGGCTCGAGCGGATGTAGGTGAAGACGTTGATCGCCGTGAACGTCAGGAGCGCGATGATCCCGACACCGACGGCGAGCCCGTCGATTCCGTCCGTGAGGTTGGCGCCGTTCGCGGCCCCGGCCAGGATCACGAACAGGAGCACGTAGAAGGCGAAGGCGAGCTGCACCCTCCAGTCAAGGACCGGTACGTAGACAGCGGTGTCGAAGCTGAGGTCGTGGACGACCAGGCCGACTCCGAAGGTGATTCCGGCCAGAAGCAGCAGCTTGTAGCGCCCGGCGAGGCCGAGAGAGCGACGGTGGTGAACCTTGATGTAGTCGTCGATGAACCCGATGGCGGCGCACGCCATCGTCACGGCGTAGACCGTCAGCCCCTCCGCCGTCCAATGGCTCAGCGCCAGGAACGGAACTGTCATCGAGACGACGATCATCAGCCCGCCGGCCGTCGGCGTTCCCTGTTTGACGGCGTGGCCTGCCGGCCCCTCCTCGCGGATCATCTGCCCGAACTCGTGCCTGCGCAGGAACTCGATGAACTTCGGCCCAGCGAGAATCGAGATGGTCATGGCGAGCAGGCCCGCCGCAAGGACTCGTTCCATTAGTGCTCTAGGTTCTGCGCGACCCGCTCGAGGCCTACGGCGCGCGAGCCCTTGACGAGCACGATGTCTCCAGGCTCGAGGAGGTCGCCGAGCAGCGTGGCCGCCGCCTGGGCGTCGGCGACCCAGTGGGTCGGCCGGTAGTCGCGCGCGAGCTCTCCGACGCCGACGACCGCGTCCAAACCGGCCGTGAGCCCGCCGATCTCGCGGTGGTACCTGGGCCCTTCCGCGCCCAGCTCTGCCATGCCGCCGAGGACAGCGATGCGGCGGCCGCCGTTTCTCCGCGCGGCGAGGTCGCGGAGCGCTGCTGCCATCGACGTGGGGTTCGCGTTCCAGCAGTCGTTGATCAGCACACCTCCGCCGGGCAGTGGAAGCTCCTCGCCTCGCAAGCTCGAGAAGCGGATCCGCCGAGCGCCCTCATGAACGCGGTCCAGCGGAAGCCCGAGGGCGGCATAGGCCGCGAGTGCCGTCACGGTGTTCTCCGCCTGATGCTGAGCGGCGAACGGCAGATCGAGCTCGACGCGCTCGCCGCCAACCTCCGCTTCCAGTCGGCCGTCTTCGAACGACATCAGGCGCACGTCCTCGCCCACGCGCATGATCTCGAGGTCGGCGCGCAGGTACGGCTCCAGCTCGGGCACACCGGCCGGCACCACGGCCTTCGACCCTCGCGGGAGCGCCTCGAGTAGCTCCGCCTTCGCTCGGGCGACGCCCGCAACCGACTCCACGAACTCGAGGTGAACAGGACCGATCGCAGTGATGACGCCGAGCGTCGGGCGCGTGATCGCGCACAGCTCCGCGATCTGGCCGAAGCCTCGCATCGCGAGCTCGGCAATGACGAGCTCGGTGTCGCGCTCGATCCGGCACAACGTGAGCGGCACGCCGAGCTCGGCGTTGTAGCTCGCCTCAGCGGCGATCGTCCGGCGCTGCGGGCCGGCGAGAGCGGCGAGGATGTCCTTCGTCGACGTCTTGCCCGTCGAGCCGGTGATGCCGACGACCTCCGCCCCGCTCAGGTCGCGAACAGCGCGACCGAGCGAGGCCATGGCCGCGAAGTCGTCGTCCGGGACGAGTGTGGCCGCTGCTCCCCCAGCCAGGGCCTCGTCGAGGTAGTCGACTCCGCCCCGGATCGCGACGAACAGGTCTCCGGGGTCGACCCGCCGGGAATCGATCTTGACGCCCGTGACCTCGTCGGCCCGAGCGTCGACGCGGCCCAGCGGCATCACGTGCTCGATCGACATTGGGATCATGCTGGCGCCCTCAGCCGCCGCAGCGCCTCTCGCGTGACCTCCCTGTCGTCAAAGGGAAGCTTCCGATCGCCGACGTCCTGGTACTGCTCCGCACCTCGGCCGGCAATGACAACGACGTCGCCCGCGTCGGCTTCGCCGACCGCCTTGGCGATCGCTGTGCGCCGGTCGGGCTCGACCTCGGCCGAGCCGACTACCCCCTTCAGAACCTCATCGATGATCGCAAGAGGATCCTCCGTGCGGGGGTTGTCCGACGTGACGATCGCCAAGTCGGCGAGCTCGCTGGCCGCCCGTCCCATCATCGGACGCTTGCCGCGGTCACGATCGCCGCCAGCGCCGAACACGCAGATAAGCCTCCCGCCGGTGAGCTGTCGCGCGGTCCGCAGGACGGCTTCCAGCGCGCCGGGCTTGTGGGAGTAGTCGACGATCACGGTGAACGGCTGTCCTTCGTCGATCGCCTCGAAGCGGCCCGGAACGCCGCTCAGGACGGAAACACCCTCGACGACTGCTTCGTCCGGCACGCCCAGCAGCCGTGAGACGGCCGCGGCGGCGAGCACGTTCTCGACGTTGAAGCTACCGACGAGGCGTGAGCGCTCGAGTGCCGGATGCGTCTTCAGCTCGGCGTCAGGCGTGACGCCGTAGGTGAGGAGAGGGGCACGGTCCAGGCGCCGAAGCTCTTCGACGAGCCGACGCCCCCACTCGTCGCCGACGTTGACGGCGGCGGCGGGCGCGGGCTCGTGGTCGGTGAACAGCCGCCGCTTGGCCTCGAAATAGCGCTCCATCGACTCGTGGAAGTCGAGGTGATCCTGCGAGAGGTTCGTAAACGCGAGCGCCTTGAAACGCACGTGCTCGAGGCGCCCCAGCTCTGACCCATGCGAAGTCGCTTCCATGGAGCAGCTTCTGTCGCCGGCGTCCAGCATCGCTCGAAAGGTTCGCTGCAGGTCGATCGCCTCCGGCGTCGTCCGAACCGCCGGCCGAGCTTCGCCGCCGACGCGCGACTCGATCGTCCCGATGAGGCCGGGGCTCATGCCCGCCGCCTGGAAGACGGAATAGAGCAGAAACGTCGTCGTCGTCTTGCC
>JBKPGE010000239.1:0-10569 GCA_046729215.1 Actinomycetota bacterium | reverse complement strand
GCCTGGCCGGAACCGGCTAACGCGAGCGCCTCCGGAAAACCCTCGATCGGGAAGACGTCCGAGAGAAGCGGCTTCACGTCGACCGCTCGGCTTCGAAGCAGCGCCAGGGCGCCCTCAAAGGTGAAGCGCAGCGCAAACGAGCCGTAGATGGTCAGATCCTTGCGATAGACCTCGAACGGGCTGATCCGCACTCGGGCGTCGATCGGGTTCACGCCGAAGAAGAGCAACCGTCCGCCGGGCCGGACATGGCTGAACATGTGCTCGACCACCGCCGGCACGCCGGTGCAGTCGACGACGACGTCGAAGCCGAGCGGGGCAGTCGCACGGATGCTGTCGTCGGCACCGGGACCGCCGGCGACGACGGCGTTGGCTCCGAGCTGGGCGGCGAGCGGGAGCCTTTCCTCGTTCAGATCGACCACGACGACGTCGCTCGCGCCACCGTGTCGCACAAGCTGGAGCATCAGTAGGCCGATCGGGCCGGCCCCGTAGATCAGCGCATTCGAGGCGGGCGGGAGCTCCAACCGCTTGAGGCCGTAGACGACGCAGGAGATCGGTTCGATGAAAGCGGCGACCTCGTAGTCCATCTCTCCAATCGGGTAGACGTTGCTCGCCGGGGCGACGACGTAGTCGGCGAAGCCTCCATCCCGAGTGACACCGATGGCGCTCCAGCGCAGGCAGTGGTTGACCTGGCCACGCTTGCAGTAGAAGCATGAACCGCAGAACACATTGGGGTTCACGGCGACGCGCTGTCCGGCGCGGAAGTCGTCCTCCACGTCCGTGCCGACTGCAACGACGTCGCCAGCGAGCTCGTGTCCGCCTATTACCGGCAGCGGTCCGCCGATGTCGCCATCGAAGATGTGCTGATCGGTCCCGCAAATTCCGCACGCCCGGACGCGAATCAAGACGTCGTTCGGGCCGGCCTCTGGCTCCGGCGCCTCGCGCACGACGACCTCGTGCCGGGCCTGGTAGTAGGCAGCCTTCACTTCACAGCTCCGAACGTGAGCCCGCGGACGAGTGACCGCTGCGCCATCCATCCGGCGAGGATCACGGGCGCGATCGCCATCGTCGAGGCCGCCGACATCTTCGCCCAGAAGAGGCCCTCGCTCGTCTGGAAGCTGGAGATGAAGACGGGCAGCGTGCCGGAGTGGGCGCTCGTCAGGTTCACCGCCAACAGGAACTCGTTCCAGGCGAAGATGACCGAGAGGAGCACCGTCGCGGCGAGCCCCGGCGCGGTCAACGGAAGCACCACGCGGGTCATGATCCGGAAGAATCGGGCTCCGTCGACGATGGCGGCCTCGAGGATGTCCCGCGGCAGGTCGGCGAAGAACGAGCGCATCATCCAGATCACGAGCGGCAGGTTGAACGCCGCGTAGAGCAGGATCATCCCGAGGCGGCTATCGAAGAGACCGACTCGCTTGTAGATCACGAGGAGCGGGATCAAGGCGCCGACGAGCGGGAGCATCTTCGTGGAGAGAACCCAGGAAAGCACCGCCGGGCTTCGTTTGGAGGGGTTAAACGCGAGGCTGTAGGCGGCAGGCAGCCCCAGCACAAGCGCGACCAGCGTCGAACCGCCCGCGATCAGCACGCTGTTCTCGAAGTAGCTGCGGTAGTGCGAGCTGAACACGGCTTGGTAGTTGTCGAGGGTGGCGTCGAAGAACAGAACCGGTGGGCTCGCCGCGGCGTCCACCTCGCTCTTGAAGCCCGTCAGGACCGTCCAGAGAATCGGGAAGAAGACGAAGAGTGCGATCGCATACGTGAGCAGGTCGAGGGCGAGGGCCGCAGGGCGGATCCGGACCCGACGGAGAGCGGCGATCACGCCAGCACCTCGCGTCTGAACGTGCGTGTCAGCAGCCTGAGCAGGAGGGCGGCGATGATCGAGGCGAAGATGACCGCCATCACGCCTAGGGCGGAGGACGTGCCCACGTCGTTGGCCTCCGCGATCGTCTGGTAGACGTAGTACGGAAGCGTCGTCGTCTCCGTCCCGGGACCGCCCTGGGTGGCGACGTAGATCTCGCCGAAGAGCTGGAGGACGTAGATCGTGCCCAGCAGCACGGCCAGCTCGATGTAGGGGCCGAGGAGCGGCAGGGTGATTCGCCGGAACTCGCTGACCGGGCCGGCCCCGTCGATTCGGGCCGCTTCTCGAATGTCCTCAGGGATGCCCTGCAGTCCGGCGAGGAGGATCAGCATCATGAACGGCGCCCACTGCCAGGTCGCCATCGCGATGATGGAGAGCTTCGGGTGCACGGCGAGCCAGTCGACGCGTTCGAAGCCGAGCGAGGTCCAGACCCAGTTGACGAGCCCGAAGATCGGGTTGAGGAAGATGTTCTTCTGGACGACCGCATTCACGGTCGGCATCACGAAGAACGGCGCGATCATCAGCGCGCGCGTCACGCCCCGAAGGGGAAACGTGCGGTTGAGCAGGAGTGCGAAGAAGAGTCCGAGGAGGAGCGAGCCTCCGACGATCGCCGCGGTGATCACGAGCCAGTTGACGACCGCTGTGCGGAAGATTGGATCCTCCGTCAGCGTGTAGCGGAAGTTCTCGAGCCCGACCCACGCGTGTCCGAGCTCGGGCGAGGTGAGGATCCAGTTGTGGAGGCTGTACCAGACGGTGAGCACGAACGGCGCCTGGGTCATCACCACCAGGTACAGAAGGGCCGGCGCGAGCAGCGCGAGGTTCACCATGCGCGGTCCACGCAGGGACGTGAAGCGGCGCGCCCCGAGCCTCGCCGCTGTCGGCGCCGCAGCTTCAAAGCTTGAGGTCATCGTGAGGAGTGAATCACGGTCGCCGGGGCTGAGATGAGGGCGGCAGCCGCTTCCGCCCTCATCCTGCTTTCGGAGGGGAGGACCGTTACTTCAGATAGCCCGCCTGCTTCATGATTCGCGTGACTTGCCGCTGGGAGGTTTCCAGTGCCGAGTCGACGCTCTTGCTACCGGCCACCGCGCCGGCGAGATTCTGGGTCACGAGCGTCCCGATCCGCTGGAACTCGGGGATGCCGACGAACTGAACTCCGACGTAGGGGACCTTCTGCAGCGTGGACTTCGTCGGGTCGGCGGTCAGCATCGAGTTCAAGACGATCCCCGCGAAGGCGCCGGCGGCCTTCTGGTACTTGGGGTTCTTGTAGGTCGAAATCCGCGTTCCGGGCGGGACCGACCCCCAGCCGTTCTTCGCCGCCACCAGCTTGATGTAGTTCTTGCTGGTCGCCCAAGTCAGGAACTTGAAGGCGGCGTCCTTCTTCTTACTGGACGCCTCCATCGTCAGCGACCACGCCCACAGCCAGTGTGAACCGCGCGGAGTGACCTTGGTCGGCGCATAGGCGAAGCCGATGTCCTTTGCCGCCTTCGATGTCTTCGGGTTCGTCAGGAGGCCTGCGGCGACGGTCGCGTCGACCCACATCGCGGCCCTGCCTTGGCCCATGATCGTCGCGCACTCCGTAAAGCCGCTGCTCGTGGCGCCGGGCTCGCCGTACTGCTTGACGAGATCGACGTAGAACTTGACGGCGCTCTTCGTCGCCGGCGCGGTCAGCTGCGGCCGCCACTTCATGTCGAACCAGCGGCCGCCGAAGGTGTTGATCACGGTCGTGAGTGGCGCGCCGAACTCGCCCCAGCCGGGCAGCGCGCGCAGACAGATGCCGTAGCGGTTCGCCGACGGCTTGTGGAGCTTCGCCGCGAACGACCTGATCTGGTCCCAGGTCGGATGCTTCGGCATCGTCAGCCCCGCATCGGCAAAGAGCTTCTTGTTGTAGTACGTCATAGAGCTCTCGCCGTAGAACGGCAGCGCGTACAGGTTCTTCTTGTAGGACAGACCCAGGCGCACCTTGGGTATGACGTCCTTGAGGTCGTACGCCTTCGCGGCGGCTGGGCTTAGCTTCGCGAGGTGCGGCTGCAGGTTGACGATCCACTTGTTCTTGGCCCAGATCGGCACCTCGTAGGTCCCGACCGTCACGATGTCGAACTGACCACCGCCGGTCGCGACGTCGGCGGTGACTTTCTGGCGGAGCGTGTTCTCCGGCAGCGTCACGAACTTCACCTTGATCCCATACTTCTTGGTGAAGTTCGAGGCAAGCGACTGCATCACGATCATGTCGTTGTTGTTCACGGTCGCGATGGTGATCGTCGTCTGGGCGGCGTGTGCCGTGGGTCTCCCGCTGCTGACTCCGACGAACACGGCGAGTCCGCAGAGGAGGGCGCCGCTCGCGACGACCGCCAAACGGGGCAAATGCATGCTCACTCCCTTCATCGGGTGGTGACTTCCGCCTCCGGCGCCTCAGTTCTGAGGTATCGCTAACGCGAAAATTGTGGTATCCATAACATCACGCATATCGCGTGTCAAGCCCGAAAGTCACTAGCCCTCTGTCCGCCTACTGTGGTAACTATCAGGCCCCTAGGTGGGATAACATGGCCATGAGAGTGACAATCAACGACGTTGCGAGCGATGCCGGCGTTTCTCCGATGACGGTTTCGCGGGTCATCAACGACAGCCCTCGTGTCAGCGTCGACACACGCAAGCGTGTTCAAGCGTCGATTACGAAGCTCGGCTACGTGCCGAACCGGCTCGCACGTGGTCTCATCCGGCGCAGGACGGGCGCTTTCGGGGTGATCGTCCCGGACGTCGCCAACCCGTTCTTCACCCTCGTCGTCCGCGGGGCCGAGCAAGTCGCCTGGCGGGCCGGCTACCACGTCATGCTGTGCGACACGCAGGGAAACCTCGAGCGCGAGCGCGGGTATCTCGAGGACATGGTCGCATTTCAGGTCGAGGGAGTCCTGATCGCCCCCGTGGGTGACCGCTCACGCCCACAACTCCGACTCCTGACGCGGAACAACGTGCCCTTCGTGCTGATTGACCGTTCCATCACCGGCTTCGACGGCGACCTCGTCCACGGCGACAGCGTCGGCGGCGCCCGCCAGCTGGTCGAGCATTTAATCGGTCTCGGCCATCGGCGGATCGGCATGATCACGGAGACGAGTGACGTCTCGACGGCTCGTGACCGGCTCCAGGGCTACCGAGACGCTCTCGACGGCGCTGCGATCGAGTTCGACGCCGAGCTCGTGACCGAGTCGAGCACCATAGACGCAAACGTCGCCCGCGAAGCGACGCTCAAACTGCTTTCGCTTCCTGATCCGCCGTCGGCGATCTTCGCCGTCAACAACATCACAGTTGTCGGCGTCGTCGAGGCCGCGCGAGAGCGGGGCCTCGAGATCCCCGGCGACCTATCGCTCGTCTGCTTTGACGACATCGAGCATGTGTCGCGCCTCTACCCCTTCCTCACCGTCATGGCCCAGCCGGCCGAGACCTACGGCACGATCGCGACCCAATTACTGCTCGATCGCCTAAGCGGCCGCGTGGCCGAGCGCCGTCGAATCGTGGTGCTTCCTCCGGACTTCGTCGTCCGCAAGTCCTGCGGCGCCGCCGCGCCGCAGCCTGCAGGAACCGAATGATCTACGGCGGGATCGAGGCCGGCGGGACGAAGTGGGTCTGTGCCACCGGCACAGGACCCGATGACCTCCAGGAATTGGTTACGTTCCCGACAACCGACCCTGCAGAGACAATCGCCCGGGCCGCGGCGTTCTTCACCGCCAACGGCGACGTGGCTGCGATCGGGATCGGCTCGTTCGGGCCCATAGACGTCAGGCGCGTTTCACCCACCTGGGGTCGCATTACGACGACACCGAAGCCCGGTTGGGCTGACACCGACGTCGTGGCCACCCTTGGCGCTGCCCTCGGCCTCCCCCTCGCGTTCGATACAGACGTAAACGCGGCTGCGCTTGGCGAGTACCGTTGGGGAGCGGCGGCCGGCCTCGAGACCTTCTGTTACGTCACCGTCGGTACCGGAATCGGCGGCGGCGGAATGGCGAATGGGCGGGTCATGCACGGGCTCCTTCATCCTGAGTTCGGGCACATGCGGATCCCGCACGATCGCGCGCGTGACCCATTCGAGGGGGTCTGCCCTTACCACGGCAACTGCTTCGAGGGACTCGCCTCCGGGGATGCCATTCGTTCCCGCTGGGGCCACCCACCGGAGGCGCTCGACGACGAGCGCGTGTGGCTGCTCGAGGCGGAGTACCTGGCGCTCGGCCTCGTGAACGTCATCTGCGCGCTGTCGCCGCAGAGAATCGTCATCGGCGGAGGCGTCATGAAGGAGTCGTCCTTGCTGCCTCTCGTCCGCCGGCGTGTCGCCGAGCTGATCGCCGGCTACCTCAGTACGCCGGAGCTCGCCGAGGCGATTGACGGCTACATCGTCGCTCCTGCCCTCGGCGACCGTGCCGGCGTGCTCGGATCGTTCGAGCTTGCGCGGATGGCGGTCGATGGCCAGCCGAGCTGAGCTGCGGCCGACGCAGCAAGTTGTGACGCCTCCGGCAATCACATGGAACTCTCCTGGAACGCAAAGGTGGGTCACGCCGGACCTCGCGGGTTCGAGTCACTCCCGCTCATCCGCGCGAGTCCGGCTCTCGCTCGCGGATAGCCATGACGACTCGTACAGTTTCGACCCTTAATTCAAGCCTGAGGGTGTGAAACTCTGATCCAGCTTTTCAAGAGGTCTGGCAGCGGTGTTGACATCGCGGCAGCTTTTGGGAGTGTTCGCCTCGGCTGTGGTGTTCGGTCGCCCTCGGCTCGTTGAGACGTCTTGATGGTTTGGTGCACGAGTACTTCGGAGCCGCCGCCTGAGTGAACAACATTCGACACCCTTCACGCTCGCGCTCCCCACGGCGACGCTCGCGACCAACGCGCGCGGGAACGGGCGAGCCGACGTGAAGTACACGCCGGAGCAGTCGCCGGCTCTCGCGGGATGACGTTCAGCCTCAGCTGGATGGTCAGCGGGCCGGCGACGTACGTCACGGGCTGCACGCTCATTGTGCTGGACGAGCGGCCCAGCCGCGAGTTGCGGCTGCGCGGTTAGTCGCGGCCCGCCCAGGTTTCGCCGAAGAACCCGCACCGGCCATTGGGCGCTCGCTCTGCAATTCGCGACACTCGGCGGCAGGGATTAGGCGTTCGCCTCACCAGGCCCCTCACCGCGGGTAGGCCCCACGGTAACGTGTTGTCCAGGAGTTCTGTGGCCCCCGTCTACCGCTTTCTGCTCATGCTTCGGAACGGCCAGGCGGCCGACCCTCCCGCGTTTCTGACTGAGCAGCCGGACTGGCAGCCAGGCGACGTGTTCGTCGCAGCCACCGGCCGCGCGTTCCGCATCGTGGACACCAATGCCGAGATCGAAGTCGCCGGCATGGTCCTCTTCGACGCGATCTGGACGGTGGAACCGCTCGACGAGGAATCAAGGACATAATTTCTCAGCGAAGGGGGTGACGAATGCCGACGTACGTCCAGGCTCAGGGCAGAGATACATGGCATTGGTGCCGGAACTGTTCGAACTATCCCTCTCGCCCCGCGAAGACGAGAACGACTCGCCCAAGGGGAAATCTGTGCAATCAGTGCAAGGCCAAACAAGCAGCCGGGAACTGTAGGACGTAGTTCGCTTCTAGCCGGCCGCGAAAGGGTCGTTGTTTCAGCGGCTCTTTTCGTCCATCTGCGATGGCCCTGACGGCACGAGCCTCATCGGCAGGGCCGCCCATGACGGCCCCTAAAGGGCGGAACGCGAAATGTCGCCGGCCGCCTGGCACGAAAGGGTGCGCCAAGCGCGCGATTCTCCCCTGCCCGTGAGTGGGGACTCCGACGAGACGACAGGGAGGTAAGGCCATGCGAGCATCGCCCAGGCTCCTGCTTCTCTCACTCGTAGCCGGGCTGGCGCTGGTGCTGCCAACAGCGGCCGGCGCGGACATGAGCGACGCGGTGAGCACGTTCACTTACACGAGCAACATGCATCCGCTGGGCTATTCGCCCCGAGTCGTGCCCTTCTCGGGCGCCGGCTCGGGCGTTTTCAACTCGGATCTCACCTTCTGGGGGAAGAAGGCGTACCAGGGGACGTACGAGGGCTTCCGGATCATCGACATCACCGAGCCCGACAACCCGGTCGAGCTTGAGAACTTCACCGGCTGCGTCCAGGGGACGACGACCGGGAATCAGGGCGACGTGGCCGTCTGGGGGAACATCCTGGTGCGCTCCTGGAACTCGCCCCCGCCCGCCGGCGGAGCCGTCTGCGGCGGGATCGTCACGCCCGCGTTCCAGGAGGGCGTGCACGTCTTCGACGTCAGCGACCCGACACATCCGGTGGGCCTGAAGTTCGTGCGGACGCCGTGCGGCTCGCACACGCTGACGGTCGTACCCGACCTCGCCAACGACCGGATCCTCGTCTACAGCGACGCCTCGAGTTCGGCGCCCGGGTGCGAGGGCGTCGACATCATCCGCTAGCCAATCCGGCCGCCGCCTCGTACCTGCGCTTGGAGCCCTCGGGCAATCCGTGGGGGATCTTCGTCGAGGTCGCCGGCGTCACCTACGGGGCGACGGGCGCCTCCTTCGGGCCGGAGCCGCCGGAGGCGGGCCTCAGCGGCGACGTCGTGCTCGTGAACGACGGCGTCGACATGACCACCGACGGCTGCGAGCCGCTGGTCGGCTTCCCCGCCGGCGCGATCGCGCTCCTCGGATCGGGGCACCTGCACGTTCGTCCAAAAGGTGAAGAACGCCCAGAACGCCGGAGCGGTCGCCGTGATCGTGGTCAACAACGTGCCCGGCCCGCCAAGCACGATGGGCGGAACCGACCCGACGATCACCATCCCGTCGGCGATGGTCTCCCTGGACGACGGCAATGCCATCAAGTCGAGCCTGCCCGCGACCGGGCGGATCTGGGAGATCCCGCCTCCGCCGAATCCCGAGCGAGCCTGCCACGACGGCGGCGTCGTCCTCGGCACCGCCATGCTCCTGACCTGCGCCGGCGGAGACGGCTTCAGCGTCTGGACGCTCGACCCCGCTCAGGGCGGCTCATTGACGGACCCGAGGCTGCTCTACAGCGAGGCGGTCCCCGGCGTCAGCATCGCCCAGTCCGCTGCGTTCACCTGGGACGGGAAGTACCTCGTCTTCGGGCACGAGCCGGGCGGCGGCGGCGAGCCCCGCTGCCAGTCGATGAGCGCGACGGTCGACAAGACGATCTTCTTCTTCAAAGCGAGGACCGGCGAGCCCGCGGGGACATTCGTGCTCCCGCGGCCGCAGACCGAGTTCGAGAACTGCACCTGGCACAACTACAACGTCGTGCCCACGGACAAGCGCTACGTGCTTGTGTCCGGCAACTACCAGTCGGGCATCTCGGTCGTCGACTTCACCAACCCGGCCAACGCCAACGAGATCGCCTACGCCGACCCGGCGCCGCTCTCCTCGACCAGCCTCGTGCTGGGCGGCGACTGGTCGACCTACTGGTAAACGGCCACATCTACGAGTCCGACATCAGGCGCGGCCTAATCGTCTGGGGTCTCAGCGACGCCGCGGTGGCCGGCGCAAAGAAGCTCGACCACCTGAACCCGCAGACCGAGGAGACCTCCTTCGCGCTCCGGCCCTAGGGAGATCACGCAATCCCATCTAACGAGAGGCGGCCTTCGGGCCGCCTCTCGTGTCAGTACGGTTCGACGCGAAGCCTGTACATGCGCGCCGCGCGGGCGTATCACCCGCCGCGGCCCGGCCAGAGCCGCGTCCTGCTCCTCGACCGAGCAGAGCACGCAGCGAGACGCCACCAACGTCGCAGAAACTGTCCCGAGCGGCAATCGCGACGCGACGCTCCCGATGACCTGTACGTCGACCGACGTGGTCGAGGCGTCCCGCTCGGGCGACGGCGCGGCGTGTCAGGAGGAGGGTGGAGCGGCGCTCGAGGGCGGTTGCGCGATCGAGCCGCTCTCCGTTGATCTCGCGGCATCCTCATCATCGTCGGCATCTGGCTCGTCATCCTCGGCGCGTTCGCGAACAGCGGCACGCATGCCGCGGTAAGTGCGCGGAGGACCACACCGGCACCGCCGCCGCGACGCGCTTGCTGGGCTTGCGCGATCCCTAGGAACGACGCGCGGCCTTGCAAAGACAGCAGTCCTGGCTTCGAGGGCAGATGACCAAGCCCCGGTCTCGCTCAGGCTTACGAATGGCCTTCCTCGTAGCGCGGCAGACCGTCATCCGGGATCTCATCCCAAGGCGCCCGCGAGGCGACGAAGGTGTGGAACTGCGGGCGGATGCCGGGCTCGCCGTCGAGCGAGCCGAGGCGGATCGCAACTTCTTCACCCTCCGGCCACTCCGCGCCGAACAGGCTCGAGCCGCAGATCGAGCAGAAGGCCTTCACGCGTCCGCCATCCGGCCTAAAGACGCGGATCAGTTCCTCACCGGCGAGCAGGCGGAACCCCTCGCGCGGGACGCGTCCTTGCGTTCCGCCGAAAGCGCCCGAGTGCTTTCGGCACCGCGAGCAGTGGCAGTGATTCGCCCAGCGAAAGGGCGCCGTCACCTCGAAGCGGACGCGGCCGCAGAGGCACGAGCCGTGGAGCGGGTCCTCGGGGCTCGGCTCAGCCGGTAAATCAGTACGGTCGCCGCCGCCCCGCACGCCGAAATCGCCTCTCACGGTCAGAGCATAGAGCCGTCGTGTGCGCAGGCGTACTGTCGCTCGAGCGCAGTCGGGGCTAATCGCAGCTCTGTAGTTGCTGTAACGACTCTTGGCG
>JBKPGE010000238.1:0-2849 GCA_046729215.1 Actinomycetota bacterium | reverse complement strand
GCCGACGCCGAGCAGCACCCACGGCGTGAAGCCGAGTGCGAAGAGCGCGATGACGCCGAGGGCGAAGTAGAGCGACGACGCGATCTCCCCGTAGGCGACTGCGGCCAACGACGGAACGTCGAGGACGCGTTGGAGGCCTGGAAGCTTCTTCGCCACCTAGTTCCTTATGCGCTGAAGGTACAGGCGGAGGCCGCCCGCGAGGACGAGCAGGGCGCCGAGGACCAGACCCAGCCCGCCGCCGACGCCGGCGGCGATCGTCCTGACGATGATCGCGATGCCGAGGACGACGAGCAGCGCGGAGAAGTAGGTCGTCATCATGCGGCTCGCCTGCCGGCGGTGATCAGGACACGTGTGGCGCTGTGTCTCAGCACGTAGTCGACGGTCGTTCCGAAGATCCGCTTGCGACCGGGCCGGACTCGAGGGGCGCCGATGACGATCAGCTCCGCGTTGCGACCCTCGGCCTCCTCGACGATCGCTGGGCCCGCGGCGCGGGCGCGCAGGAGGCGCACGACGGTCCGCACGCCGTAGCTCTCGACGATCGCAGCCGATTGGTCGAGCAGGTCGTTGGCCTCCCGCTCCAGCTCCGGCAGCTCGACGTCGACCGGGAGGTCGAGCGGCACCTCGAGCACTTGCACGACGACCAGCCTCGCCGCGCGCTCGGCCGCAAGCCGCGCGCCGGCGACGAGGGCCTCTTCCGACTCGAAGGAGCGGACGACGGGCACGACGATCGTCCGGTACTCGACGGTGAGGGAGGGGCCGAGGACGAGCACGGGGGCGCGAACGGTCCGCGCGAGCGGCTCCCGCACCACCCACCTCCGGTAGACCGTGTAGCCGGCGAAGCCGAGGGCAAGCCAGCCGAGGCCCGCCCAACGGGTCCCCGACTCCTGGACGACGACCACGACCCAGGCGACCCCGGTCGCCGCGCCTCCCACAATCGCGAAGAGCGGCCAGTCCACGCCTCGGTAACGCAGATTCGGCCGGGCGCGGAAGGCGAGCTCCTCATCGGGATGCCGGTATCGATGCCCGACCACCGCCGCGTGCGCGATCGTGAACGAGAGCATCGCCCCGAACGAGTACATCGTCCCCAGAAAGGTCGTCTTGCCGGGAAGCAGCGTCAGGATCGAGAACAGCCCCGCGAAGACCAGAAGCGAGAGCCACGGTGTCTTGAAGCGCGGATGAAGGCGGCGGAAGGCCTCTGGCAGCTGCCGGTAGCTCGCCATCGCGTAGGTGATGCGTGAGGCGCCGATGACGCCCGCGTTCGTGGCGATGAACAGAATTGTCGCGGCGAGGATCCCGACGTAGATCTGCAGGCCGTCCAATACCGGTCCCGAGAGACCGAGGTTGTCGACCACTCCCAGAATCGGATCGTTCTGGAACCCTCCGTCCTCCGGGGGCAACCCCAGCTTCGTCTGAAAGTCGCCATCGGTGCTCACGACCGGCAACGCGGAGAGCGCGACGAACGGCAGCGTCAAGTAGATCGCGAAGACGGCGCCCGCGACCCACTTGTAGGCGCGAGGGACGTCGCGCGGCGGATCGCGGGTCTCCTCCGCGAGGTTCGAGATCGTTTCCAGCCCGGTGTAGGCGATCATCCCGATCGGGATCGCGACCAGGAACTGGCTCCACGTCGGCGCGACGCCGAGCTCGATGTTGTCCACGAGCGTCTCTGGGCTCAGGATCAACACGAACCCGATCAGCACGAGCAGGAGCTGGGTCGCAAAGTCCACGACGGCGAGAAAGACGTTCAGCCCTGCCGCCTCGCGCACGCCGACGATGTTCAGCGCGACGAGCAGGACGATCACGATCGCCCCGCCGATGATGTCCCAGGGGTTCTCCCTCAGCGGGCTCCAGAAGACCGACAGGTAGTGCGGCACGAAGAACGCCGAGATGGCGATCGTGATGATGTAGTTGAGCATCTGCGCCCAGGCAGCCCCGAAGGAGACGACCTCGTTGAAGGCGTGGCGGGCGAAGCTCGAGGAGCCGCCGGCCTCCGGGAATCGCACCGTCCCTTCGGTGTACGTCAGGGACGTCGCGACGAAGATCACGCCCGCGATGACGAAGACGAATGGAGTCAGGCCGAGCGCGAACGCGGCTGTGACGCCGAGGGCGTAGTAGATCGACGATCCGACATTTCCGTACGCGGTGGCGAATAGGGCCGGCGTCCCGAGGACGCGCTCTAGTCCCTGCTGACGCCGCCGCCGCCTCGGCACGGCAGGACTCTACTCAGCGGCCCTGACCGCGTCTGCCCTGGCCCCGCGGCCATGTCCCCTGCAGCCACGACGAGTGTCTGACACTCGTCCCGGCAGAAACGCCCACGTCCCACGCGGCCACGGCGAGTGTCTGACACTCCTCCCCGGCGGAACGGACAATCCTTCACCGCGAATGGAGACGAGACATCCGCCGCCAGAGCGTGGCTTTGCCGCGCGGGAGGCTCACAAAACGCAAAGACCGTGGAAGAGCCGAGCCAGAAGCCGGCTCCGTCCACGCCCGAGTCGAGCCGCCGCCAGCAAGGAGGGGCTCGTGGGGGAACCAGGGGTTCCCCACGCTACTAGCCGTGGATCGAAACGATCAGCGGGATGATCAGGATCGCGACGATGTTCGTGATCTTGATCATCGGGTTGATCGCGGGACCGGCGGTGTCCTTGTACGGATCGCCGACAGTGTCGCCCGTGACCGCCGCTGCATGGGCGTCCGAGCCCTTGCCGCCATAGGCGCCGTCCTCGATCAGCTTCTTCGCGTTGTCCCAGGCGCCGCCGCCAGAGGTCATCGCGATCGCGAGGAAAATGCCGGTGACGATCGTGCCGATCAGCAACCCGCCCAGCATCTCGGGCTTGATGATCCCGACGATGATC
>JBKPGE010000237.1:0-3378 GCA_046729215.1 Actinomycetota bacterium | reverse complement strand
TCAAGACGGCGGATGCGAACTCTCCGAGCGTCAGCTCGCTGACGATCGGCATCAGCCTGGGAGTCTTCGCCGCGCTCTACGGCGCGCTCGCCGTCGTCGACTTCCTGCTCATGCGCCACTACGCGAGCACCGACCCGCCCGAGCTCGACGAGAAAGAGGAGGCCCCGGTGCCGGCGATGGGCTACTGATGGATCTCCAGATCTTCTGGTTCCTGCTGATCGGCGTCCTCTGGGCCGGCTACTTCCTGCTCGAGGGCTTCGACTTCGGAGTCGGGATGCTGCTGCCGTTCCTGCCGCGAGACGAGCGCGAGCGAAGCGTGATGTTCCAGACGATCGGGCCGGTCTGGGACGGCAACGAGGTGTGGCTGGTCGTCGCGGGCGGCGCAACGTTCGCAGCCTTTCCGGCCTGGTACGCGACCATGTTTTCGGGCTTCTACGTCGCCCTCTTGCTCGTCCTCTTCCTTCTGATCATCCGCGTCGTCTCGTTCGAGTGGCGTGAGAAGAGCGAGAACCCACGCTGGCGGGCGACCTGGATGTGGGCGAACGCGATCGGGAGCGGCGGGGCATCGCTCGTCTGGGGGATCGCGCTTTCCAACCTCGTCTACGGCGTCCCGATCAACTCCGGCGGCGACTTCACGGGCAGCTTGGTCGACCTGTTCAGCCCGTACACGGTCGCTGCCGGCGTTGCGGTGGTGCTCCTCTTCGCCTTCCACGGGGCGACCTTCCTCACGCTCCGCACATCGGGCGACCTCTGCGAGCGGGCGGGCCGCGCCGCGCGAAGACTCTCGATCCCGGCCGCTGCCGTCGGGGCGATCGCGCTCGCCTGGACAGTCGCGGTCGCGATCGACCGGAACGACAAGGACCTCTTCCCGCCGGTCCTGCCCGCGGCACTAGGGATTGCGGCGCTGGCCGGGGCCGTGCTGCTTGTCTACGCGCGCCGGAGCGCGGCGGCGTTCGCCTTGACCGCTCTGGGCACGATCCTGCTCGTGGCGACGCTGTTCTCCAGCCTGTATCCGCGGGTCATGGTCTCGAGTACCGACTTTGCGAACAGCCTGACGGTCGAGAACGCATCCTCCTCGCACTACGCACTGGCTGTGATGACGGTGGTCGCCTTGCTCGTGACGCCGGTCGTCCTGCTGTATCAAGGGTGGACCTATTACGTGTTCCGCGCGCGCGTCGGCGGGGATCAGGTGGAGAGTCCGGTCGAGCTCGCCGAGCGGGCAACCGGCGCGTAGACGCCTGTGGAACTGATCGATCCGCGCCTCGTCCGCCGGGCGGCGGCCGTGCGGGTGATGCTCGCCGCCGATGCAGCCCTCGGGGTCGTCGCTTCGCTGCTCGTCCTCGCTCAGGCAGTCCTCATCGCGACCGTCGCCGCCCGCGGCTTCGAGGGGGCGACCCTCGACGAGGTGAAGGTGCCGCTCGTACTCCTCGTCGCCGTCGTCACCGCCCGCGCAGCGACGGCCTGGGCGTTCGAGACCGTTGGTGTGCGCGCGGCGACCGACGTGCTCTCGAGCCTCAGGCTCGAGTTGGTCGAGCGGCGGCTTCGCGACCAGCCCGCCGCCCTCGACGGCGCTGCGAGCGCCGAGGTGGCGACGACCGCCGTTGCGGGGGCGGCTGCGCTGGAGGCGACCTTCGCTCGATACCTGCCGCAGGTCGTTCTGGCAGTGGTCGTGCCAGTTGCGGTGCTCACGCTCGTTGCGGCCATCGACCTGGTTTCGGCCGGCGTCATGCTCCTCACGCTTCCGCTGGTCCCCGTGTTCATGTGGCTCGTCGGCCGTTTTACGGAGCGGCGGACACGTGAGCGCTGGCAGGCGCTGACGATTCTCGCGTCGCACTTCTTCGACGTCGTCCGAGGGCTGCCCACGCTGCGGGCGTTCAACCGCGGCCAGGCCCAGGTCGGGCGGATCTCCGAGGTCAGCGAGCGCTACCGCCGCACGACGATGGGGACACTGCGCATCGCGTTTCTCTCCGGAGCTGTGCTCGAGCTCGCGGCGACTCTGGGGATCGCTCTGGTCGCGGTGACCGTGGGCGTCCGGCTGGTGGATGGGAGCTTGGCGCTCGAGCCGGGCTTGACGGTGCTCGTTCTCGCGCCCGAGCTTTATCTCCCGCTGCGGAACCTGGCCGCTCAGTTCCACTCGAGCGCCGACGGCCGCGCGGCGGCCGAACGGCTCCTCGACCTGATCGACGCCCCGCCGGCGACGCGGTCGGGAACCGCTGCGCCCCCAAGCCCGGAGAACGTGCCCATTCGGCTCGAGGGTGTCTCGTTCTCCTACCCGGCGAGGCCGGAAGTGGTGCTCCAAGCCGTCGAGCTCGAGCTCTCTCCCGGAGAGGCGGTTGCGCTCGTCGGTCCGAGCGGAGCCGGCAAGAGCACGGTCGCCGCGCTTCTGCTCCGGCTCGTCGAACCAACTCGCGGCCGCGTCACCGTTGGACCGGTCGACCTCGCGATGTGCGACTCGCGCGCGTGGCGTGCGCAGGTCGCCTGGGTCCCACAGCGGCCGACGCTCTTCCGAGGCACGGTGGCCGACAATGTCCGTCTCGGCGATCCGAGAGCCGAGGACGGACGCGTTCGCGCCGCTGCGACGTTGGCCGGCGCCGACGGTTTCATCCGGGAGCTGCCGCGCGGCTACGAGACAGTCGTCGGCGACGGCGGACGACCGCTTTCAGCCGGCGAGCTCCAGCGGATCGCGCTAGCTCGCGCGTTTCTCCGCGACGCCCCGTTCGTGATCCTCGACGAGCCGACTGCGAATCTCGATTCAGAGAGCGCTGAGCTCGTCGCAGACGCAGTGAACCGACTGCGGGACGGACGCTCCGTCCTCCTCGCCGTCCACCGTCCCGAGCTCGCCGTCTTGGCCGACCGAATCGTGCGGCTCGAGGCAGGGCGGATCGTCGAGAGAACTGCCGAGGCCGCCGCGTGATGGAGACCCTGCACCGTCTCGGAGCGCTCGCCCGGCCGCCTTCGGGGCCGATGGCGCTCGCGGTCCTCCTGGGCAGCCTGGCCGTCGGTTTCGGCGTCGCTCTCATGACGACGGCCGGGTATCTCATCTCACGCGCCGCCGAGCAGCCGCCCATCCTTGCTTTGACGGTGACCATCGTCGCCGTCCGTTTCTTTGGGATTGCACGACCGCTGGCGAGGTATCTCGAACGGCTGGTCTCGCACGAGGCGGCGCTCCGAGCACTCGGACGGATCCGGTCTCGTTTCTACGAGCGCATCGAGCCACTTGCCCCGGCCCAGCTCGATGAGTACAGGTCCGGCGAACTTCTGAGTCGCATGGTCGGAGACGTCGACGCGCTCCAGAGCCTCTACGTCCGTGGCCTGGCGCCGCCGCTCGTTGCGCTCATCGTGAGCGCGACTTGCGTCGGCGTCGCCGCCGCTGTTCTG
>JBKPGE010000236.1:0-3249 GCA_046729215.1 Actinomycetota bacterium | reverse complement strand
CTTCGTCGGCGCCGCAGGCAAGCCGATCCCGCTGTCACAGCCCGAGGTCGACAGGATTCTCCACACGGGCGCCGCCATCGCCGAGCGCGCGCGCGCCCAGGTCGAGTTCTCGCTCGGCGAGTCGGTGAAGGTAACCTCCGGGCCGCTCTCCGACTTCGACGGCGAGATCGTCGACGTCCAGCCCGACGCCCAGAAGCTCAAGGTGCTGGTCGACATCTTCGAGCGGCAGGTGCCGGTGGAGCTGGCGTTCGACCAGGTCAAGAAAATCGACTGACTGATTGAAATCCGGTGCCAGACTGCAGTCTGGCTTCGGCGTAATTAGAAGGAACGAGAGAAGACGCAAGTGGCAAAAAAGGTCCTGACACTCATCAAGCTCCAGATCCCGGGCGGCCAGGCCAACCCGGCGCCGCCGGTGGGACCCGCGCTGGGCCAGCACGGGGTCAACATCATGGAGTTCTGCAAGGCGTTCAACGCGCAGACCCAGCAGGAGAACGGCCGGATCATCCCGGTCGAGATCACGGTCTACGAGGACCGGTCCTTCGACTTCATCACGAAGACGCCGCCGGCCGCCGTCCTGATCAAGGAGGCGCTGCGGCTCGAGAAGGGCTCCGGCGAGCCGAATCGGGAGAAGGTCGGGCGGCTAACGCGTAACCAGGTCCGCCAGATCGCCGAGACGAAGATGCCCGATCTGAACGCGCGCGACGTCGACGCGGCGATGCTGATCATCGCCGGCACCGCGCGCTCGATGGGCGTGGAGGTCGAACGATGAGACGTCGCTTGCGATGTCTCTTTCAGGCCGTGCGGCTGAGGCATCGCTTGCGATGCCGGCTAGAGGGCATGCTGGCTTTGCCAGCGTGCCCGTCTCCTTTGCCCGCTCGGCCGTCTGCAATGTCCGGTCGACACGATCGAAGTTCGAAGGTGCGGCTATGACCCGCCACGGCAAGGTCTATCGGCAGGAGCGAGCGGAGATCGATCGTGAGGAGCTCTACAGCCCCGCCCAGGCGATCCGGCAGCTCAAGTCGTGGCCGGAGCGCAAGTTCGACGAGACGGTCGAGGTGCACTTCAACCTCGGGCTCAACGTTCGCCATGCGGACCAGCAGCTGCGCGGAACGCTCATGCTCCCGCACGGCACCGGCCGCGAGGTGCGCATCGCCGTCTTCGCCGAGGGCGAGAAGGCCAAGGAGGCGCAGGACGCCGGCGCCGACGTCGTTGGCAGTGGCGACCTCGCGACGCGGGTCCAGGAGGGCTTCGACGACTTCGACGTCGCCATCGCCACCCCGGACCAGATGAGCAACGTGGGCAAGCTGGGGCGGATCCTCGGGCCGCGCGGCAAGATGCCGAACCCGAAGACGGGCACGGTGACGATGGACGTCGCCAAGGCGGTCACCGATGCGAAGGCCGGCAAGCTCGAGTACCGGACCGACCGCGGCGCCAACGTCCACGTCTCGATCGGCAAGCGCAGCTTCGAGGAGCGGCCGCTTGTCGAGAACTACGCCGCGCTGATCGACGAGATCATGCGAGCGAAGCCCGCTGCCGCGAAGGGCCGCTACATTCGCCGCATCACGCTGACCACAACGATGGGCCCGGGCATCCACGTCGACCCGAGCCGGACAAGAGGAATCGTCGAGGAACTGGAGGAGCAGGCCGAGCCTGTTATGACGTAATCTTGCGGTGCCAGACTTCAGTCTGGCTCCGCAGTAACTGGGATAGACGCCCGTCGCCAGAGACAGTTGGCAGCTCGCAAGAGCAGAAGTCCAGCCGAGGCGCGGCCGAGAAGTGAGTCAGTCACCTGTCTCTGCTCGGGCCCGCCTGCCGGCGGGCCTATTCGTTTCGAGGAGGTGATTCGATGCTGAGATCCGAGAAAGAGAAGGTGGTGGCCGAGCTCGCAGAGCAGCTCCGCTCCACCGACACGCTGATCGTCGCCGACTACCGCGGGCTCTCTGTGCCCGCGATCAACAAGCTGCGCGGCGAGCTGCTGGAGCACGGGGCGCAGTTCACGGTCGTCAAGAACACGCTCACCCGACGCGCCGCCGAGGAGGCCGGGGCCGACGCGCTTTTGGCGCTCCTGGACGGCCCGACGGCGATCGCGTTTCTCGAGACGGACGGCGACCCGGTCGCCGTCGCCAAGGCGCTGAATGCAGCGGTCCGAGAGACGCGCGTTCTCGAGGTCCGCGGGGGAATCCTGGACGGCCAGCAGATCGGCCAGGCCGACGTCGCAAGCCTTGCGACGCTGCCGCCGACGGACGTGCTCCGCGGCCAGCTCGTGAGCGCGGTCAGCGGCCCACTGATGACGGTCGTCGGTCTGTTCGCCGCCCCGCTCCGCGACCTGGTGAACGTGATCGACGCTCGCATCAAGCAATTGGAAGAGCAGGGCCGATCCGAGGAGGCGAGTCCAGAAGCACCGGCGTCTGCGGAGCCGGAAGAAACCGAAACGACAGAGGAAGCAGCCTCGCCGGAAACCGAGCAGGTTTCCGGCGATACAAATTCGGCCGAACCCGATCAGGTTTCGGCCGAGGCGAAGGAGGAGTAGAAATGGCAAAGGCCGACACAGACAAGGTCGTCGAGCAGCTGGGTGGCATGACCGTCCTCGAGCTCGTCGAGCTGAAGAACAAGCTGGAGGAAGAGTGGGGCGTGACCGCCGCCACTCCGGTTGCGGTCGCTGCGGCGGGCGCTGCTCCGGCAGCCGGAGGAGACGGCGCCGCGGCGGAGGAGAAGACCGCCTTCGACGTCGTGCTCTCGGGCGCCGGCGGCCAGAAGATCCAGGTGATCAAGGTCGTGCGGGCCGTGACGGGCCTGGGGCTCAAGGAGGCCAAGGACCTGGTCGACGGAGCGCCCAACCCCGTCAAGGAGGGCGTCCCGCAGGAGGAGGCTGATCAGATCAAGGCGCAGCTGGAAGAGGCGGGCGCCACAGTCGAAGTCAAGTAGCGATCGACACGAGAGGGCCGGCCCCTCAGACGGCCGTCTTCGCTATACTTTCCCTTCTACTACGCAAGGGCCGCGACTGCCCTTGCGTAGGCTTGTCCACTTTCGGTATGCTGGCCGGTTCCGGTCTAGACGTCCGCCTGCAGATTCCACGCCGTTTCAAGGGAGGCTTCATAGTTGAGTAGAGGGGCTGTCGCGCCGCGCGCGCGCAAGAGTTTTTCGCACCTGAAGCACGTTCTCGAGCTCCCCAACCTGATCGACATTCAGAAGGCGTCCTTCCAGTGGTTCATGGAGGACGGCCTTCGGGAGACGATCGACGACATTTCG
>JBKPGE010000235.1:0-2624 GCA_046729215.1 Actinomycetota bacterium | reverse complement strand
GATCGAGCCGGCGCGGAGGGTCTGCGCGACCCGTTGCAGCGTCTGACCGCCCGCATCGAGCTCGTGCCGCGCAAGCGACGTCAGGTCGTCGAGGCGATCCCGGTGGCTTCGCGTCGCCTCGAGCAGCTTCTCCGGGTCGCGGCCGCTGACCGCGCCCCGCTGGGCCTTACGCAGGTCGTCCCCGGCCTTCACGAGCGCCTTCATCTCCTGGGGATGCCGGCGCGCAAGCTGGTTGATCATCCAGGCGGAGACGGACGGCTTACGGAGCGCCTTGGCCTCGTCGGCCGCCTCCTTCTTCCCGCCCTTCCTCAGGTCCTTCGCGAGCTCGTCGCGCGTCTTCGTGAACTCGTCGAGCGGAAGCCCGTAGAGATCCGAAGCCTTCATTCGCCGCTCCTCATCGACGCCACCTCATACAGGTTTCCGTCGGGCGCGCGGAAGTTCGACCACTCCCAATGTTGGTCGCGCTCGATGGGCCCGAGGAGTTCGGCGCCACCCTGATTGAGCTCATGCACAGCCGCGTGGACGTCGTCGACCTCGAAAAGCGGCACGGGCCCGGTCCCGAAGAGCTCGTAGTAGCGATGGCCACGCCCGAAGACCTGGACGCGATCGCCGTTCGGGAGCGAAAGCTCCGTCGTCGCCTCCTCTTCGAATTCCACGGCCAGCCCGAGCCCGTCGCGAAGGAAGGCGACCATCTCGTCGTAGCGCTCGGAGCGAACGCCGAGCCAGCGGATCCCGAGCACCTTCATCGGCACTGACCCTACGGGGCCTTGGCCTCCCCGCGCGCGCCGGCCTGCTCGGACTCGAACGGTGTGCAGGCGTTTTAGGCTTCGCCTGTGGATAACGATCGCGTCGAGGATCTTCTTCGCTGGGCGGAGGCGTCCGCGGCGGACGACCCGGCCGCGGCGGCCGTCGCCCGAGTCGTGCGGGCGCGTCTTGCCGATCAGGATCCCGACGAAACCGACGTTGCGCGGGCGACGGCCTGGGCGCAAAAAGCGCGGAAAGCGGGTGCTGCCGCTGACCGCTCGCACGCCCGGACGCTGCTCGCGCTTGCGCGCGTGCAGGAACCTTCCGCGTCGCCAAGGACCAGCGCACCCCACACGCCGGCGCTTCGGCTCCCGCATCGCAAGATCGCGGTAGGAGCGCTCGTCGCCGTTGTGCTCGTCGCCGCGGTCGTTGGCGCGACGAAGGCCGCCCAGGCGGCGTTCGCTCCATCCCTCACCGTCGACGGCCCGCCCTCGGGCGCTCCAATTGGCCGCGCCGGCGCGGAAAAGCTTGCGTTCGCCGTCGATGCCAACCGACGCGCGCTCGCAAAGCAACGCTGGACGCTCGACGGCCAGGACGTCACCCCACGTGTCCGCTCAGAGGGCGGCCTGCTGGTACTCCGGCCGGGGCCGTTGAGTGAGGGGCGGCACACAGTCGAGATCACGCAGGGCGGCGGCTTCCTCGGTGTGAGTGCTCACCACCGCGCCTCGTTCACGATCGACCTCACGCCGCCGCAGCTACGGCTGCTGAAGCCGCTGCAGGCGAAACGTGCGGAGCCGCTCGAAATCGTTGCCCGGACGGAACCAGGCGCGCGCGTCACGGTCGGCCAAGACACCGCGCGGGTCGAGGACGATGGCCGCCTGGCCGCCTCGCTCGCGCCGCCCTTGCCAGCGGCGGTGACCTTCGACGTCGTCGATGCCGCCGGAAACCGCGCAACGCTGCAGCGCCCGGTCGCGATCGTTCCGCGACGCCCGGCCGTGCCAATACGCGCCGTTCACGTGACGGCGTATGGCTGGGCGGACAAGACGCTGCGCAGCGGCCTGCTGAAGCTGATCTCCGATCGCCGGATCAACGCGATCGAGATCGACCTCAAGGACGAGGGCGGCCTTGTCGGCTTCAACCCTCCGATCCCCCTCGCACGCCGGATCGGCGCCGCGAAGCCCGTATACGACCTGACCGAACTCGTCGAGCAGATGCACCGCCGCGGCATCCGCGTGATCGGCAGGCTGGTCTGCTTTCGCGATCCCGTGCTCGCCAAGGCCGCGTGGAAGCAAGGCAAACCCGAACAGGTCGTGCAGACGCCGAGCGGCGGCCCGTACGCCGGCTACGGAGGCTTCACCAACTTCGCCAACCCCGATGTCCGCGCCTACAACATCGACATCGCCGTTGCCGGTGCTCAGGCAGGAATCGACGACCTGCTCTACGACTACGTCCGCCGACCCGACGGCCCGCTGAGCGCGATGCGCTTCCCGGGGCTCCGCGGAAGCCCATCAGAAGCGATCGTCGACTTCGTCCGCGAGACACGCCTCGCGCTGCGCCCGTACCGGACCTACCTGGGTGTCTCCGTCTTCGGCGTCGCAGCCACGCGGCCCGAGGAGGTCGCACAGGACGTCCCGCAAATGGCCCGCCAGGCCGACTACGTGGCGCCGATGGTTTACCCGTCGCACTGGAGCGCGGGTGAGTACAACGTCTCTGACCCGAACTCCCAGCCGCACGAGATTGTCACTCGCTCGCTGCGTGACTTCCAGCGTGACACGCGCAATAGCGGATCGCGGGTCGTCCCCTGGCTACAGGACTTCACACTCGGCGTCACGTACGGGCCCTCGGAGGTGCGCGCGCAGATCGACGCGGCACGAGACGTC
>JBKPGE010000234.1:0-2280 GCA_046729215.1 Actinomycetota bacterium | reverse complement strand
TGCGCCTTCGCAAACTGCCAGGCGTACATGCTGCTCGCGCCGATGTAGCGAGCCTTCCCGGCCCTGACGACATCGTGCAGCGCGTGCATCGTCTCCTCGATCGGGGTCGCATCGTCCCAACGGTGGATTTGGTAGAGGTCGACGTAGTCGAGGTCGAGCCGCTGCAACGAGGCGTCGATCGAGGCGAGGATGTGCTTGCGCGAGAGGCCGCCGCCGTTCTCGCCCGGCATGGTCTTCCCGCGGACCTTCGTCGCTAGGACGTATTCCTCGCGCATTCCGAAGAGCTTGCGGAGGACGCGACCGGTGACGATCTCGCTCTGACCGCCGTTGTAGACATCGGCCGTGTCGAAGAAGATGATCCCGCCCTCGGCCGCCCGCCTGACGATTGGCTCGGCGGCTGCCTCGTCAAGCGCCCACTCGCGGCTCTCGTGCTTGCCGAAGCTCATCATCCCCAGGCATACGCGCGAGACTCGGAGGCCGGTGTTACCAAGGTTCACGTATTCCATTTCGTCCTCCTTACTTCCGCACGCGGTAGCTGAGCCGCGCGAACTGCCTGTCGCGTGCGACATCGACGAGCTCGAGGTTCGAGGCGGTGAGCCTGCGGGGGAGCAGCTGAGCTCCGCGCCCGAGCGTCACGGGCGCGACGCCGACGAGGATCTCGTCGAGCAGCTCCTGGTCGGCGAACTGGCCGACGAGGTTACCGCCGCCGACGAGCCAGATGTTCTTCTCGGCGGCGGCTCGCGTCATCTCTCCGTGCACCGGTGCGACGTTACCTTCGACGAAGCGGATTTCTGCTCCCGGAATCGATGGGAGCGCCCTGTGCGTGAAGACCCAGCACGGCGTTTCTCCGTAGTAGCCGCGCCACTTCTCGGGCTCCTCGAGGAGGCGGTCGTGCTCGAGCACCCACTCGTACGTCGTCGCCCCCATCGCCATCGCCCCGATATCCGCGAAGAATGCGCCGAAGGAATTCTCGCCGCCTTGCTCGCGGTCGACCTCGAAGAGCCAATCGAGGGAGTGGTTCTCGTCGGCAATGAATCCGTCGAGCGTCGCTGCCGTGTAGTACTGGGTCTTCGCCACGCGGCAACTCTGCCAGCGCCGCGTCGCTCTGGAACGATGAGCCGCATGGCCGAGCAGGAGCCGGTGTTCTTTGACGGACCTAAGGCCTTCGAGAACTGGCTCGAGGCCAACGGCGAGACGTCCGCCGAAGTGTGGGTCAAGATGGCGAAGAAGCACACAGGAATCTCGTCGTTGGACTGGGCCCGCGCGGTCGAAGTCGCGCTCTGCTTCGGCTGGATCGACGGCCAGAGCAGGCGGATCGACGGCGACTGGTACCTCCAGCGATTCACCCCGCGCCGGGACACGAGCACGTGGTCGAAGATCAACCGGGAGAAGGTGCAAGCGCTGACCGAAGCCGGGCGGATGCGTCCCGCGGGCCAAGCGGAGGTCGAGCGGGCGAAAGCGGACGGGCGCTGGGAGGCGGCCTACGACAGCGTGGCTACCGCATCGGTGCCCGACGACCTGGCTCGAGCGCTTGAGAAGGCCGGGTTGAGCGAGGCCTTCGCGGGCCTCGACTCGCGAAACCGCTACGCGATCCTCCACCGTGTTCAGACCGCGAAGAAGCCCGAGACCCGCGCTCGGCGGATCGCGAAGTACGTGGGCATGCTCGAGGCCGGCGAGAGACTGTATTCGTAGGCCGCCGCCTTCCTAGCTGGTCGAGGGGCGCGCCTCCAGGCTCTCCGTTGCTCTCGTGGCGAAGCGATCGCGAGCCTGCCAATCCCAGGCGATGTCCAGCCCGAGCAGCGTCACGTTTGCACCAACCGTTGCCCCGACGATCGCGAGCAGGGGTGCGAAGAGCCCGAAGCCCGCAGAGGTCACGTTGAACCCCAGCCGTGCTCCGATCAGTGCCCCTCCGACCGCTGCGGCGAGCCCCGTGAGCTTGGTCGCCGCCGACCAGTCGCGGTTGAGCCAGGCCAAGTAGATCCCGAGGCCCACCGGAGTGCCCACGAACAGGGACGTGGCCAGCTCGTCGACGAGCGGGACGCCAGGCAGCGTCGCGAGGACGACGAGTATGCCGAGGAACAAGCCGCCCAGCCCGAGCACAACCGGGTACACCGAGCGGAGTACCGCACTGCTCTTGCATCCGAAGCCGCCGCGCCAGTGCACGCGCAGCGCCATCCACGCGAGCGACAGCAGCATCAGCGCCGCCCAGGCGAGCATCACGCCGAGCACGATCTTCGCGATCGCCCCGTGGCGGAACGCAGGCGTGAAGTCGACCGCCGT
>JBKPGE010000233.1:0-2744 GCA_046729215.1 Actinomycetota bacterium | reverse complement strand
TGGAGCTGGCTCGGCCCGGGCAAATCGACGGAAAGGACGCTACAGGCCCGCTCGTCCCGCTAGGGTCGCGGCGGCCGTGTTCGACCACGTGACGATCCGTGTCTCCGAGCGGGGTGCCTCGGAGCGCTTCTACGAAACCGTGCTTCGCACGCTCGGCATCGAACGAACCGCCTCCGGCCAGGACTTCACCGAGTGGGACGACTTCTCGCTCTCCCAGGCTGACGACGAAGACCCGGTCACGCGCCGCCTTCACATGGCGTTCGTGGCCGCGTCACGCGAGGACGTCGACGAGTTCTGGCGCGTGGGGACGGAAGCGGGCTACGCCGAGGACGGGGCGCCCGGCCCACGTCCGCAGTACCGGGAGGACTACTACGGCGCCTTCCTGCTCGATCCGGATGGAAACAGCGTCGAGGCCGTTCACCACGGCGCCGTGCGGGGGGGTGGGATCGACCACCTCTGGATCCGGGTCGCCGACGTGACGGCGGCGAAGCGGTTTTACGAGACGGTTGGTCCGCATGCCGGTTTCCGGCTGAAGCACGACGCTCCGGACCGCGCCCAGTTCGTCGGGGAGGGCGGCTCCTTCTCCCTTGTGGCGGGCACGCCCACGGAGCACCTGCACATGGCGTTTCCAGCGGACGAGAACTCGACCGTGGCGGCCTTCCACCAGGCGCTGCTCGACGCCGGCTACCGCGACAACGGGCCGCCGCGGGAGCGGCCGATCTACCACGAGGGGTACTTCGGCGCCTACGTCCTCGATCCGGACGGGAACAACGTGGAGCTCGTCAACCACAACCGCGACTAGGCCCGTGACCGCAGCGACGATCTTCGGGAAGCCACTCCCTGACGGCGGGACGATCGGCGTCGCGGCACCGGCCAGCCCGCAGGACGCGCGCTCGGACGTCGACCGGGGCGTCCAGTGGTGGGAGGCGCAGGGGTACCGGGTCAAGCTCGCCGACGGCGTCTACGCCCGGGACGACTACGTCGCGGGCGACCCCGTGCAGCGCGCCGCCGACCTCATGGCGCTGTTCGCCGACCCGGAAGTAGACGTCGTCCAGTCGCTCCAGGGCGGCTACGGATCAGCGCAGGTGATCCCGCAACTCGACTTCGACGTCATCGCGGCGAACCCGAAACCCTTCGTCGGCTTCTCGGACATCACCGCGCTCCATGTCGCTATCCGCCAGCGAACGGGCCTGGCCACCCTGTACGGCAACGGCCTAATGGGCGTCGGCCACAGGGACGCGAGCCAGTTCACCCGCGATCGCCTGCTCGACGTGCTTCGGAACGGTGGAGTGGGGGAGATCCCGCGCGACCCCGACGACCCGTACGTCCGCGCCATTAGCGGCGGCAGGGTGACTGCGCCGCTGGTCGGCGGCTGCCTCTGGCTGCTCATGCAGACGATGGGCACGCCGTGGGAGATCGAGATCGACGGCTCGATCCTGTTCTTCGAGGACGTGAAGGCGCCGCCGTATTTCATCGACGGCTTCCTCAACCAACTCGTGCAGGCGGGCAAGCTGCAGCGGGCTGTCGGCGTCGTGGTCGGTGAGATGAAGGACTGCGACTGGGGCGACCTGCGGCAGTCGTCCGACTGGGCGCGGTCACGCTCGCTCGAGGATGTCCTCGAGCAGTACCTGGAGCCGCTCGGCGTGCCGGTGCTCTACAAGCTGCCGCTCGGACACGGGAAGCACCTCGCATCGCTCCCGCTCGGCGTGCGGTGCACACTCGACGCCGATGCCCGCACCCTGACGGTGGACGAGCCGGCGTTTCGCTGACTCAGCCCGCCCGCTGAGCCTGAACGAGCTCGGCCAGCCGTGAGCCGGCCAGCTCGCGAGCCCCGAGGACCGCCACACGGGACGGCCGCACGGCCCGCAGCGTGGCCGTCCGCCGCCCGTCTCCCAGGAGTGCCAGCTCACCGAGGAGGGCTCCCGCGCCGACCTGCGCGACGACTTCGCCGTCGACCTCGACGTGGAGGACGCCGTCGAGCAGCATGAACATGTCCTCGCCGCGATCTCCCTGTTCGACGAGCGTTTCGGCTGCCCGAAGCCGGCGCCGGTCGAACGTGGCGTGGCTTCGCAAGGCGACGTGGTCGAGCTCGTCCTCGAGCTCGCCACCTGCCCACGGAGTGTCCTCGAGCGAGTCGCGCGCCCAGCCCTCGAAATCGGCGGAGGGATGCTCCTCGCGGAGGTTGCCGTCGGCGTCGTAGAGCGAATGGCTCGGAAACGGGCTCGCCGCCACAAGCCTCCCGTCCGACGAGCCGTCGGCGCGAATGACGAGCTCGAGCGTCGTCCACGCCTGCGCCGAGCCGATATGGAAGTAGGGCTTCCCGCGGACCCGTTGCGGCACGGGAAGACCGATCCTGCCGCCGACGGTCTGCTGAAACCGCACCCAGCCGTCTCCCAACGACGGCGGGGGCTGGAGGACCGGGAACTCGATCGCGGGGAAGACAATCTGGTCGGCGTCGAGGGTCGAGCCGGCCAGCACGCTGCGCCCTTCGTGGCCGTAGTCGACGACGTCGCCATCGTCAACCTCGATCCAGGCCCGCAGCTCGTTCGCTTCCCGAAAGCCGTCGGCCTCACGGAGCTCGTCGAGGTCGCCGAGTGGACTAGGCGGCGGCTCGTCGTAGTGCGCGACCGCAATCCCCAGCGGAAGGTTCGGCAGTGCGTCGAGCACGCCGAAGGGGAGCCAGGTGATCGCCGTTATGGAGGACTCGATCCGCATCAAGCAGTCGCGGCCAACTCGACAGGGAC
>JBKPGE010000232.1:0-5164 GCA_046729215.1 Actinomycetota bacterium | reverse complement strand
CTGCGCTCGACCGCCGAGCTCCTCGATGAGACTCGCCAGCGTCTCCGGACTGCGCGAGTTGCTGACCGCGACCTCGTGACCGGCGTCGACGAAGAGCTTCGCAAGTGTGCCGCCGATCTGCCCCGCGCCGATGATCCCGATCCTCATTTTCGCGTCCTCCTTGTTTCTGTGCTCGTGCACACTCGCACCGATGCTAGCTGGGAGCTTTTTCCGCGAGCCGCCATCGAGCGACATCGGCTCGATCCGCCCGGCCAGTCCGTCACAGGCCATCGGGCCGTCATGCGCGGCGCTCGGTTCGGCCTGCAAATCTGGATGATCACGCGTCGTGAACGGAGTCTTGATACCCCCACCGGCCGGCGAAAGTGGTTTCGCTCACCGCGCCTCGTTGCAAGCATGTCTCGTCGGCGTTCGGCGCTAGCGGATCCCGTCGGCAAAGGAACCCGCGAAGCGTTCGAGTAGTCCCGCGTCGGCCGGGGCGTTGTAGGGATTGAGCTCGGTGAGCGTGATCGCCGTGAGGCCGGGCTGTGAGGCGAGGACCTTCAGCGCCGTGATCATTTCGTCAAGCTTCAGCCCGGTGTTGCGGAAAGGGTGCTCCGATAGCGGAGCGTCGGTGAAGTCAACGAACTCGACGTCGAGGTGGATGACGTAGCGGTCTGACTGTGTAGCGGCGAACTCGAGCCCTCAACTGCCGAGTTCGGTGTGCGGGTTGGCCGCGCTGCGTCGATCGGTGCCGCCGACTGGGAGCTCGGGGCTCACGCGAACCCTCCTCGCCAGCCGGCGACGATCCCGGCGACGAGTCCACGCAGCAGCGGCTCGCCGTCCTCGGGCGTGCGGATCTTCACCTCGGTGTCGTCGCCGTGCCGCCGTGGTCGTGCTCGGCGTCGGACACGGCCCGCAGGCTATGCCGACCTGGCTCACACTGTGCTTCAGTTAGGGCGATGCGAGCAACTGTCATGTACGGCGCCGGCGACGTGCGTGTCGAGACCGTCCCCGACGCCCATCTCGTTGAACCGACCGACGCGCTCGTCCGCGTCACACGTGCCGGGATCTGCGGCAGCGATCTCTGGCCCTACAACCAGATGGAGCCCAGCGAGACGGGGCGCCGCATGGGTCACGAGTTCATCGGCGTGGTCGAGGCGGTAGGCACGGAGGTGCGCACCCTGAAGGAGGGCGATCTCGTCCTCGCACCGTTCGTTTGGTCCGACGGCACTTGTGTCCTTTGCCGGGAGGGCCTGCACACGTCCTGCCTCCACGGAGGAAGGTACGGCGTCAACGGCGTCGACGGCGGACAGGGCGAGGCGGTTCGCGTCCCCCAGGCGGACGGGACGCTCGTCGTACTGCCGGTCGAGAGAGACGACGTACTGATGCCATCGTTGCTCACGCTCTCGGACGTGATGGCGACAGGCCACCACGCGACTCTCACGGCCAGGGTCGCGCCCGGTAAGACGGTGGCTGTCGTCGGCGACGGGGCCGTCGGCCTGTGTGGCGTGATCGCCGCGCGACGCCTCGGTGCCGAGCGAATCATCCTCCTCGGCCGGCATCCAGACCGGATCGCGATCGCGCAGGAGTTCGGCGCTACGGACATCGTCAGGGAGCGGGGTGACGAGGCGGTCGAACGCGTCCACGAACTCAGCGGCGGGTTGGGCGCCCACTCCGCCCTCGAGTGCGTCGGGCTCGAACAGGCGACCGTCACAGCTCTGAGCATCGTCCGTCCGGGCGGAGCCGTGGGCCGCGTCGGCGTTCCACAGCAGGAGTCCATTCCGGAAGGGGTCTCGACGTTCTTCGACAACGTCACCATCGCCGGCGGGCCCGCCCCGGCCCGTGCGTACATCGAGGAGCTGCTGCCGGACGTGCTCGAAGGCCGGATCGAACCTGGTCGGGTTTTCGACCGCGTCGGCCGCCTCGACGACGTCCCTGAGGGCTATCGGGCGATGAACGAGCGTGAGGCGATCAAGGTGATGATCGAGTTCTGATGACCGCGTGGACGGCCGACGAGCTCGACAGGGTCGGAGCAGCGGATGGGCTGCAGCTCGCGTCCGTGCGGGACGACGGGACACTCCGGGGGCCTGTGACGATATGGGTCGTCCGCCAAGGCGACGACCTCCACGTCCGATCCGTGTACGGGGGCTGCTCCACGTGGTTTCGCGGCACCCAGGACCGACACGAAGGCCACATTGAGGCCGGCGGGGTCGACAAGGACGTTCTGTTCATGGACACGAACGAGCTGAACGACGAAATCGACACCGCGTACCGCACGAAGTACCAACGCTACCCCGCCGAGTACGTCGATCCGATGGCCGGCCCGGAGGCCCGAGCCGCGACGATCAAGCTCGTGCCGCGCTAGCGCTCTTGACCATCACGTGAAGCGCTCCGGGTGGCGCGCGAAGTCCCCGGCACACGAGAGCGAGCAGAAGAAGTACGCGCTCCCCTCGTGCACGAGCCGCCCGGCGGCGCGGTCAGGGTCGACGACCATCCGGCAGACGGGATCAACGGGAAGTCGATCCTCGCCCTGCCCAACTCGCAGCGCCGCGAAGATCTCGATCGGTTCGGCGACGTTGCGCAGCGTTTGGCGTCCGCGCGACTCGTACAAGACCCCCTTCAGGTCGGGTACAAGCGCCGCCGTTTCGCCGGTGAGCAGGACTTCGCCACCGCCGGCGAGCGCTGAGACACGCGCAGCGAGGTTGACGCTCGCGCCGAAGTAGTCGCCGTGCCGCTCGACCGCTGGCCCGTGGTGGAGCCCCACACGGACGGCCGGAGCTCCGTGCTCCGTTATCAGGTCATGGGCGATCCGCAGCCCGAGGAGCACTGCGTCGCCGGGATATGGGATTCGGAGCATCAAGGCGTCCCCGATCGTCTTGACGTGATCACCCCGAACGGCCGGGAGCTCAGCCTCGACTGCCTCCGAGAATTCTTCGACCAGCTTCACGGCCTCCTCGTCGCCGTGCGCCTCCGTTAGGGCGGTGAAGCCCGCGAGGTCTGCGAAGACGAATGTGCCGGCGCCGTCCGTCATCCCGGCGAACGCTAGCCACGATCGAAGGTGGCGTATGCTCGCCGCTTCGGGTCAGTTCGTCGATCGGGGGGTTGTGATGATTCGCGCGCGGGGAATCGCGTTGCTCCTGGCCGCGCTGTTCGTCTTTCCACTGCTCATGGCGGCGCCGGAGGGCCAGGCGCGCGGCGCGGCTACACCGCGGCTCGCCGACGGGACGGCCGTCCGCGAAGAGAACAGCTTCCTCATCTACAAGATGGTCGGCGACGCGAAAGTGTAGTTCGTCAACGCGACCGAGTTCTACGCGCTCGGCTACACGCTGAACAAGGTCGTCGTCGTGCCGCGAGGCGCGCTCGCAGCTGTCCCCAACATCCCGCGGGACGGCACTTTCATGCAAGTCCTCGACCGCGAAGGCGACGGTCCACCGGTACAACGGGCCGGAGGCCAGCCCCGGCTAGCGGTTAGGTCCGCCCGACGGCGCGCTGGTAGCGCGCGATCGAGAGGGCGCTGAACACGGCGATGATGCCGAGCGACCACAAGACGGCCAGCCAGATGTCGTTCCCGGCCTCCGTCCCGACAAACAAGGCGCGGGCGGCGTTGACCATGGCCGTGAACGGGTTGTGCTCGGCGACGGGCTGTAGCCAGTCCGGCATCGTCTCCGGCGGCACGAACGCCGACGAGATGAAGGTGAGCGGGAACAGGATCGTGAAGCCGTAGGCGTTCGCGGCCTCGGGCGACGAGGCTATGAGGCCGATGAACGCAAACACCCACGAGAACGCGTAGCCGATCAGCAGCAGGAGCGCGATCCCGGCGACGATGTCGGGGAAGCTCGCGTCGAAGCGGAAGCCGGCGATGATCCCGACGGTGAACAGGATCACGAGCTGGATCACATTCGTCCCGACGTCGGCCAGGATCCGTCCCGAGATGACCGCCGGGCCCCACATCGGCAGTGATCGGAAGCGGTCGATCAGGCCCTTCTTCAGATCCTCGGCAAGACCGAGCGCGGTCACGAAGCCGCCGAAGACCATCGACTGGACGATGATTCCTGGCACCAGGTAGTCGACGTAGTCCAGCGAGCCCGTGTTGATCGCGCCGCCGAAGACGTAGACGAAGAGCAGCACGAACATGATCGGCTGGATCGTGAAGCTGACCAGCAGATCGGGCTGGCGGCGAATCCGCTTCACGCTGCGCTTCGAGAGCTCGAAGGTGTCCGAGAGGGCGTACTGGAGCCCGGTCACGTGTCTTCCTCCTGCTCGGTCGAACGTCCCGTCAGGTTGAGGAACACGTCATCGAGCGTCGGCGTGCGAACGGAGATGTCGTCGATCGCGATCCCGGCGTCGTCGAGCCGTCGAACCGCGTCGGCGATCGTGCCTCGGCGCTGCTCGACCGGAACGCTGAGCGAGCCGTTCTCGACGAAGGGTCGGTCGCTCGCGATGCCGGTCAGAGCCGCGACAGCGTCTCGGCTTCGGCCGCCGTCGCAGAGGTGGATCTCCAACCGGTCGCCGCCGACCTGCTGCTTGAGGTCGTTCGGCGTGCCCTCGGCGATCACGAGCCCGCGGTCGATCACCGCGATGCGATCGGCAAGCCGGTCGGCCTCGTCCAGGTATTGGGTGGTCAGGAGCACCGTCGTCCCACCGGCTACGAGTGCCTCCATCGCATCCCAGAGGCCGATCCGGCTGCGGATGTCGAGGCCCGTCGTCGGCTCGTCGAGGAAGAGCATGGGCGGCCTGGCGACAAGCGCCGCCGCAAGGTCGAGGCGACGGCGCATGCCTCCGGAATACGTCCGGACGAGCCGATCGCCGGCCTCGGTGAGGTCGAAGTCTCGAAGGAGCTCGTATGCTCGCTCGCGCGACTGGCGGCGGCCGAGGTGGTAGAGCCGACCGACCATCTGCAGGTTCTCGAAGCCGGTCAGGTTCTCGTCGACGGCTGCGTATTGCCCGGCGAGGCCGATGTGCTCGCGGACGCGCGCAGCGTCGCGGACCACGTCGAAGCCGACGACGCGCGCGGAGCCCTCGTCCGGAGCGAGCAAGGTGGTGAGGATACGAACTGCCGTCGTCTTGCCGGCGCCGTTGGGCCCGAGGAGGCCAAAGACCGTCCCCGCCTCGACCCGGAGGTCGACGCCGCGAAGAGCGCGCACCTCGCCGTAACTCTTCCGGAGCCCTTGCGTCTCGACCGCGA
>JBKPGE010000231.1:0-4190 GCA_046729215.1 Actinomycetota bacterium | reverse complement strand
GTTGAGGACGAGGACCACAGAGCCGTCGCGACAGCGCAATCAGCCTTCTACATCACGACGGGCCTATGGCCGCTGTTGCATCGCCGTAGCTTCGAGCGAGTCACCGGGCCGAAAACCGAGTTCTGGTTGGTCCAGACCGTCGGGGTTACGGTCGCGTCCATCGGCCTCGGTCTCGCGCAGGCGCTTCGGGGCGGCCGGCCCGTTCCGACTGAGCTGCGGTCAGTGGCACTCGCGGCTGCCGCCGGGCTCGCTGTAGTGGACGTGATCTACGTCGCCCGGCGGCGCATCTCGTCCGTCTATCTCCTCGATGCCGTGGCTGAGACGGCGCTGGTGTTGGGCTGGCTGCGAAGCTGAACCATCCAGCCAGACGCCCAGACGCGGGTGTCCGGCTTCCTTTCTGCGCGCGACAGGAACGTGACAGGGTGAGCGCCCGCGTAGGCCTCTCTGAGCGAGCGGACGCTCTGCCGCCGGTGGCGTTTACCTGGCGGACGGTGGGGGTACGGCGAGGCCACCGTCAGCCAAGGAGGGCCACATGATTCTGCGCTACGACCGCATCGCAATGGAGTTGCCGCCGCCGTCCGATCCGGATCCAGCCGGCGCCGCCGCCGTTCAGGAACTGATGGGCGGGCGGTTCGGTGAGATGTCGACGTTCATGAACTACATGTTCCAGTCGTTCAACTTTCGCGGACGGCAGGGCGCACGGCCGTTTTACGACCTTGTCGCCAACATCGCCGCGGAGGAGTTCGGCCACGTCGAGTTGGTCGCAACCGCGATCAACACAATGCTCACGGGAGCGTCGCCGGCCAGCAACGGCCGCGCACAATCGCCGCTGGCGACGAAGAGTCCACTCGCCGGAGTGAAGGGCGTCGGTAATCCGCAGCACTTTCTCGCCGGCGGCCAGGGGGCGCTGCCGCAGGATTCCAACGGCCGCCCGTGGAACGGCGACTACGTCTTCTCCTCGGGCGACCTCGTCGAGGACCTAACGCACAACTTCTTCCTCGAGACCGGCGCCCGTAACAACAAGCTGAAGGTGTACGAGATGGTCGACCATCCCGCCGCGCGTGCACTGACCGGGTATCTGCTCGTCCGCGGCGGCGTCCATCAGATCGCCTACGCGCGTGCGATCGAGAAGCTGACCGGCGCCGACCTGACCAAGATGTTTCCCACGCCTCGGATCCCGACCGAGAAGATCCCCGAGTGTAAGCCGCACATCGAGCGCGGCGACCACCTTCGGCTGTACCGCTTCTCGCCTGAGGACTACCGGGAGCTTCCGGCCGTCTTCAACGGCCCCAGCCCGGAGACCGGCGAAGATCTCGTCGTCTTCGAGGAGGCGCCCGAGGGCGTGCCTCCACGAGATCTGCCTCCTCAGCCCGCCGTTTTCGCTCCGGACTACGCTCCCGAAGAGATCGCCGAGATCGCCGCGAAGCTGCGCCAGACCGCGGGCCTGCCGAAGGAGCCGACCGGCCTCGTGGCAGACCTACAGGCAAAGACCAAGCGCTCCACGAAGAAGGCAACGTCCCGCTCTAAGCCTCGGTCAGGCTAGGAAACCGGGCAATCGGGCTGCCCAACTGCCGGGCAGCCCGATCCACCCCACCTTCGTAAGGGCAGGCCGATGAGCACTGCAACCCAGGTCGCGGAGTGGAAAGGCCAAAGCATGTTGGTCTCCAAGCCGGCGACAGCTTCTGACTAGCTGCCCTCGCTGCCGAAGAGACTCGTGTCAAACTCGGACCCCTCCCCGCGCACGCATCGAAGTGCCGGCACGCGAGCGTTCGGCTGGCTTTCGGTGAGGATTCTCACACATCCGTTTCGTCGATCGTTCGAGCGGCTACAGGGCTTGAACCACCAATGAGGAGGGGTTCATGACCGATGTGAAGCAGACCGCCGAGAGCGGCCCTGCCGGCTCCGAGCAGTCGGCGACCAACGAGGCGAAGGAGCGTGTCCACGAGACGGCTCAGCAGATGGGACAGAAGGCGCAAGAGGTCCGAAGTCACGCTGGCGATCGCATCCGGCAGGAGATCGACTCGCGCTCGAGGCAAGCCGGTGAGCAGGTGTCGACGACGGCGGGCGCAATCCGTCGGGTCGGGGAGCAGCTGCGTGAGGACGGAAATCAGGGCGTCGCCAAATACGCCGATCAGGTGGCCGAGCGCGTCGAGCGTCTGGGGCGCTACCTGAGCCAGTCGAGCGCCGACGGAATCCTGCACGATGCCGAAAGCTTTGCGCGTCGGCAGCCGTGGCTGGTCGCGCTGGGCGGCGCGGCGGTCGGGTTCCTGGCATCTCGTTTCGTCAAGGCGTCGAGCGCAAACCGCTACCAGCGGTACGACGCCGGCGACGGCAACCGCCCGGCAGCGCTGGCCTCCCCACCGACTCGGGACCCTGCGACGGTGTCGAGCGGCGAACCTCTCGCGGCCATCAGCTCAGCGACGGGCGAAAGGAGCGCTGGACGTGGCCAGCTCTAACAGCACCGACGAGCTGCGCCAGGCGCAGCTTCGCGATCAGTCGATGGGCGAGCTCGTCAAGCAGCTCGCGAACGAGACGAAGACGCTCGTGCGGGAGGAGCTCGAGCTCGCGCGCGCGGAAGCGAGCCGTATGGGCGAGGCAGTCGTCACACTGGCAAGTCAGGAGCTCCGGCTGGCCAAGGCAGAGATGGCGGAGAAGGGCCGCACGGCCGGCCCGGGGTTCGGGATGATCGGAGCTGCCGGGGCGGCGGCGCTCCTCGCGGCGGGGGCGCTGTCAGCGTTCGTGGTCCTTGCGCTCGACGGCGTGATGCCGAACTGGCTCGCCGCATTGCTCGTCGCACTCGCATGGGGCGCTACAGCTGGCGCTCTGTATTCCTCTGGCAAAGGCCGCGTCGAGAAGGCCGGCCCGCTCGTTCCTGAACAAGCTGTCGAGACACTTAAGGAGGACGTCCAATGGGCGAAGACCCAAATCGGATCAGAGACGAAATAGAGGCGACGCGCGCGGAGTACGAGCGTGACCGGTCGTCGGCCGAGGTCCTTGGCGACCCGATCCGCGAGGCGCGCGCCGATGTGAGCGAGACGATGAGCGCTCTCGGCCACAAGGCGGACGTCAAGTCGCGCGTGAAGGAGTCCGTTTCGGGGAAGAAGGACTCGCTCGTCGGAGGTCTCTCTTCCGGCAAGGACGCGGTCGTCGGCAAGGCCGACTCCGTCGTCTCCACCGTGACGGGCGTCGTCCCCGAGAAAGGAGAGATGGTCGAGGGCGCCCGCAAGGTCGGCGTGTCCACAGAGAACCCGATGGGCCTCGCGATCGGCGGCGCCGCCGTCGGCTTCCTGCTGGGCCTCCTCGCTCCCTCGACGCGTGTCGAAGACGAGAAGATCGGCGAAGCGGCCGATCAGGTCAAGGATGCGGTTAAGGAAAGCGGACAGGAGGCACTGGAGCGCGGCAAGCAGGTCGCTCAAGAAACAGTCGGCGCGGCCAAGGAATCCGCGCGGGATAGCGCCAAGGAGCAGGGCGCCGAGTTGACCCAATCGGTCAAAGAAGGCGCACGCGAGGTCGCCTCGACTGAAAGAGGCTCGCAGTAGCACGCATCGGGCGGGGCTCGGCGCGGCCGCCGAGCCCTGACCCGCTCACGGAACCGCATCACGTCGGCAATGGCCGCCCGAACGCGCACAAACATCGTCCGCGAAAACGAACGTCTCTTCGCTTGGCCGGTTTCGATTGGTAGGCGGCCGGGGATCGCCCGATTCCATGGCTGCAGCGGCGGACTCCGCAAGAGAAGCCGTCTTACGGCCCCGGCTCCCCGGCATTCTGTTCGGGATCGGACTCGGTGGTTTCGTCGATGGAATCGTGCTCCACCAGATCCTCCAGTGGCACCACATGCTCAGCAGCGAGGGGAGATACCCAAGACGACGGTCGAAGGACTGAAAGACAACACGCTCGCGGACGGGCTTTTTCACGCCGCAACGTGGATCGCCGTTGCTGTCGGAATCTGGATTCTCTGGCGACGGACGAGCGACCGGCGCTGGGCAATCAGCGGCCGCGCTTTCGTGGGCTGGATGCTGGTCGGATGGGGGCTCTTCAACGTCGTCGAGGGGCTGGTCGACCACCAGATACTCGGTCTTCACCACGTCCGTGAAGGCGCCGGCCATCAGACGGCGTACGACCTCGGCTTTTTCGCCTTCGGCGCACTGCTCGTAATCTGCGGCTGGCTCCTGGCCCGCTCCGAGGAGGGT
>JBKPGE010000230.1:0-34234 GCA_046729215.1 Actinomycetota bacterium | reverse complement strand
AGCTGACCGGCGGCTGCTAACGAGCTGACGATCCGATCATCGGTGGAGGGTGCAGACCCTGGGTCTGCACCCTCCACTACTTTGACGCGGCCCGCTCTCAACCTAGAGGCATCGTTCGCGGTGAACGCGAGCGAGCGGACTTCGTGCTGCGCAGACGGCTAGCGCGACAAGCTTCATGCTCTGGCTCTAGGCCAAGGGTCTCTCAGTGATCGCATAACTCAAAGGAGGGCCGGGTGGCGAGCCGAACGCCCGGGCGCTTCCCGCGACCCGGCCCCTGTCGAACCTAGGAAACGTCAGTGCTCGGCGCTCGTTCGGCCAGGTCCTGAACGACCAGGACATGCGCCTGGTCGGCGTCGTCGTCGCGAACGCGGACGACCTGAAGCGTCCTGCGCGCGTCGACTGGGATTGTGTCGCCGGGCTCCCAGCTGAGAATGGTGGTCTTAGGTTCAGCGGCACCGCCGGCTCGGCGTGGAGTAGACACGATCATCGTGCCGTCCTAGGGTGATCTGGATACCGAGCAAGGAGGGGCAGCGCGTTGAGGCAAGCCTTCGCAGGCCCGTGGAAACGGCTCAGCGTCGTGTGGAAGGTGGTCATCGTCCTTGCGACGCTGGCAAGCGCGGTCGCCCTTGGGCTCCTCCTCGTTGCTCGCTTTCGGGCTGAGCCGGAGCGAACGTTGCGGGTTGGCGACACAGCAGCGTGGCACGGACTTGACTTCCGCTTGCGGAAGATCGCCTGCCACAAGCGCCGCAAGGACATCCCCAAGCAGATCGTCGAAAGACCGTTCCTCTTCCCGATCAAGGGCGAGCTGTGCTTCGCCTCCTTTCGAATCCGCAACAGTTCGGACGTGAGCCGGGATACCTACTTCTTGCTGCCTTCGCGCGAAAGCCCCTTGTCGCGGTTGCACGTTGGGGATAAGGAGTATGAGGCGACGTTTGGGGGGCCACCGGTCCCTGGGACGATGGTTCCGGACCAAGAAGAGCCGCTGATCCTCATCTTCGATATCCCTCGCCGCGTCGAGCCGACGGCCCTCACGCTGAAAGCCGGCCAAGGCGAGGAGGAAGGCGGCCAGGTTGAATGGGAAATTCGCTAGGTAGACGTGTCGTCATGGATGACCGCGATTCGGCGCTGCGCTAAGTCAGACGAGGGCTCCACGGGAGCACGCGCCGCCCGGCAGTCAGAGGACGACGACCTCCGAAACAAGAGAGCTCGGCGCTAGACGCTCTTTAGGCAACGTCCTCGACGATCAGGACGGGCGGCTCGTCCGCTCGGTCGCGGCACCTTGAGCGGAACACTGTTCTTTCGGTCAGCGCGCTCAGCCCGCGGAGGACACATGGTGAGACTGGGCCTCGCCCTGGGTTGGCGAGGGAAAGCAAGACCAATAAGGAGCAAGATGTTCAAGCGCATTTCACCTGCGACGATCATCGTCCTCGTCGCAGCCCTCTTCGTCGTCCTAACCAGTACAGCCACGGCGGCGAAGCTCATCACCGGGGCGCAGATCAAGAACGGCTCGATCGGCCTCGTTGACCTCAGCGCCAAAGCGAAGAAGGCGCTGAGGGGCAAGCAGGGCCCGCAGGGCCTTCCGGGCACACAAGGCGCGCCGGGTACCCCGGGCGCACCTGGGGCTCCGGGCGCACAGGGCCCGGCCGGCGGCTTCGACCCGTCCAAGGTCATGTACGTCAAGGGCGACGCGGTCGTGGTCGGGCCGGAGGAGTTCGGCTCGGTGACGGCCACGTGCCCGGGGGGCAATAGGGCCATCTCCGGCGGCTGGCTCGTGCAGTCCGAGGGCGACGTCACCGAGGTCGACGGTAGCCATCCCAACGACGACGGCACCTCATGGACTGTCGTCGTTTACAACTGGGACATGGACTTGGCCGTAACCGTGACGCCGTTCGCGATCTGCGCGTCAAGGTAGACCGACACCCCACCGTGCATGAACGAACCCGAGGGGCGGCGTCAGCCGCCCCTTTTGGGCTGCTCCCCGCCACTAACGGCGACGGCAGCGCTCCGTCATCATCGCCGGCCGCGCGCCGCGCAGCTCGTCTCGGACGAGCGCCTCGAGCGTCTGCCCCGGCGCAGCCACGCTCTTGAGTCTAGGGCAGCTCTCCTCTACCTCTAAGCTCGGCGCAGCATGAAGCAGGTACGAATGAGCCTCCTTGAAAACGCGTACGACTTCCTCAACGACGCGTTGCGGAGCGCCGAACGCGCAGGCCAGGATCGGCAGGCATGGAAGTTCGCCGTCCTCCACGTCGTCCAAGCAATCGAGCTGCTGCTCAAGGCCCGGCTCCAGGCGGATTCCCTCGCCGTCAATGGAGCCGACCCTTCACTGCGCGAAGCCTGTCCCTGGCTGCCTCTCGCGGCTCTCGGACCGAGTAATCGCGAACCGGCTCGTGTACCGGTTCCACGAGCCGCGGCGCGGCGACATCATCGTCTTCAAGGCACCTGCCCGGGTCGAGGCCGCCTGCAGCGTTGGTGGCACTTTGATCAAAAGGATTGTCGGGCTACCCGGCGAGAAGCTGGCGATGCGGAATGGATTTGTCTTCGTCGACGGCCTCCGGCTCGCAGAGCCGTATCTGCGGCCCGGCTACCGCGGTCGCGAGAGCGGAGACTGGACGCGTATCGCCGGCGAGGGCTACTTCGTCCTGGGCGACAACCGCACGATGTCCTGTGACTCGCGTCGGTGGGGCGTCGTCCCTCGGGACAACATCATCGGCAGGGCGGAAGTTACTTATTGGCCACCGAACCGCGTCGGGGAGCCGTAGCGACGCAAGTCGTTCTGCCCTTTAGCTCCTAACTACTCGCGTTGTGGAGCCCCCTACCGGCGCACTGGTAGGGAGCTCGATGGTGAGCACCTAGAACTAGAAGGGACAGTTGCCGGGGCTCGGCTCGTCGATCCGCCTTGGTGCCCCGGTCGCAACCAGCTGCACCGTTATGTACGCCAGCGGCTCGCTGGTTTCGTTCCGGAGGTTGTGTACCTCGCCGGCTCGTTCGAACAGGCTCGACCCGGGTGAAAGCCGATGCGGTGAACAAGTAGGGTCGTCGGCCTCGTAGTTGGTCGCGGTGCCGCGGGTGACGATCAGAAAACGCGGCCCGGGGTGGCTGTGCCAGCCGAGCGTCCCGCCCGGGTCGATCGTGACCTCCACGACGTGGAGATCCGACACTCCCTCGGTCTCGATCTCAGCCTTCCAATCACCGTCTCTGGCCTTGGCTTTGATCTCGCCGAACTGTGCCCGGGCAAGAAGCGTCGGGTGCTCACCCGAGGCCGGCGTTGCCAGCGCCGGCACGACGAGGAGGGCCGTGGCGAGCAGAGCGCCGAGAAACGCGATCCCGACGGAACCGACCAAGCGCTCACGCTTGCGCATGACTGACTCCTTTCTCCAAAGAGAATGCGCGCCGCGACAAAAGAAGGTGATTCACCTTCATTCCTTCTCCTCTCTGGACGCGACTGCCTCGACGACGCGGACGGGGTCGAGCCTCGCGCGCTGCGCCGCGAGCGCGGCGTCTCGGCTCGACGGTGCGTCGAAGACGAAGAAGCAGATCTCGTCCTCGGGGACGTGGATCGAGCGGTCGAAGCGGACGCGCGTCCCCTTGCGCGTCAGCTCCTCGGCTGCCGAGCGCGCCCGCCGCTCGCGCGCGGTGCGCTCCCCCGCGGCGCCGCGCGCGAGGAACGTCTCGGCGAGGTAACTCGGCACGCACCGAAGGTACGACCCGGGCGCCGCGGCCGAAACGTCAGAACCTCTGAACTTTGCTCGCCTTCGTGTGGGTCTTTACCGCAGCCGGCGGGCGAGCTCCGTACGTGAGCGCACCCCGAGCTTCGCGTAGACGTGGCTGAGGTGGCTCGCGACCGTCCGCTCGCTGAGGAAGAGCGCGTCCGCCACCTCCCGGTTCGTTCGTCCCTCGGCGACGAGTTCGGCGACGCGGCGCTCTGCTGGCGTCAGCCCCTCCGCGCGTCTGCGCCCGCCGATGCGACCGAGCTCGGCGCGCGCCTTCTCCGCCCACGCCGGTGTCGCCACCTCCTCGAAGATCCCGATTGCCTGCTGCAGCGATGCGCGTGCCTCCGCCCGGTGCCTCGCGCGCCGCTGCGCCGCTCCCAAGGCGAGCAGCGTCCGGGCGCGCTCGAACGGCACCTGGATGCGCGCGTGCTCGGCGAGCGCGCAAGCGAACGCCTCGAACGAGGCGTCGAAATCGCCTGCCGCGGCGGCGAGGAGCCCCCGCGAGCGAGCCGCCACCGCGAGCGGCCAGGGCTCGGCGAGCGTCCGCGCCTGCCGTTCCAGCCGGCCGATGAGAGCGCCGGCGGTCTCGAGCTCGCCGACCGCGATCGCCGACTCGATCGCGTGCGGGAGCACCGGAACAGCGGTGGGGTGCCGATACCCCCGCTCCTCGAGCTGCTCCACGAGCGGCAGCAGCCGGTCGAGCGCCGCTCGCGCATCGCCGAGCGAGAGGTCGACGAACGCGAGCTCCGTAAGATTCTTCATCCGGAGCCCTTCTAGGTGTTCACGCGCCGCCCGCTCCGCTCCCTCGGCGAAGAGCGCCCGCGCCTCTTCCAGGCGGCCCGCGTACGCAGCGACGACCCCCGCCGCACGCAGGCCGAGCTGGCGGCCGACGCTCTCTTCGCGGAAGAACCCCGAGTACTCGGACAGCAGCCGGTCGGCTTCGTCAAGTCTCCCCGCTTGACACTCGAGCCGAACGAGCTGGAAGGCCGCCTGCGCGCGAAGAGGTCGAGCCCGTAGTCCTGCGCGCGACGCCGGTACTCCTCGTACAGGCGACGACCCTCGTCGAGCCGACCGGCGCGGAACAGTCGGATCGCCGCCAGCCACGTCGGCGAGTTGAAATACGGCCGTTCTCCCGCCTCGTGCTCCAACGCGAGCGAACGGCGGACCAGGCGGTCGGAGAGGGGGTTGCCAGCGACGTGCTCGAGATCGAGCTGAACCGCCAGCGCCTGTGCGAGTAACGCTGGGTCGTCTGTCCTCTCCGCGTGCTCGACCGCCGCCGCCGCATGTGATCGGGCAGCCACGAGCTGGAGGAGCAGCGCGCGGTTGAGGGCTTGCTTGTCATGAATCTCCGCGCTGAGCGGGTCGCCGAGCCCGGGCTGGAGCAGCGCCTCCTCACCGAGCTTGACGCCCTCGGCAAGGTCCTCGCGCAGCTGGCTGAGCTGAATCAGTGCCCTCGCCCGCTCAGGCCCCGGTCTCAGCTCCGCGGTGAGCGGCTCGACGAGCCTCAAGGCGCGGGCGTCATCGCCGACCTCCTCCCACAAGCCGGAAGCGCGGAGTCGCCGGCGTGATCCCTCCGGTGTTCCTCGCGGCGTCCGCACGGCCGCGGCCTCGAAGAGCTCCGCGGCGGCGGCCCATCCGCCACGCGCGGCTGCGGCCTCGGCTGCGGCCTCGAGCGCCGCGGCTACCTTCGTGTCAGGGCCCTCGCCCGCGAGCGCGAGATGGCGGGCCTGCTGCTCGACGTCGTCCACGACTCCGGCGAGACGTCTATGAAGGTCGCGCCGCTCGTCCGGCGTGAGCTGGGAAGCGACCGCGAGCGGAAACAGCGGATGCGAGAAGCGGAGGCGATCGCCGTCCAGTCTCACCAACCCCGCATCGATCGCCGGACGTAACGCCCTAGCGAGATCGCTTCCTGCCGCCGCCTCGACGAGCGTGAGCGCCGGTCGGGCGAGCGCGCCCGCGAGCCTGAGCACCTCGACGGTGCGGCGAGGGAGGTCGGCGAGTCGCCGCCTGAGCAGGGCGTCGAGTTCCTCCGGAACCGGAAGCGGCTCGCCCGCTGGGGGCGGCCGCGGCAGCCGCTCGAGAGCGCGAGCGAGCTCGAGGGCGAAGAAGGGGTTGCCGCCCGAGGTCTCGTACACCTGCAGCAGCACCGAGCGGCCGAACGTGGGGCCGAGCCGCGCCTGTATGAGCCTTTGGATGGCGCCCAGACTGAGCGGGCCAACGTGCAGCCGCTCGACCCGCTCGGCGTCGATCGCATGGTCGAGCTCCGATGTCTCCGCTCCTTCGCCGAGGCGGCGGGCGAGCAGGAGGAGGACGGGCTCGCTTCCCAAGCGTCGCACCGCGAACGCGAGAGCGCTTGCCGAGGAGCGGTCGAGCCACTGGACGTCGTCGACCGCAAGCACAACCGGACCTTTGGCAGCGAGAACCTCCACGGCGTTCCGGATGGCGACGCCGAGCGTGTGCGGATCCACCGAAGGGCCGGCGGCCTCCTCCACGAGGAGCGCGACCTCGAGCGCGCGGCGCCTCGGCGCGGACAGCGCCGGCGCGACGACCTCGAGCACGTCCTCGAACAGATCGCCCAGGCCTGCGTGAGCAAGTCCCTGCTCCGTCTCGGCTGGCCGCGAGGAGAGGACGCGGAGCCCGCGCTCGCGCGCGGCGTCGACCGCAGCGAGCCAGAGGGTCGATTTCCCGATCCCTGCTTCGCCCTCGAGCACGAGTGCCCCTGGTGCTTCAGCCGTGCGGTCGAGGAAGGCTGACAAGGAACGTAGCTCCTCGTCCCTGCCGACGATCTCCTCGCTCATCATCCTGCAAACAATCGTGGCACGGGTGAGGCGCCAGATTCGGCTAACCCAAAGAGCTCTTATCAACCGTGCGAGGATCAGCAGCTCGCGGGGTAGCGCGGAAAGACGAGCCGAATCGCGGCAAGAAGCGCGAGCAGTAGTTCCCACTAATCGGTGCCCGACCACTCGTTGTGACCGTGACGGATGGTCGGTGCGCGCGCGAACTCGGATGCAACCAGCGCGCAGGTCACTCCAACTCCGGGGTTTCGTGCACTCCACGACCAAAAACTCCGCCAGGTTCGTTCTGGCCCTTTTCTCTGTGCTACTGGCCGTCTCGGGCCAGAACGTTGCGTTCGTCGCCGGCGGCGTCCTGCTCGTCGCGTGGATGCTCGGGATCTCGCGGCTCACGGCGGAACTGGCGGCGCTCGCGGCGATCGGAGCCTACGTCGTGGCTGTCGGGTGGCAGCCTTCCGTGGTTCGCGCCGGCGTGGCCGGTGCGCTCGCTTCGCTCGCCTGGCTCGCGTCGCGTCCTCGAGATCGCTGGTACTTCCTGCTCCTGGGCGCCGCGCTGCTCATGGCGTGGAATCCATACAGCCTGCTCGAGCCGGGGTTCCAGCTTTCGTTCGCGGCGGTTGCTGCGATCTTCGTCGCCGTTCCTCGACTCGACGGCGTCCTCGAGGGCTATCCGGTCCCGCGTGGGCTCGTGGGCATCGTCGCCGTCTCGGCCGCCTGCGGCCTCGCGACCGCTCCGATTCTGCTTGCCCAGTTCGGATCGGTTCCCGTCTACTCGATCTTGAGCAATGCGCTGGCCGCGGCTGCCGTCCCTCCTTGCTTCGGCCTCGCCCTTCTGACAGCGCTGCTCGACCAGGTGCTCCCACCGGCTGCGGTGGCGGCGGCATGGGCGAACGGCTGGCTCGCCGCCTACATCGCGGCCTGCGCCCGGCTCGTCGGCGGCTTGCCGGGAGCCCAGGTCAGCTCGCGGCTCGCGCTTGGTCTCGCAGCGCTCGCGACTCTGCTTGTCGTCGCTGCCGCACGGGTACCCGCCTGGCGCAGGCCGGGACTGGCAGTCGTCGTCGGCGTCGGCGTGATCGTGCTCGCCGGCTGGAAGCTGCAGTCGGCTCCGCCGCCCCCTGCCCCGAAAGGCCTGAGGCTCACGGTGCTGGACGTCGGGCAGGGCGACTCGATCCTCCTCCAGGTAAGGGAGGGCGCCGTGCTCGTCGATGAAGGGCCGCCTGAAGCGGAGGTCGACGATCAGCTGCGGCACCTCGGCATCCGCCGGCTGGCCTTGCTCGTGTTGACCCACCCGCAACGGGATCACGTCGGCGGAGCTGCCGAAGTGATCGAGCATCTGGACGTCGATCGCATTCTCGATCCGAAGATCCCGTACGACAGTCCGGACGAGCGCGCAGCAATGGCGGCCGCGCGCAAGCAAGCGGTGCCGGTCGTGCAGTCGCACGCCGGCACGGTCTTCCGGCTGGGCGGATTGCGCCTTCAGGTGCTGTGGCCGGAGGGCGCGGGGACGGGCGACGGTGATCCAAACCTGCGGGCGACGGTAATCCTGGCCAGTTACGGCAAGGTCGACGCCCTCCTCACCGCGGACGCCGAGTCGCCCGTCACGCTGCCCCTCAACCCGCCGCCCGTCGAGATCCTCAAGGTGGCGCACCACGGCTCGGCCGACGACGGGCTCCAGCGGCTGCTCGAGCTCGCCCAGCCCAACGTCGCGATCATCTCGTGCGGCCGGGACAACGACTACGGCCACCCGGCGCCCTCGACGGTGGCGACGCTCAATGCGGCGGCGCACCTCGAGCTCTTCCGAACCGACACGGACGGCCGCGTCGTCGTCGAGACCGACGGGAGAAGCATCTCGACGTGGTCGCGCCGGTGAGGGTCACTATGCTCACCGCAGGTGTCGGACGAGCCTCTGCGCCCCGTGTATCTGCTGACGGGAAACGATCGCCCGAAGGTCGTGCGCGCGCTCCGCCGCCTGCGCGCCCGCTTCGGCGACGAGTCGGTGGAACAACTCACGGCCGAGTCCGCGAGCGGTCCGGACGCGGTTGCCGCCTGTAACGCTCTCGGCCTGTTCGCGGGCGGCGAGGGCGGCCGCCTGGTCGTGGTCGAAGGCGTCGAGCGCTGGCGGAAAGCCGACGCCGAGGCGATCGCCGGATATCTCGGCAACCCGGTGCCGGGAGCGGTGCTCACACTCGTCGCCCGCGAGGCTCTGCGGAGCGATGCCCTGGCCAAGATCGTCGCGAAGGCCGGGCAGGTCCTAGCCTTCGACGCGCCGAAGCCGCGCGACCTTCCAGGCTGGGTTCGGGCTCAGTTCGAGGCACACGGCGCGTCGGTCGACCGCGACGGCGCCCAGGCGCTGGTCGAGATCGTCGGCGACGACCTCACCGCACTGGCGACCGAAGCAGAGAAGATTGCGACCTGGGCCGGCGGAAAGCCGGTCGAGCGAGGGGACGTGGAGGCCCTTGCGACGCCTGCCAGGGAGGCTGCAGCTTGGGCGCTCACCGACGCCTGGGGGGAGCGCGATCTACCGGCTCTGCTTGCGGCCTGCGAAGCCGAGCTCGAGCGGCGCGATCCTTTCAGCGTCTCTGTGCGGCTCGCCGCGCACGTCGGCCTTGTCCGAGCAGTCCAGCTGCTTGCCGCCGAGGGCCTCCGAACCCGCGAGATCGCCGGGCGGCTGAAGGTGCACGAGTTCCGAATCCGGAAGGCGCTGGGACACGCCGATCGCTACACGAGCGACGAGCTCGACGCGGCCGTCGTTCGCCTTGCCCAGCTCGACGCGGCGATCAAGGGAGCGAGCCGCCTCTCAGGCGATCTCGAGCTGACCCGAGCGTTGGTAGATGTGACGCGGGAGCCCGAAGCGGCTCCAGCCGGCGGACGGGGCTAACTGCCCGAGACGATCCGCGCGGCCTGGGCCTTCTTTCGCGACGCGGCGTTCTTGTGGAGAGCCCCGTTCGACGCGGCGCGGTCGATCCAGCGCTGGAGCTCGAGGTGCGCCGCGCGAACGCGGTCAGCGTCGTCCTCTTCGACTGCGACCCTCAGACGACGGGTCAGCGTCTTGACGGTCGACCGGTAGCGCAAGTTCTCGAGTCGCTGCCGGGCGGCCACTCGCACGCGCTTTTTCTGCTGCTTGATGTTCGGCATAACGTGAAAAATGCCCGCTTTGCGGGCGGCGGGCATGGTACCAGAGCGTCTGCTCGGTGCGATCCGGGCGAAGGAGCACGCTCGGCCCGCTCGTATGCTCACGCCGTGGGAAACCGGGCGGCGCTGCGCGACGTAGGCCAGGAGGCCGCCGCCGCGGTCCCGTCTCGCCGTCTCGCCTGGTCGACGGCGATCTTCTCGACGGCAACGGGCCTCTCCCGGATTCTCGGGCTCGTCCGCGAGATCGTGGCCCGCAGCTACTTCGGGGTCGAGGGCGTCGGCATCAACGCCTTCACTGTCGCCTTCCAGGTGCCCAACCTGGTCCGGGCGCTGGTCGCCGACGCGGCGCTCTCGTCGGCGTTCGTCCCCGTCTTCAGCGAGCTGCTCGAGAAGGGTGAGCGCGCGCGTGCATGGCGCGTCGCATCGAGCCTGATCTGGCTGCTGCTCCTCGGGCTCACGGCCGTCACCGCGATCTTCATCCTCGCCGCGCCTTGGGTGATGGCGCTCTTCGGCTACGGCAGTGGGCCGGCGGGCGACCTCGCGGTCACGCTGTCCCGAATCCTGTTCCCGATCGTCACTCTGCTCGGCGTCTTCGGGATCGTCGTCGGCATCCTGAACAGCTACGAGCACTTCACCGTCCCGGCGCTGACACCTGTCTTCTGGAACCTCGTGATCATCGCCGGCCTCGTGATCGGCGTCCCCCAGGCGGACACCGAGAGCGGCAAGCTCTACGTCTACGCCGGATCGATCGTGCTCGGCACGCTCGTCCAGCTCCTCCTTCCGCTCCCGTGGCTAGCCGGCCTCGACGGGCGTCTCCGGCTCGCGATTGATTGGCGTGACCCGGCCGTCAAGCGAGTGTTCGTCCTGATGCTTCCGGTCACGCTCGGCCTCGGCCTGATCAATATCAACGCCCTGATCGGAACCTTCTTCGCCGCCAGGTTCATCGATCGGACGATCGCCCCGAGCGCGATCGATGCCGCATTCCGGCTCTACATGCTTCCGCAGGGGATGTTCTCGGTCGCGGTCGCAACCGTCCTCTTCCCGGCGCTTGCGCGCCTGGCCGCCCGAAGAGACACGAACGGTTTCCGCCATACGGTCGGGGTCGGGCTTCGGCAGATCGCGTTTCTCCTCATCCCCGCCAGCGTCGTCTCCGCCGTCCTGGCGGAGCCGATCGTTCGCCTGATCTACCAACGGGGGGAATTCGACGCGCACGCGACTCACGTCGTCGCGGGAGCCCTGGCAGCGTTCTCGCTCGGTCTGGTCTTCAACGGGGCGATGCTGATGCTGAACCGGGCCTTCTTCAGCCTCCAGGCACCCTGGCTTCCAACTTGGGTCGCCTTTGGGAACCTCGTCTTCAACACGGCGCTCTTCGCGCTCTTCTACCGCCTCGGGGTCTGGGGGATTCCGCTGGCGATCTCCGTCGCGAACATGGCCGGCTCGGCGGCCTTGCTCGTGCTACTCCGCCGTCGCCTCGAACGGATCGAATGGCACGAGACGGCCCGATCGGCAATGCGAATCACGCTCGCCTCGATCCCGCTTGCGATCGTCTCCTTCGGCGTCTGGTGGGCACTCGACAACGCGCTCGGCCGGTCGTTTCTGGGCCAGCTCGTCTCCCTTTCGTCGGCCCTTGTCGCCGGAGGCGCCGTGTACCTGTTTTCGTGCCGTTTGCTGGGAGTTCGTGAGCTGAGGCCGTTGCTATCGTTGCGAACCCGCGCCCGGCCGCCCGCCTGACCTGATGCAGCAGGACCGAATCCGGAACTTCTCGATCATCGCGCACATCGACCATGGGAAATCGACCCTGGCCGACCGCATCCTCGAGCTCACGGAGACGGTGACGGGGCGCGAGATGCGCGAGCAGCTCCTCGACTCGATGGAGCTCGAGCGCGAGCGGGGGATCACGATCAAGGCCCAGGCCGTCCGCGTGCTCTGGAAGGGGCACCAGCTCAATCTGATCGACACGCCGGGCCACGTGGACTTCACCTATGAGGTCTCGCGCTCGCTTCAGGCCTGCGAGGGCGCAGTGCTCGTGGTTGATGCAGCCCAAGGCGTCGAAGCACAGACGGTCGCCAACGCCTACCTGGCTATCGAGAACGACCTCGAGCTCCTACCGGTTGTCAACAAGATCGACCTCCCGCAGGCGGATCCGGAGGGCACGGCCCGGGAGCTCGCCGACCTGATCGGCGGCGATCCGGAGGACGTCGTGCGGATCTCGGCCAAGACAGGAGAAGGCGTGGCGGAGGTGCTCGATGCTGTCGTCGAGCGCATTCCGCCCCCGGCCGGCGACCCCGAGGCGCCGCCACGCGCGCTCATCTTCGACTCCTCCTACGACCAGTACCGGGGTGTGGTCGCGTTCGTCCGTGTCGTCGACGGCGCCTTCCGGACGCGCGAACGGCTTCAAGCAATGGCCCAGGGCACGCGGTTCGAGTCGGAGGAGCTGGGCTTCTTCTCCCCGACGATGCGCGCGAGCAGCACCCTGGAGGCAGGCGAGGTCGGCTACGTGATCAGCGGGCTCAAGGATGTCAGCCGGCTTCGCGTCGGCGACACGCTCACGTCCGTCGAACGTCCCGCGGCCGAGGCGCTGCCCGGGTACAAGGACGTGAAGCCCATGGTCTTCGCGGGGCTGTTCCCGACCGAGTCGGACGACTACCCCGACCTCCGCGACGCACTCGAACGGCTCAAGCTCAACGATGCTGCGCTGGTCTACGAGCCGGAGACCTCGCAAGCCCTCGGCTTCGGCTTCCGCTGCGGTTTCCTCGGGCTCCTGCACATGGAGATCGTGCGCGAGCGCCTCGAGCGCGAGTTCGATCTCGATCTGCTCGTGACCGCGCCCAACGTCGCCTACCGCGTGCTGACCAAGGACGGAGAGGATGTCGAGGTCCACAACCCGGCGGAGATGCCGGCGGAGATCGAGCGGGTCGAAGAGCCGTACATCCGCGCGTCGATCATCGTGCCAAAGGAGTACGTCGGTCCGGTCATGGAGCTCTGTACCGAGCGCCGCGGCAGGTTCGACCACATGGAGTACCTCTCGGAGGAGCGGGCGGTGTTGATCTACGAGCTACCGCTGTCCGAGGTCGTTGTCGACTTCTACGACCAGCTCAAGTCGCGCACGCGCGGCTACGCGAGCTTCGACTACGACGTGATCGGCTTCCGCGAGGGGGACCTCGTCCGCCTCGACGTCCTGATCGCCGGGGAGTCTGTCGACGCGCTTTCACTCATCCTCCACCGCGAGTCGGCGTACGGACGGGGCCGCGCGCTCGTGGACAAGCTGCGCGAGGAGATCCCGAGGCAGCTCTTCGACGTACCAGTGCAAGCCGCGATCGGCTCGCGCGTGGTCGCGCGCGAGACCATCAAGGCCAAGCGCAAGGACGTGCTCGCCAAGTGTTACGGCGGCGACATCACCCGCAAGCGCAAGCTGCTCGAGCGCCAGAAGGCGGGGAAGCGACGGATGAAGCAGGTCGGGGCCGTCGAGGTGCCTCAGGAGGCGTTCTTGGCCGTTCTCAACCTGGAGGGATCGAAGTGACGGGGACGGTGCGCCACCTCTACGTCCATCTGCCCTTCTGCGGCCATCGCTGCGGATACTGCGACTTCGTGACCGTCGTCGGGCGGCGGGGCGAGCACGACCGCTACGTCGAAGCGCTGCTCGCCGAGCTCGAGCTGGAGCGCGAGTCGCTCGCCCCTCGGCTGGACACCGTCTTTCTCGGCGGAGGCACGCCGACGTTCACCGAGCCCGCGGCCCTACGGCGGGCTCTGAGCGGCTTGCCTCCGGCGGACGAGATCACCGTCGAGGCGAACCCGGAGACCGTCACGCCCGAGCTCGCGCTGCTGCTGCGCGAGGAAGGAGTGACGCGGCTCTCCCTCGGCGCCCAGACCTTTCAGCCGAATCTGCTCTCGGTGCTCGAACGGCGCGCCGGTCCCGACGACGTCCGGCGCGCCTTCTACCATCTCCGTGATGCCGGATTTGACAACATCTCGCTCGATCTCATCTACGGAATCCCAGGCCAGGGACCCGCCGACCTCGAGGCCGACATCGATGAGGCGCTCGCTCTCGGACCGGAGCACCTGTCGTGTTACGAGCTCGAAGCCAAGCCGGGGACCCGATTCACCCACGCCCATGGGGAGGAGCTCGATCGCCAGGCGTCGGCGATGGAGGATTACTTCGAGCGCGTGGTCGACCGGCTGACCGCGGCGGGGTATCGCTGGTACGAGACGGCGAACTTCTGCCGAGCCGAGCAGGGGGCCGGTGTTCGCGACCTGCGCTCGAGGCACAACCTCGCCTACTGGCTCGGCCGGGACTATGTCGGCCTCGGGATCGGGGCGGTTTCGACGGTCGCCGGTCGTCGCCGGCGGAACACGCCACGGCTGCCCGCCTACCTGGAGGCGCTGGGGGCCGGAACCATGCCGCGGCGTAAAATCGAGGATCTCGGAGCTGACGTTCGGCTGCGCGAGCGGGTGATGCTCGGGTTGCGACTCGATCAGCCGTTCCAACTGGCGCAGGCCGAAGGCGTCGTTGACCGGGCTGCGCTCGGTCGGCTGGAGGGCCTGGGGCTGCTCGCGCGGCGGGCCGGCGAGAATGGGGAAGAGGACCTCGCGCTCACCCACCGTGGTCGCCTTCTTGGCGGCGGTGTCACGGCGGAGCTGCTCGTATGACGAGTAAAATCCCTGCAAAATGGCCACAGTAGAGCTGACGGACCGCCAGCGCGAGATCCTGCGGCGCCTCGTCGAGGAGTACATCGCTACGGGCCAGCCCATCGGGTCCAAGCACCTGGTCGAGCGGGCCGGACTGCGCGTGTCGTCGTCCACGGTGCGCGGTGAGCTCGCCGAGCTCGAGCGGCTGGGGCTGCTCTCGCATCCCCACACCTCGGCCGGACGTGTTCCCACCGAGTCCGGCTATCGGCTGTTCGTGCACGGGCTCCTCGACCGGTTGGAGCCGCGCCCGGCGACGGTCGAGATCGACCTGAGTCGGGCTGGGACGGAGGTGGAGTCTGCGCTCCAGGCGACGACGGAGGCGCTCTCCCAGCTGACGCGTCTACTCGCGCTTGTATCGGCGCCGCCGCTGGAGGCTGCGACGGTCCGTCATGTCGAGGTCCTCGCGCTGCAGCCACAGCTCGTCGTCGCGGTCGTGATCACTTCCACGGGCGGCGTCACCAAGCGCGTCTTCGCCCTGGGCGAGCCAATCGACCCGGGACTCGTCAACTGGGCTGCCGAGTACCTGAACGAGCGCACTGTCGGCCTGCCGCTTGGCTCGCATGGCCTTCGCCAGGCTTTTGCCGAGGCCGGCCTGTCCGAGCGCGAGCGTTCGTTCCTCGAGCTCTTGCGACCGGCGTTTACGGACGCCGCGGGAAGCGAGGAGCAGCGGCTTTTCGTCGGCGGCGCAGCGACGGTCCTCGGGCAGGCTCGAGGCGAGGACCTCGCGACCTACCGCCCGCTCCTCGAGGCGCTCGAGCAGCGCGCAACGTTGCTGCAGCTTATGAGCGATGCGCTCGGTGGCAAGGGCGGGTCCTTCGTGCGCGTCGGCATGGAGCTGTCGCATCCCGGCCTGCGTGAGGCTTCGCTCGTGGGAGCGACCTACGGGCTCGCGCATCGCCGTCTTGGCGCGGTCAGCCTCCTCGGTCCGCTGCGCATGGACTACGAGACGGCGATCCGGTCGGTGCGTGTGGCGTCATACGAGCTCTCCCGGTTTGTGGAGGAGATCTACGCCGAGAATTAGCGCCCGGGCTCACGGCTACGCTTGCCGCAATGGCAACCGCTGAGCGGGATTACTACGAGGTGCTGGGCGTCCGCCGGGACGCGGACGAGACAGAGATCAAGAAGGCGTTCCGCCGGCTGGCGCGCGAGCTGCATCCGGACGTGTCCGACGCTCCCGATGCCGACGAGCGCTTCAAGGAGGTCGTGGAGGCGTACGAGGTGCTCTCCAAGACGGAGACTCGGGAGCTCTACGATCGCTTCGGCCACGCCGGCCTCCGCAGTGGAGGCTTCGAGCCGTCGCACTTCGACTTCGGGAGCCTGGCCGACATCTTCTCGGCGTTCTTCGGCGACGACCTGCTCTCGGCCACGATGCGCACGGGAGCACGCGGCGCCGATGTCGCCGCCGAGGTCGAGATCGAGCTCGTGGAAGCAGCGAGCGGGACGAAGCGCGAGGTCTCGTTTCAGGTCGCCGTGCCGTGCGGGCGCTGTGATGCGACAGGTGTCGAGCCGGGGACCGACGTCGCCATCTGCCCGACCTGCCAAGGACAGGGTCGCCTCCAGCGGGTCTCCCGCAGCGCCTTCGGCGAGTTCATCCGGACGCAGACCTGTCCGACCTGCGGCGGCGCCGGTCGAGTGATCGAGCATCCGTGCCGGAATTGCCAGGGCTCCGGCCAGGTGCTCGAGGAGCGGCGGCGAGAGGTCGAGATCCCTCCCGGCATCCACGACGGGCAGCGGATTCGGCTCTCCGGCGAAGGCCATTCAGGCGCCCCCGGCGGGCGCGCGGGTGACGTCTACGTGCGGGTGCGGATTGCACGGGATGAACGGTTCGTTCGCGAGGGCGACGACATTTTCTCGACGGTCGGCCTGACGATGACACAGGCAGCGCTCGGCGCGCGGGTCGCCGTCCCGACGCTCGACGGTGAGACGGAGCTCGAGTTCGCACCCGGGACTCAGCCCGGCGAGGTCGTCGTCTTACGAGGACGTGGGATGCCGGTCCTCCAGGGCTTCGGCCGCGGCGATCAGCGCGTGCTCGTGAACGTCGCAGTCCCCCGCCAACTGAGCGACGAGCAGCGTGACCTGCTCGAGCGCTTCGAAGGCATCTCCGACGACGAGACGTACAGGTCGGAAGAGGGGTTCTTCGACAAGCTGAAGAGCGCGTTCCGCTGAGCGCGAACGAGCTCCGCCGGGTGTCCATCCCGGTCCTGGCGGCGCTACGGGAGGAGATGACGGCGCGCCTCCTCGAGTTGCATCCCGAGGGTTTCGAGGAGGCTGAGGACGCGCTGGCCGTCTACACGGACGCGGCCGGCGAGGCCCGTCTGCGTGAGGCGTTCGGCGAGATCGAGTCGGAGCCGGTCGAGCCGGGGTGGGAAGAGCGTTGGCGGGAGTTCCATCGGCCCGTCTGGGTCGGTCCGCTGTGGGTCGGGCCGCCCTGGGAAGAGCCGCCCGAGGAGGGGATCGTCGTCGTCATCGATCCCGGTCGCGCGTTCGGAACCGGCTCACATCCCACGACGCAGCTCTGCCTTGGCTTCCTCACCGATCTCGCTCCGTCCAGCCTCTTGGACGTGGGCTGCGGGTCGGGCGTGCTTTCGATCGCCGCCGCCAAGCTTGGCTTCGGGGAGGTCGTCGCGATCGACCTGGACCCGGCGGCCGTCGAGGCTACGGGACGGAACGCCCACGTCAACGACGTCGAGATCGACGTCATGCAGGGTGATGCACTCGAAGCGAACCTTCCAAGCACCGAGCTCGTACTGGCCAACATGAATCTCCCTGCAGTGGAGGCGCTCGCTTCGCGCATCGGCGCGCACCGGCTCGTGACCGCCGGCTACTTCCACTCGCGCATGCCCGATGTCCTGCGTTATACGCATCGCGAGCGGCGCATCGACGGCGGCTGGGCTGCCGATCTCTTCGAACGGCAGTAGATTTGCGGCTCCGATGGCCACCTTCACCGTCCGTTTTCTCGGCTGCAAGGTGTCCCACGTCGACGCGCAGGCGCTACGCGAGCGCCTGCTTGCCGACGGGCACGACGAGCTCGACGGCTCGGCCGATGTCGCGGTGGTGAACACGTGTTGCGTCACGAACGAGGCGGTCGCGAAATCCCGTCAGGCGGCGGCTCGAGCGGCGCGCACCCACCGACGTGTGTATCTCACGGGTTGCGGCGCGAATCTCCGTGGGGACGCGTTCGCGACCCTGCCCGCCAACGTCTCGGTCGTGCGCGCAACGCCGGAGGAGACCCCAGCGCTCGTCGCACGCGACGTCGGGCCGATCGGCTGCGTCCAGGCAGATTCGCGGCTCGACCGGGTCCGTGCGTTCGTCAGGGTCCAGGACGGCTGCAGCTTTTCGTGCAACTTCTGCGTGATTCCCCTCGTGCGTGGGGCCTCGAGGAGCAGGCCGGCGGACGCGGTGCTCCGAGAAGTCGTGAAACGCGTGCGACAGGGCCACAGAGAGGTCGTCCTCACGGGCATCAACCTCGGCTGCTATCGCGATCGCGGGGCGGGGTACGGCCTGGCGCGCCTGGTGCGGGAGGCTGGAGCCGTCCCTGGTCTCGAGCGCCTGCGGCTCTCGTCGATCGAGATCAACCACGTGAACGACGAGCTTGTCGCTGCGCTACGGGAAACGCCGGTCGTATCGCGGCACCTGCATGTTCCGCTCCAATCCGGCGACGATGGGATCCTCAGGGCGATGGGCCGCCGTTACACCTCCCAGACGTACCTGCGCCGCCTCGCGCCGCTCGACGACTTCAACCTGACGACCGATGTGATCGTCGGCTTCCCGGGCGAGGACGAAGGCGCGTTCCGGAACACGCTCGCCGTCGTCGACCGGGCGGGAATCACGAAGGTGCACGTCTTCCCCTACTCGCCGCGCCCCGGGACGGTGACGGAAGACGCGGACACGGTTCCGCCGGCCGTCAAGAAGGAACGCAGCGCCCGACTCCGTGCGGCCTCGCATGAGGCGTGTCTTGCACGCTGGCGTGGAAAGCTCGACCGCGAGGACGTCGTGCTCGTCGACCGGCCGGGACGGGGCTACGGGGACGACTACTCGCCGTGGCTGGTCGCCGAGGAAGCGCCGGTGGGCGAGCTCGTACCCGTGCGCGGCGCCGCCGTCACCGACGAAGGGATCCTCGCCGCATGAGACATCGCGTGACCGGTCGACACGTCGGCGCTCAGAAGGTTCGCCTTTGAGCAACGACGACTGCCTCTTCTGCAAGCTGGTTCAGCAGGGCGACCACGTCAACGAGGCGGACGGCTTCGTCGCCGTCCGCGACATCTATCCCAAGGCCGAGACGCACCTGCTCGTTCTGCCCGAACGACATGTCGACACGTTTCGAGACGTCGGCGACTTCCCGCCGGAAGAGGCGAAGCGCATGCTCGACTTCGTCGCCGAGACGGCGCGCAAGGCTGGTCTGGAGGATTACCGAGTGCTCGTCAACGTCGGACCGGGCGGAGGCCAGACGATCTTCCACCTCCATTGGCACATCCTCGGCGGGCGCATCGAAGGGATGCCTGAATGAGTCTCATCGTGCGGCTCGAGGACGAGCTCAAGGAGGCGATGCGGGAGCGCGATGCCGACCGGCGCGACGCGCTGCGCTTGATCCTCAATAGCCTCCGTTCGGCGGAGAAGGAGCTCCAGCGCCCGCTCAACGACCAGGAGGAGCTCCAGGTCCTGCAGCGCGAACGCAAGCGGCGCGTGGAGGCAGAGGAGGCGTTTCGGGCAGCCGGCCGGGAAGAGCAGGCCGATGCGGAGGACTACGAGCTCGAAGTGCTCGAGGAGTTCATGCCGGAGCCGCTCAGCGAGGACGAGCTCGAGGAGATCATCGACGATGCGATCGCCGAGAACGGGGCAACGAGCCTCCGTGATCTTGGCCGCGTCATGGCCGACGTGATGCCGCAGGTAGCTGGGCGCGCCGACGGCTCAGAGGTCAGTCAGCTCGTGCGCGAAAAGCTCGCCTGACCCAGGCCCCTTGGGGGCCTCCAACCTCCTCCCCGATTCGAGCGTATCGAGATCGAGCGCACGCGTGGCGCGCAGGAGTGTGCCGAATGTGTGCCTTTGAGAGCTACGCCCGGACGGCGAGCCGCCTGGACCCGAGCTCCAGCAGGACATCGATCAGCACATCGACGTCGCGCTCGGTCGTGCGCCAGTTGACGATCGCCGGACGGAACGCGACCTTGCCCTTATAGACGGTCGTTCCGAAAAAGACGCGGCCGTCCTCCAGGACGTCCTGCCCGAGCGAGCGGTTGAGCTCGTCGAGCTCCTGCTCGTCAAGCCCCGGTGGCCGCAAGCGGAAGCAGACGATGTTCAGCTTCGCCTCAGCGAGCCGCTGGAGCTCCGGCGTCTCGTCCACCCTTCGGGACAACCGCTGCGCGAGCTCGAGATGACGCTCGACCATGGCTCGGTAGCCGGCTCGGCCGTAGGCGCGGAGTGTCGCCCAGACGGCCAGCGATCGAGCACGCCGCGAGGCCTCCGGGCTCGGCGTCTCGTCCGCGGGCAGGTACGCGGCCGTGAGCCTGAACGGCTCCCGCAGGAGCTCTCGGTCACGGATGAACGCGAACCCGCAGTCGTAGGGGACGTTCAGCCACTTGTGCCCGTCGGCGATGACCGAATCCGCCCGCTCGACGCCTTCCGCCAGCGCGGCTGCCTTCGGCGTCACGCGCGCGAAGAGCCCGAACGCACCGTCGACGTGGAGCCAGGCGCCGTACGCTGCGGCAAGATCGGCCATCCGCCCGATCGGATCGAAGTCGCCGGTGTTCACATCCCCGGCGTTGCCGATGACGATCGCGGGAGCCCCGTCGAGCGCCGCCAGCTCGCGCTCCAAACCGGCGGCATCGACCGCCCGGACCGAATCCCGGCCGAGACCCAGCATCGCGAGCGCCTTGCGCGCGCTCGCGTGGACGTAGTCGGTGGAGAAGACGGGCACCGCGGGCAACCCGGCGAAGCCGCGCTCGTCGAGGTCGACCCCGTGCTGCCCGGCCCACCAGCGCCGCGCGCATGCCAGCCCGACGAAGTTGGCCATCGTCGCGCCGGTCGTGAGCACGCCGCCCCAGTCCTCAGGCAGCTCGAACAGCTCGAGGAGCCAGCGCACGGCAACCGCCTCGAGTTGCGCCCCGTAGGGCGAGCTGACCCCCGAGAACGCGTTCTGATCGAAGAGCGACGTGAGCCAGTCGGCGCCGAGCGCAGCCGGCGTCGTCCCGCCGGTGACAAAGTGGAAAAAGCGTGGGCCGGACGACCGAGTCGCGACATCGGACGCTGCCACCAGCTCGGCGAGCGCGGTGAGCGCCCCGTCGCCCTCCTCCGGCAGCGATCCGCCGAAACGCTCGTCCCTGGAGGCGAGCACCGGTGCCTGCTCGAGCTCGACCAGATAGCGCCGCGCCTCGCCGGCGACATAGTCGAGCGCGGCCTCCTCCTCGTCCCGCGAGTGGAGCGGATCGGGCACCGATCCAACCTACACTGAGCGGAGTGCAGGAGACCTTGTCAGTCCCCAATGACGTCGCAGTCGAGCTGGCCGGCATCGGCGACGGCGTGCTCGAATCGCTGCGAGATCGCCTGCACTGCGCGATCCATCTGCGCGGCAACCGCCTCACGATCGAGGGCAACGAGGAGCACGTCGACCAGGCGCGCACCGTCATCGACGAGATCGTCGAACTGGTCGAAGGCGGCCACGAGATCGGGCCGTCGACGGTCGACGCCGTGCTCGGCGTGTTGGACAAGGGCGAGGACGTTCGTGACGTCTTCGAGGATGTCGTTTGGCGACACCGCGGCAAGAAGATCGCCCCGAAGACGGTGAACCAGAAGCGCTACGTGGACGCGATCCGCAAGCAGACCGTGACCTTCGCGATTGGCCCGGCCGGAACGGGCAAGACCTATCTCGCGATGGCTCTGGCGGTTGCGGCACTGCAGGAAAGGGAGGTCGGCCGCATCATCCTCACGCGACCCGCGGTCGAGGCCGGCGAGCGGCTCGGCTACCTGCCGGGCGACATGCTCGCCAAAGTGGACCCATACCTCCGGCCACTGTACGACGCCCTTTACGACATGCTCGAGGCGGACAGGCTGAACGCGTACATGGAGCGCGGAATCGTGGAAGTCGCGCCCCTCGCCTTCATGCGGGGGCGGACCCTGAACGACTCGTTCATCCTCCTCGACGAGGCCCAGAACACGAGCCCTGAGCAGATGCAGATGTTCCTGACGCGCCTCGGGTTCGGGTCGAAGGTCGTCGTCACCGGCGACGTGACACAGATCGATCTGCCTCGCGACCAGGCCTCCGGGCTCATCACCGTCCAGGACATCCTTGGGACGATCGACGGGATCTCCTTCATCCGCTTCGGCAACGAGGACGTGGTGCGCCACAAGCTCGTGCAGCGGATCGTGGAGGCGTACAGGTCGCATGCAGAGGAAACCGGCACGCAGCGTCGGACGTAGGCCCATGGTCGAGGTCGAGGTGGCGAACCACAGCGGGGTCGCCGTCGACGAGGAGGCGGCGACGGAGCTGGCGCGCCGCGTCCTCGCTGCCGAAGGCGTTGAGGACGGCGATGTCGGGCTCGTCTTCGTGGACGAAGAGGAAGGGAAGCGCCTGAAGCGCGAGCACCTCGGCCGGGACGAGCCGCCCACGGTGCTCGCCTTCCCGATCGACGCGCGCGAGCAGCTTCCGGCCGGCGTGCCGCGGCAGCTCGGGGATGTCGTCGTCTGCCCCGAGGTCGTCGGGGAGGAGTGGCGCGGACCGCTCGTTCACGGTCTCCTGCATCTGCTCGGCTACGACCACGGTGTCGAGATGGAGGCGCGGGAGGAGGCGCTCCAAGCGTGAACGTCGGCCGCAGCCCCTCCGTCTTCCAGAGCTTCAACTTCGCCTTCGAGGGGATCATCCACGTACTCCGCACACAGCGGAACATGCGGATCCACTTCGCGATCGCCGTCGCTGTGTTGATCGCAGCGCTTGCGGTGGGTGTGGGTCGGCTGGAGCTCATGGCGCTCCTGATCTCGATCTCGCTCGTACTGATCGCAGAGATGATCAACACCGCGCTCGAGGCCGGGATCGACGTTGCCACGACGTCGTTCGACCCGCTCGCCAAGCTCGCCAAGGACATCGCGGCTGGTGCGGTCCTGATCGCAACGGTCAACGCCGTCGCCGTCGGCTACCTCGTCTTCGTCGAGCGCATCAAGGATCCGAGCTCCAACGTGCTGGACCGGCTCCGCGACGCGCCGACGGAGCTGACCCTGATCGCGCTCGTCATCACGATCGTGCTCGTGATCGCCGCGAAGGCGTACACAGGCCGCGGACGTCCGCTTCGCGGAGGGCTGCCCTCCGGACACGCTGCGGTCGCATTTGCAGGCTGGATGGCCGCGACCTACATCCTCGGCGACTCGACACACTGGTTCCTCATCTCGTCACTCACCTTCATCATGGCGCTGCTCGTTGCCCAGACCCGGATCGAATCCGGTATCCACTCCTTCGTCGAGGTGCTCTCCGGCGGCGTGCTGGGTGCGCTCGTCACCCTCGTCCTCTTCCAGCTCTTCTGGTCATGACGAACGCTGACCGCGAGTTGATCGAACGCGCCGACGCCGTCGCGGCGCGCGCCTATGCCCCGTACTCGAACTTCTTCGTCGGCGCGGCGGCGCGGGCCCGCGACGGGCGCATCTTCGAAGGGACGAACGTCGAGAACGCCGCGTACCCGCTCGGCGTCTGTGCCGAGAAGAGTGCGCTCGGGCGAGCAGTTTCCGAGGGGATCAAGCCCGGCGATGTCGAGGCGCTGGCGGTGACGGCGTCCCCCTGCGGGGGCTGCCGTCAGTGGTTGGTCGAGTTCGGCCTCGACCGCGTCATCTATCGACGCGCCGATGGCGATGTCGCCGTCAGGACGCCGGCAGAACTGCTTCCGGACACGTTCGAGCTGTGAAGTCGGGCTTCGTCGCCGTCGCGGGACGGCCGAACGTCGGCAAGTCGACGCTCGTGAATGCGCTCGCCGGAGGCAAGGTCGCGATCGTCTCGGACAAGCCGCAGACGACGCGTCGCCGGATCTTCGGGATCTCGAACGGCGACGACCACCAGCTCGTGCTCGCCGACCTTCCCGGCTTCCAGCGTCCCCGCGACGCACTGACCGAGCACATGCAGCGCACGGTCGACTCGTCCTTTGAGGACGTCGACGCGGTGCTCTTCGTGCTCGACGCGCGGGCCCGCATCGGCGCCGGAGACCGGTTCATCGCCGAGCGCGTGTTTTCCCTCGGCGTCCCGGTCGTCATCGCGCTGAACAAGGTCGATCGCCTGAAGCCGGGGCACATCGCGACGCAGATGAACACCGCGTCGCGTCTCGGCGATTTCCACGCGCTCCATCCGGTAAGCGCGAAGACGAGGGACGGGGTGGACGAGCTCCGCGATGAGCTAGTCGGGCTCCTGCCGGAAGGGCCGCTGTACTTTCCGGCCGAACAGCGGACGGATCTCTCCGTAGAGGAGCAGATCGCCGAGCTCATCCGGGAGAAGGCGCTGCAGCTGACGCGCGACGAGGTGCCGCACTCGATCACCGTCGAGGTCGAGGAGGTGGATGAGAAGGTCGTGCGGGCCTCCCTCTACGTCGAGACCGATTCGCAGAAGCAGATCCTCGTCGGGAAAGGTGGCTCGATGGTGCGCGAGATCGGGACGCGGGCGCGTCCCGAGATCGAGGCGCTGCTCGGCCATCCGGTTTTTCTCGATCTCCAGGTGAAGGTGCGCCCGAGGTGGCGCCGCGACGAGCGGATGCTCGAGCGGCTGGGGATCTGAGCCGCGGCCGGATCGGCACAGTTTTCGGCACGTCGCGGCACAGACACGTGCGCTTTTCACCCTTAGAATCGCCGCCGGGTGGAGGCGAGGGGCTCCCCGCGGTGGGTGTCCCATTGGTGCGTGTCCTCGCGGGACTAGTCCCAGCCGCCCGCTTTGAGCACAGAACGGTCTGAGAGAAGCGCCGGGCTACACTCATTTCCATGGCGAAAGCCCCGGCTCTGCCGACAGGTTTCGAGCTTCCGCTTGAGCCCAGGATCCCCCGAATCGGCTCTGTCGACCAGGTCGCGGTCGAGGAGCGCGCGGCCACTTTGGCCCGGCGCTCGATCAAGCGCGAGGCAAAGCTCTTTGCACTCGATCTGGCCGTGCGGATAATGGATCTGACGACGCTCGAGGGCCAGGACACGCCGGGGAAGATCGCCGCGCTGGCTTCGAAGGCGATCCGGCCGGATCCGTCGGATCCCGGAATCCCCTCGGTCGCAGCGCTCTGCGTCTACCCGAACCTCGTCCCGGCCGCCCTGGAAAAGGTCAAGGGCTCGAGCGTCAAGGTCGCGTCGGTCGCGACGGCGTTCCCGTCGGGCCAGTCGCCGACGCATATCAAGGTCGCGGAGGTGCGCGACGTCGTCGAGATGGGTGCGGACGAGGTCGACATGGTGATCGATCGTGGCGCGTTCCTTTCGGGGCGCTACGCCAAGGTCTACGACGAGATCGTCCAGGTGAAAGAAGCGTCCGGGAAGGCGCATCTCAAGGTGATCCTCGAGGTCGGGGAGCTCGGGACCTACGACAACGTGCGCCGCGCGTCCCTGCTCGCGATGGCCGCCGGCGCCGACTTCATCAAGACCTCGACGGGCAAGCTCCCGGCCGCGGCGACATTGCCTGTGACGCTTGTGATGCTCGAGGCGATCCGCGACGTCTACCAGGAGACGGGGCGAAAAGTGGGGATGAAGCCGGCCGGCGGCATCCGCCAGGCGAAGCAGGCCGTTCACTACCTCGTCCAGCTCTACGAGACGCTCGGCGCTGAATGGCTCACGCCCGATCTCTACAGGATCGGCGCATCGACGCTCTTGAACGACGTGCTGATGCAGATCCGGAAGGAGAAGACGGGCAGCTACCAAAGCCCGGACTACTTCACGATTGACTGACCTCGAAAGACGTCAAGACCGATCGCCGGTTCCGTCCGGCTGGGACTACGCGCCCGCGCCCGAGGCGCGCGACATCGTCACGCTCGAGGAGCGTTACGGCCTCTACATCGGCGGTGAGCTGGTCGAGCCGCGCTCGGGTGAGTACTTCCGAACTCTCGACCCCTCCCGCGAGGAGCCGCTCGCCGAGGTCGCGCAGTCCGGCAAGGAGGACGTCGACCTCGCCGTACGCGCGGCCCGCGACGCATTCGAGAACGGCTGGTCGGACATCTCTCCCGCGGAGCGGGCGAAATATCTCTTCCGGATCGCGAGGATCCTGCAGGAGCGCTCGCGCGAGTTCGCGGTGCTCGAGTCCCTAAATGGCGGGAAGCCGATTCGTGAGTCGCGCGATGTCGATCTGCCTCTGACGGCGGCGCACTTCTTCTACTACGCGGGTTGGGCGGACAAGCTCGAGTACGCGTTCCCTAACCGGAGACCCAAGCCAATCGGCGTTGCCGGCCAGATCATCCCGTGGAACTTCCCGCTGCTGATGCTGGCGTGGAAGGTGGCGCCGGCGCTGGCGGCGGGCAACACGGTCGTCCTGAAGCCGGCGGAGACGACTCCGTTGTCGGCGCTGCTCTTCGCGGACGTGCTCCGGCAGGCGGAACTCCCGCCGGGGGTCGTGAACATCATCACCGGCGATGGCAGAACCGGGGCCGAGCTCGTCAAGAACGAGGGCGTCGACAAGATCGCCTTTACGGGCTCGACCGAGGTGGGGAAGGCGATCCAGCGCGAGCTCGCCGGAACGGGCAAGAAGCTAACGCTCGAGCTCGGCGGCAAGGCCGCGAACATCATCTTCGACGACGCCGCCCTCGACCAGGCCGTCGAGGGCATCGTGAACGGGATCTACTTCAACCAGGGCCACGTGTGCTGCGCCGGGTCGCGGCTGCTCGTCCAGGAGTCGATCTACGAGCCCGTTATCGAGAAGCTCAAGCAGCGGCTGAGGACGCTGCGCGTGGGCGACCCTCTCGACAAGAACACGGACGTCGGCGCGATCAACTCAAGAGAGCAGCTGGACAAGATCAAGGAGCTCGTCGCGAGCGGGGAGGAGGAGGGCGCCGAGATCTACCAGCCGCCCTGCCGCCTGCCGGAGAAGGGCTATTGGTTCGTTCCCACAGTCTTCACGAACGTCGCACAGAGCTACCGCGTCGCGCAGGAGGAGATCTTCGGGCCGGTGCTGTCCGTCCTGACCTTCCGGACGCCGGACGAGGCGGTCGAGAAGGCAAACAACACGCCGTACGGCTTGTCGGCGGGCGTGTGGACGGAGAAAGGCTCCCGGATCCTCTCGATCGCGCAGAGACTCAGGGCCGGCGTGATCTGGGCGAACACCTACAACCGCTTCGATCCCACGTCGCCCTTCGGCGGCTACAAGGAGTCCGGGTTCGGCCGGGAGGGCGGCCTGCACGGGCTCGAGCCTTACCTCGACTTCGACGACTCGGAGACCCGCGGCGAATGAGCAGGCTCCCGGTCAAGAAGACGTACAAGCTGTTCCTCGGGGGCGAGTTCCCGCGCTCGGAATCGGGCCGCACCTACGAAGCGCAGGGGCAGAACGTCGCCCGCGCCTCGAGAAAGGACGTGCGCGACGCCGTGCGCGCGGCGCGCGGGGCGTTCCCGAAGTGGTCGGCGATGACGGCGTACAACCGCGGCCAGGTCCTGTACCGGATCGCCGAGATGATGGAGGCGCGCGCGGCGGAGTTTGCGGAGCTGTCTTCGGGACGCGCTGAGGTCGAGGAGGCGATCGACCGCTGGGTCTGGTACGCCGGCTGGGCGGACAAGTATGCGCAGGTGCTCGGGTCCTCCAACCCGGTCGCGGTGCCGTACTTCAACTTCACGGTTCCGGAGCCGACCGGGGTCGTCGGGGTGCTCGCGCCGGAGACTCCCGCGCTGGGCGGGATCGTGTCGCGGCTCGCGCCTGTGATCGTCGGCGGGAACACGGCAGTGGTGCTCGCGTCGGAGCCCGAGCCCCTGGCATCGATCGAGCTCGGCGAGGCGATCGCCACGGCGGATGTGCCCGGCGGCGTGGTCAACATCCTCACGGGCCAGCGGTCGGAGCTGGCGCCGTGGCTGGCGGGACACATGGACGTGAACGCCCTCGATCTGAGCGGCAGCGACGGTGACCTCCCGGAGCTCGAGCGGCTCGCCGCCGAGAACGTCAAGCGGGTCGTCCGGGGGCGCGCCGATCGCCAGAGCCCCTATGAGATCGCCGCGTTCCAGGAGCTGAAGACCGTCTGGCATCCGATCGGCGTCTGAGCGCGACGCGCGGCCGTTGGTTAGGTTCACCGATCTCCGGGCCGTTGATTAGGTTCACCCATCCTCCTCCCCGATTTGACCGTAACGAGAAAACGCCCGCGCATGGATCACGGAAGACGGCCGAAAGCGTGAAGAAGCATCCACATGAGCACGGCCGTTCGGGCCGACGCCTTCGATGAACCCCCGACGTCTCAGCCAGGCCATCTCCGAGGGTGACGGGATCTCCGTCATCGTCGAGGTCGACGGCCCGGACGCTGCGCGCGATGCACAGGACGGCGGCGCCGAGGCCGTGCTCGTTCCGGGGGCCGCCGCGACCAGCCTGCCCTCCATTCGCGGAGCCACGGATCTGCCGATCCTGGCGAGATTCGGCGAGCGCGCCGGCGTGGACGCGCTCGAAGGTGCCGATGCCTGCGTCGTGGATGTCCGCGACGATGATCGCGAGCGCCTCGGCGCCGTTCAGCATGAGCTCGCCGATCGGTTCGAGCTCGCGGTTCGAATCGAAAGCGAGGACCACCTCGAGTTCGTCCTCGAGGAGTTCGACCCGGAGATCCTCGTGCTCGCCGCTTCGGCCGGCGGGGATCATTCCCCGCTCGAGCGCGTCTTGGAGCTGCTCCCGGATGTCCCGGCCGGCAAGCTCGCCATCGCCGACATCGGCGCGGGGACCCGCGACGAGGTCGAGGAGCTCGAGCGTGCGGGTGTGGACGGCGTGATCGTTGCGGCCGGCAACGTCGCCCACCTCGTCGGCGCGGCGCCCCCTGAGGTCTGACGCTCCGCTGAACGAAACCCGTTGGGGCGGCCCCTGGCTCGCCCTCGCGGCGCTGCTCGCCGGAGCGGCCGCGATCCGGCTCGTTGGCGTCCGGTATGGCCTGCCTTTCCCGCTCCTCGATCCCGACGAGGAGAACATCGTCCCGCGCGCATGGCAGATGAGCCACGGCGGTGGGCTCGATCCCGGCTGGTTCGGTTCCCCGACGCTGCTCATGTACGCGCTGGCGCCTTTCCAGGCCTGGTCGGACGAACCGTCCTACCTGATCGCGCGGCTCGTGATCGTCACGCTCGCAGTCGCAGGTATCGCGGCGGCCTGGTGGCTCGGCGGGCGGGCCTACGGACTGTTGGCTGGCTTCGTCGCAGCCGCGCTTACCGCGGTCGCGACTGTCCACGTCGAGTACTCGCGGATAGCGGTGACCGATGTGCCGCTGACGCTCGGCGTGGCGGGCTCGCTGGCGCTCCTCGTCCGCCGCCAGCTGATCCCGGCGGGGATCGCGATCGGGCTCACGGCCGGCTTCAAGTACGCGGGCTTCGTCCTGCTCGTCCCGCTCCTTGTCGCGGGGTGGGGAGACTGGCGCCGGCTCACTGTCGCCGCTGCCCTCGTGCCGGCTACATTCCTGGCCGCCAGCCCCTACTTCGCCGTTCACCTCGGCGATGCGGTCGGTGAAGCCCGACACGCTCTCGGAGGGGCGCGCCGTGGTGCGCTCGGCTTCGAGCACGACACCTGGACGCCCATCGCCTTCCTCGGCGGCCTCTGGGAGAGCATCGGTCCCGCGCTTCTGATCGCGCTCGCCGGCCTCGTTCTCGCCCTGCTCTACCGCAGCCTCGCCGACCGGGTGCTCGCGGCGTTCGTGCTCGCCTACTTCGCCGCCCTCGTCCCGCTCGACGCACACTTCGATCGCTACCTCCTGCCGCTGATGCCTGCGCTCGGTGCGCTGGCCGGGCGCCTCAGGTCTCTCGCCCCGGTCACGCTGCTCCTCCTGGTGATTCCCCTCGTCTGGTCGATCCGCGACACGAGGCCGCTCGTACGTACCGATACGCGTATCGCTGCTCACGACTGGATGGATCAGAACCTGACGCCTGGTGTGCTCGTCGCGGCGGATCCCGGGACCGCGGCGCCCGGCGATGTCCGCGTCCTGCGCCTCGCGCGGCCCGGCCCGGGGCGCAAGCCCGACGCGCGGCGCAACCTGGCACGTCTGCGGGAACTGAAGGTCGGCTACGTGCTCGTAACGGGTGCTGTCGCAGACCCGGTGCTCGCCGAGCGGGGGCGCTATCCGGCCGAGAGCAGCTTCTACGACCAGCTCGACCGCGGCGGCAACCGGCGCTTCTACCGACAAGGTGTCGGCAAACTGGCGGGGCCTTGGGTCGCGGTGTACGAGCTCTAGAGGGAGCGTCGGTCACGCCCCGCCGCGGCCTGATCGTCGCCGGCGCGGTCTTTGTCTCCGGTGCGGTCGTCCTGGGGATGGAGATCGCGGCCTCGCGTGTGCTCGCACCCTTCTTCGGGAATTCGCTGTTCGTCTGGGGTGCCCTCATCGGCGTCGTGCTCGCGGGCCTCGCGGTCGGCTACTGGGCCGGAGGCTGGCTCGCCGACCGCTGGCCGACGCCGAACCTGCTCGTCGGCGTCATGGCTCTGGGAGCGCTCTTCGTCCTGGCCATCCCCGTTCTCGACAGCCGTGTCCTCGAGACGATCGTCGACCTCGACCCTGGCCCGCGCCTGAACCCGCTCCTGGCGGCCATCGCGCTCTTCGGAGTGCCGAGCGTCATCCTTGCCGGGGTCGCGCCGATCGCGGTCCGCCTGCGTGCCGATTCGCTGACGACGCTCGGCCAGACCGCCGGGCGGCTGTTCGCGATCTCGACCGCGGGGTCGATTGCGGGAACCTTCGCGACAGCGTTCTGGCTGATCCCCGAGTTCGGCACCGACCAGCTGCTGAGCCTCGCTGCCGCGACGCTGTTCGCCGCTGCGGCGCTTGTCGCCCTTTCCGAACGCCTGCTCGTGGTGACGGCGGTCGCCGCCGCCGGCCTGGCGCTCGCCGGCTTCGCGGCGGTGGAGGTCGCGCCCGACACCGGCGGAACGCTGAGCGAGGCGCAGGCCACGAACTGGTCGCCCATCTACCGGCGTGTCGGCTACGCACGCGGGCAGGAGCCTCCGTCGGCTTCCGGCCTACGCCTCCGTTACGCCAAGGACACCCAATACCACCGGCTCACGGTCTCGGACGATGCCGTCACCCGGTATCTCCGCTTCGACAACAGCTATCAGAGCGGGATGATCCTCGGCCGCCCCTTCGCGACGGCGTTCGAGTACACGGACCTGTTCGCCCTCCTGGAGGCCTACAACCCGAGGGCGCGCCACGTCCTGTTCATCGGGCTCGGAGGAGGCTCGGCGCCGAAGCGCCTCTGGCGCGACTTCCCCGAGCTGCACCTGCAGGGAGTGGAGCTCGACCCGGTCGTCAAGGACGTCGCCTACCGCTTCTTCGCCCTGCCGCGCGACCCGCGACTGCGTGTGGCGATCGACGACGGGCGCCGTTATCTCGACCGGCACCATGAACGCTGGGACGCGATTCTCATCGACGCGTTCTTCTCCGACGCGATCCCGTTCCACCTGTTCACGAGCGAGTTCCTGGAGCTCGCTCGCTCGCGGCTCAACCCCGGCGGCATCATCCTCACGAACACGATCGGCTCGATCGCGGGCAATCGCTCGCGGCTCTTTCGCTCGCTGTACCGCACCTACCGCTCGGTTTTCCCGACGGTGCTCGTGCATCCGACGATCCGGTCGGGCGATGAGGGCGACACGACGGTTCGCAACCTGATCCTCGTCGCGACCGAGGGCGCTGCGCCCTCGAAGGCGTTCCTCGCGGAGCGCTGGGAGCAGATCCGAGCGCAGCACCGGACGGCTCCCGATCTCCGCCAGAGGATCTTCGACCGCTATGACGGCCGCATCTCGCTCGACGGCGTGCCCACGCTGACCGACCAGTACGCGCCGACAGACTCGCTGCTCCTTCTGGAGTAGCGCTACCGTGATGCGGGTGTGGAGGCTCCTGGTACCGGTTGCGGTCGTCGCCACGCTTGCAGGCTGCTCCTTCGGCGGCAACGGCGAGGAAACGGCGTCCGCCGGTTCCCAGCCGGCGCGTTGTCAGGCCGCCTGGAAGCCGGGCTGGCAGCGCCTTGCGAATCGCGTCGACGCGCCGGTCTACTGCCCGAGCTGGTTGCCGAGCCCGCTCGACGGGCTGATCGGCGGCCAGTGGGACAGCGGCGGCCCAGTCGTCGGACGGGACCGCAGCTACCTGGTCGGCTTCCTCTGGCATGAGGCCGGAAGCGGTGACGTGCACGTGAATTTCCGCGGCTATCCCGGCCGGACGAGCGTCCCGCGCTGCATCGACGTCAAGACCTCCGGCGGAAAGACTGTAAGACGCTCCGTGCCATGCTTCAGCGACCCGCAAGGGACGCGGCGCATCGGCGGCAAGAACGTGACGGTCTACACAGTCTCCCGCGATGCCGACCAGTGGCACGTGACCTACCTCTGGCGGCGCAACGGCACCCTCTACACCGTCAGCGAGCACGTTGCGACTCCGCTCACCTTTCGCAAGGTGATTACCAACCTGGACCGGCTCGTCGGAGGGCTCGAGCTGATCCGGCCGACCGCGTAGGCCCACCGTGCGGCTGACACGCAGGCAACTCCTCGGCGGAGCCGCCGCCGGCGCTCTCGGAGCCGCGGGGATCTACGAGCTCGTGGACCAGCTCACGGAGTCGCCGCAGCGCGCACCTGCGGGGACGCTCCCCGTGGAGCAGCACCTGCTGGCGGGGATGAAGACGATCGACCACGAAGGCGTCCAGGTGATCGAGCCGCCGCTCCACCATCAGGTGACGACCGCGAAGCTGCGCGTGAGAGCGCGCCGCAGCGATCTGCAGGAGGCGCAGGAGACGCTCGAGCGCGCTCTACGTGGCCTCGAAAGCCGCTACGAGGTCACCCCGGCCGGTCTCGCCGTGACCGTGGCCTGGGGGCTCCCGTACTTCCGCCGCTACGTTCCCGGGCCGGCGGCGCAGCACCTGCCGATCGACCGGCGAGCTTCGCGGAGCCGCGAAGCGCCAGTGCCGGCCGTACTCGACGCCGTCCGCTTCCCCAGCGATCCCGCCGACACGATCCTCGAAGACAACGACGTCGCGATCCTCATCCGCAGCGACGACCGTCAGCACGTCGCCGACGGCGCGAAGGCCATCTTTGACGAGGCGGGCGATCTCTTCGAGCTCACGAGCGTCCGCAAGGGCTTCCAGGGCGGCGGCTTCGGTGGGGCGACGAGCCTGCCGAAGGCGATGGCGACGGCGGCCGGCGTTCCCGGCGCCGACCTGATCCCCGACACCGCGCAGCTCTTCCTGGGGTTCACGTCGACGCAGACACACACGCAAGGGCAGTCGGCGATCGCGAACTTCGAGACGCTCGGCCTCGTCGACATGCGCGACGGGTACTTCCGCGGCGGGACGAATCTCCACCTCTCGCACATCTTCGAGAACCTCGAGGCCTGGTACCTCGATTTCGATTTCCGCCAGCGCGTCGACACGACGTTCCGGCCGGCGCTGAGGGCGAAGGACGGGGCACAGACGCTGCCGCAGAGACCGCAGGACGCTGCCGCCGAGGGCGACGTGGCGAGCGACTTCAGGCGCTTCGGCACGATCGGCCACGGCGCCTCGATCCAGCCCACCTCACGGCTGCAGATGGATGTGCGCGGCGCGGACGGCCGGCTCTACCGCAAGGGCAGCGCGATTCCGCTCCGCGCCGACTTCAATACCCTCGACAACCCGTTCTTCTGGACCGCCCAGCCGACGCGCGACCACTTCGAGGAGCAGCCGGCCGCGGGCGTGCACTTCCTGACATTCAACCCCTCCAGTGACGACTTCCGTCGCAACCGTCTGGCCATGGACGGCGTCTTTCCGGACGGAACCAGGCTGCCGCTCCAAGCGCGGTCACGCGGCCAGGGCTTGAACTCAGTGCTGCGAACGACCCATCGCCAGAACTTCCTCGTACCACCGCGAAGTCGCCGGAGCTTTCCGCTGGTGGAACTCCTGTAGCAACGGCATTTATCGCCGCGGAACGGGCCTTGCCCGTTCCGCCGGTGCGGCTTCCTGGAGAACCCCGCTCTATGCGGTCGCTGAAAGTCGTGAGACTTTCAGCGAGAGGGACTAGCCGAAGAACGCGCGCGCGACCCTGTACCAGCGTTCCGGGACCTGCTTGAGCTCGCGAGTCGCCTCTTCGAGCGCGACGTCGACGATCTCGTCGCCGTGCAGCGCGGCCATCTGCCCCCAACGCTCCTCCTCGACGAGATCGGCGGCGTGGAGTCCGAAGCGCGTCGCCAGCACGCGGTCCCGCGGGGTAGGGCTGCCGCCGCGCTGCACGTGGCCGAGCACGGTCACGCGAGTCTCGTACCCTGTGCGCTCCTCGATGTCCCGTGCGAGCGCGTCACCGACTCCCCCCAGCCGGACGTGGCCGAACTGGTCGAGCTCGGCCTGCTGCGCAACTGCTCGCCGCTCGCCAGACTCGTAGGTCAGCTCGTACCCCTCGCTGACGACGACGATCGAGAAATCCTTGCCGCGTTCATGCCGATGCATGAGGTCGGCGCAGGCCTGCTCGACGGTCACCGGCTGCTCGGGGATGAGGATCATGTCAGCGCCCCCGGCGATCCCGCTCATGACGGCGATCCAGCCCGTGTGCCGCCCCATCACCTCGACGACCATGACGCGGTTGTGCGACTCGGCCGTCGTGTGCAGGCGGTCGATCGCCTCAGTGGCGATGAAGACGGCCGTGTCGAAGCCGAAGGTGTAGTCCGTTGCGGACAGGTCGTTGTCGATCGTCTTCGGGACGCCGACGACCGGGAAGCCGTGCTCCTTGTGGAGGCTGGCTGCAACCCCGAGCGTGTCTTCGCCACCGATCGCGACGAGAGCGTCCAGTCCCTGCTCGGAGAAGGTCGAGAGCACGCGTTCGACGCTGCCCTCCGACTT
>JBKPGE010000229.1:0-3279 GCA_046729215.1 Actinomycetota bacterium | reverse complement strand
CGCCTGATCCAGGCGCTCCGCGGCTCCGCGGGTCTACGGCTGCTGGAGACGTTGGGAGAGGCCGCCCTCGAGATCAGCGCGCAGCTACCCGATGGGCATGTCGAGGTCCGGCTCGCGGGGCCCGACCCGCAGCTGGTCTACGTCCCCGCAGAGCCCGCAGAGCCTGAAGCTGTGTCGGCCGAGGACGGCCTTGCGGCGAGGATCACGCTGCGGCTCTACGACAGCCTCAAGCGCGAGCTCGAGGCTGCGGCGGCGCGCGAGGGTATGTCGCTCAACGCCTGGCTCGTCCGGGCGCTCTCGCGGAGCGTCGCGCCGCCCCGGCGCCGGCCAGGCAACCGCTTGACGGGCTACGCCCGGAACTGAGGAGGAGGGAGATGAGGACAGAGACATTCACGACTCCGGGATCGGTGACGCTGCAGATCAACATCCCGGCCGGAGACGTCGACGTCGAGACTCGCGACCCGGGCGAGACGACCGTCGAGCTCGAAGTCCGCGGCCGCGACGCCGACGAGCTCGAGCGCGAGACCCGCATCGAGTCACGCCCGCGCGTCGACGGCCACGAGGTGATGGTCGATGCCGCCCAGGTTCGACGGCTGCTGCGATCGCGCAACGGGCAGTACCGCGTCCGGATCGAGGCGCCGCACGGTGCGGCTGTCCGGGCGGAGCTGGCCTCGGCCGATATTCGTGGGCGCGGCCGTTACGGGGAGCTGGACCTCGATGTCGCATCCGGCGACGTCGAGTTCGATCAGGTCGAGGGTGAGGCGAAGGTCAACACGGCCTCGGGCGACATCGAGTTGCGCCGGGTCGGGTCGGCTCGGCTCAACTCGGCCTCGGGCGACGTGCGCGTGGACGAGGCGTCCGGTTCTATCGACGTCAACACCGCGTCCGGTGATGTCCAGATCCGCAAGGTCGTCGAGGGCGTGGTGAAGGTGCACTCGGCTTCCGGGGACGTCGTCGTAGGGATCGCCGGGGGCTCGAGGCTCTGGGTCGACGCGCAGTCCCTCTCGGGCGACACCTCGTCCGAGCTCGAGCTCGAGGCTGCGCCCGTCGCGGACGACGAGGGCCCCCTCGTCGAGCTGCGCGCTCAGACGATGAGCGGCGACATCGCAGTTCGCCGGGCATGACCGAGACATCGCTTGCGATGTCGACTTCAGGCCGTACGGGCTTTGCCCGTGCGGCCGTCTGAAATGACCGGTCGACACGTCTTCAGGCCGAGTTCGGCGTGACCCAACAGCCGGAACCGCCTCCGCTGCTGCGGCAGCCGGAGTTCCTGAAACTGTGGTCGGCGCAGGCGATCTCCCAGCTCGGCGACCAGGTCACCTTGCTCGCGCTGCCGCTCGTCGCCGTGCTCACCCTGGACGCGTCGGCGGCGCAGATGGGGCTGCTGACGGCAGCCGAGCTCATGCCGCACCTGCTGTTCTCGCTCTTCGCCGGCGTCTGGATCGAACGCCGTTCGCGCCGGCGGAGGCTCATGATCGCTGCCGACATTGCCCGGGCCGGGCTGCTCGCGTCCGTCCCGCTCGCCGCCGCTTTCGACGTCCTCACCTTCCCGCAGCTCTACGCCGTCGCCTTCGCCGCCGGCTCCTTCGCCGTGCTCTTCGACATCAGCTGGGCGACGCTCTTTCCGGCTGTGGTGCCGCGGCGCGACTTGGTCGACGCCAGCAGCAAGCTCAGTCTCAGCCGCTCGCTCTCGTTCGTCGTCGGCCCGTCGCTCGCCGGCTTCCTCGTCCAGGCAGTGACCGCGCCGGTGACGCTGCTCCTGGATGCGTTCTCGTTCGTCGGCTCGGCCCTTTTTCTCGGCCGGATTCGGACCCGGGAGCCCTCGCCCGACCGCGATGGCAACGGCGTTCTCCGAAGTCTTCGTGACGGCATGCGGTTCGTCCTCGGGGACGACCTGATCCGGGCCGACCTCGGCTGCGCCGCGACCGTCAACCTCTTCAACTTCGTCTTCCACGCGATCTTCATCCTCTACGCGACCAGGGAGCTCGGTGTCGCCCCGGGGACTCTCGGCATCGCGCTCGGCGTGGGGGCGATTGGCGGGATCCTCGGCGCGCTCGTCGCTCCACCCCTCGAGCGTGCGATCGGAATCGGCCCATCGGTCGTGCTCGGTTCGCTGCTGTTCCCCGCGCCGCTCATCCTCGTGCCGATCGCATCCGGCTCCGAGCTGAGGCTCGGCGTGATGCTCGGCATCGCCGAGTTCTTCTCCGCCGTCGGCGTGATGATCTTCGACGTCTCGGCGGCGAGCATGCTGTTCCTGCGCACGCCGGATCGAATCCGCGCCAGGACGGCAGGGACGTTCCGTTTCGTGAACTACGGGATCCGCCCGATCGGCGCGCTCCTCGGTGGTGCGCTCGGGACGGCGATCGGTCTGCAGACGACGCTCTGGATCGGCGTCCTCGGCGCGCTGCTGGGCGTCGTCTGGCTCGTGTTCTCGCCAATCCCGCGCCTGCGAGAGGCGCCGGCGGAGGCCGCATAGTGGAAACCCGCGTCCTTCGCAACCGCGCGATTCGTGCCCTCCTCGCTGCCGAGGTCATCTCCACGACCGGCGGGCAGATGACCTGGGTCGCCCTGCCCTGGTTCGTCCTCGTGACGACCGGATCCGCAACGCGCATGAGCATCGTGCTGGCGGCCGAGGCCGTCGGCCTCGCCGCATTCGGCTTCCCCAGCGGCCGGCTGTTGAACCGGCTCGGCGCGCGGCGGACGATGCTCCTGAGCGACGGGCTTCGCGCGCCGCTGATGCTCCTCGTACCCGTCCTGTACTGGGCGGACGCGCTCGAGTTCGGCGCCCTGCTCGGGCTCGCATTCGCGCTCGGCGCGCTCTCGGCCCCGTACTTCGCGGCCCAGAAGATCATCGTCCCGGAGCTGCTCGGCGAGGACGAGGGTCTCGTCTCGGAGGCGAATGCCCTCTTCCAGGCCTCGACGCGGGCGGCGATGCTGCTCGGCCCGGTGGTCGCCGGCGTGCTGATCGGCGCGATCGGCGCCGCGAACGTGCTCATCGTCGACGGCGCCACGTACCTCGTCTCGGTCGCCCTCGTCGCGTTGTTCGTCCCGAGCTCGCCTCCGAGCCGGCACGACGAGCCCGAGCAGCGCGGGCTGCGGGCCGGGCTGCGCTACCTCGTCCGCGACCCGCTGCAGCGCGTCTGGACGCCCTCGTTCGCCCTCGGTGATGCGGCATGGACGGCGTTCTTCGCCAGCGTCCCCGTCCTCGTCGTGACGCGCTACGGCTCCGACGCCCGCATCGCCGGCTGGCTCGTCGCCTCGTTCGGCATCGGCGCTGTG
>JBKPGE010000228.1:0-16755 GCA_046729215.1 Actinomycetota bacterium | reverse complement strand
CGTCGCGGCGCTCGAGCAGCCCGTCGAGCGCAAGCTCCAGCTCGTCGAGGTTCTCGACCGTCACGTCCAACCGCGCGGCGAGCCCGCTCAGCACGAGGCGCGCCACCCCGAAGAACGGCCGCTCGCGCGGCATCGTCAGCGTGATCTGGTCCGTCATTTGCAGCTTCCCTTTCCTGAACGGCTCGGAGACGCTAGCCGTTGCGGGCGGAAGTCACTCGACCGGCGCCTACCACGACCTCGCCCTTGTAGAGCACGGCCGCCTGGCCCGGCGCGACCCCGTACGCCGGCTCGTCGAGCGTCACCCGGAATCCCCTGGCCGTCCGATCCACCCGCCCCGGCGCCGCCGGGGAGCGGTAGCGGAGCTTGACGTCGGCCTGCGAGACATCGGCGAAGAGGCGGCCCGAGGCGCTCACCGATCGGCGCGCAAGCGACTCGCGCGGCCCGACGACGACGGCGTTTCGCTTGGGAACCGTGCCGATCGCGTAGAGCTTCGCCCCGGCGGCGACGCCCAGACCCCTGCGCTGGCCGGGTGTGAATCCCCAGAATCCCGCGTGGGTTCCCAGCACCGTGCCGCGCTCGTCGACGACCGGCCCCGGCGGGGCGTCGAGGCCTCGACGCTCCAGAAACGCCCGGTAGTCGTCGCCGCCGAGGAAGCATGCCTCCTGGCTCTCGCTGCGCGAGGCGACGGCGAGGCCTGCGCGCCGCGCCTCCTCCCTCGTCTCCTCCTTGGACTGCCCGCCGAGCGGGAAGTCGATCCGGTCGAGGACGCGCGGGTCGAGCCGCGCGAGCATGTAGGACTGATCCTTCGCCGGATCGGCGGCCCGGGCGAGCAGCAGCCCCCCGCGATGCTCGACGATCCGCGCGTAGTGGCCGGTCACGAGCCGTCCGGCTCCCGCGTCCCTCGCGAAGCGGAGGAGCCGGCCGAACCGGAAGAACCCGTTGCAGCTGATGCACGGATTCGGCGTCTCTCCGCGCTCGTACCCTCGCACGAACGGCTCGACGATCGCGCGCAGGAAGTCCTCCCGCGCGTCCAGCGTCACGTGGGGGATTCCAAGTGAGTGGCAGGTGCGTCGTGCAGCGAGCACCGACTCCGGGGAACAGCAGGCGCGCTCCGTGTCGGGGCCCTCGGGGTCGAGCCACAGCCGTAGCGTCACGCCGACGGCGTTCGGCCCGGCGCGGAGCAGAGCTACTGCGCTGTCCACCCCGCCGCTCATCGCGACTGCTATCCGGTCGGGATCGGGCGGAGCGCGGAAGATCGGGCCGATCGCATTGGCCAGCGCGTCCACGGCGAGCTCGTCGCCTCCAACCGCCGCGGCTTCTAGCAGCGCCAGGCCCTCGAGCGGCCGCTCGAGCCCATCCGCGTCGGCGCTGACAATTCGACCCCGGTCGATCCCAAGGCGGACGAGACGCCACTCGCCGCCGCGTGAAGAATCTCCAACGACCTCGATCACGAGATCACGGTAGCCCAAAGATGTCGCAGCCCCGGCGAAGCCGGGGCTGCGAATAATCCACCCTGCCGATGAACCTCACGCATTGCGAACCTGGCAATGCCAGGTGGGTGCCAAGCCGTCCCGGCTAGCGCCGTTTCGGACTCGAGCTCCCTTTGCGTGTGTGTTGGTTCACGTTAGTACGCAAGGCCACGCACAGGGTCGAGGGCTCTCAGCTTACTAACGGTCTACGGTTCGGCGAAGCGCCAGCGGACGGTCGTTGGCCCGCGGACGCGGAGCTTGCGGGCGAGCGACTCTGTCAGCCCGAACTGCACCGAGGCGCTGGTGGGCCCGCGGGAGACGACCTGCGTCAGGATCACCGTCCCTCCGTGACCGATGTAGATCTTCGCGCCGCAGACGAGCACCGGATGCGAGACGCCAAGGGTCTCTCGCTCGAGAACGTGCCCGCAGGCCGTCGGCTGACCGTACGCGCTCGCCGACTCCAGGCCCGCTCGGGCCTCGAACCAACCGCCGCCCGGGGCAGGCACGGCCTTGGGGAGGTCGCTCGAGGCGCCGGCGTCGTCCAGCTGGGCGGCGACGGCGAGCGACACGACGACCGCGATCAACGCCGCCGCGCTGAGGAGAATCAGCCGCTGGGCGAGTGCCGGGCTCACGGTGCTTCGACAGGGCGACGACGGCGCCAGAACCGGACGCGGCGCTTCGGCTGAGCTTCATGGATCTCCGTGACCTCGGCAGGCTCTTCTGGCGGCGGCTCTTCGACCTCAGCCTCCCGGTGGACGACCGGGAAGCGCGGGCCCTCGGCCCAGACGGCCAGCTCGAACAGGCAGACGAGTAGCCACCCGAGCGCCATCACGAGGACGATCGTCGTCGCACTGAGATCAGCGACGCCCATGCCGATCGCAAGGGCGATCAGAAACGCAACCTCCAGGACGAATCTGCGGCCGATTCCACCCTCCACAGACGAGAAACGTTAACTGCCGCTCGGGTCGGATCTCAGCCGGAGGCCGATCTCGGCGAGCTGCTCGTCGGGTACCTCCGTCGGCGCGCCGCTCATCGGATCGACACCGGCCTGGTTCTTCGGGAACGCCAGGGTGTCGCGAATGAGAGGCTCGTCGAGGAGGGCCATCGTCAGCCGGTCGATGCCAGACGCGATCCCGCCGTGCGGCGGCGCGCCCATCGCGAGCGCGTCGAGTAGGAATCCGAACTTCGCACGCTGCTCTTCGGGCGAGATGCCGAGGAAGTCGAACATCCGCGCCTGAAGCTCCGGCTCGTGGATCCGAATCGAGCCGCCGGCGAGCTCGATCCCGTTCCCCACGAGGTCGTAGGCGACGGCGCTCGCGGCGCCCGGATCGGCGTCGAGCAGCGGGAGACTCTCATCCGTCGGCCGCGTGAACGGGTGATGCTGCGCCGTCCAGCGGTTCTCTTCTTCGCTCCACTCGAGGAGCGGCATCGGCGTCACCCACAGGAACTCCCAGGCGTCCCGGTCGATCAGGTCAAGTTCGCGACCGAGGTGGAGCCGAAGCAGTCCGACCACCTTGCTCGCGAGCTTCGGCGTGTCGGCGACGAAGAGTGCGGTCGTGCCCGGCTCCCGAAACGCCTCGAGCTCGCGCTCAGAGAGAAACTTCGCGATCGGCGACGAGACTTCGCCGTCCGCGCGGAAGACGGCGTACGCAAGGCCTTTCGCACCCCAGGGTTTGGCCATGTCCTCGAGCTTCTGGATCTCTGCGCGCGAGAGCTCTCGCGGCACGCTCAGGTAACGGACTGCCTCGGCGTTCGCGAAGACGCCGAACTCCGAGCCCCGGGTGAGCTCGGTCGCATCCCGAATCTCGAGGCCGAACCGGAGATCGGGCTTGTCGGAGCCGTACCGGAGCTCCGCCTCCTGCCACGCCATGCGCGGGAAGGGCGGCTGGAGCTGGACGCCGATCGTCTCACGCCAGATCCGCGCGACAATCCGCTCCATGAGGGCGAAGATGTAGTCCTGGACCGGAAAGGCCATCTCAACGTCGAGCTGCGTCAGCTCCTGTAGGCGGTCGGCGCGCAGGTCCTCGTCACGGAAGCAACGGGCGATCTGGTAGTAGCGCTCGAACCCCGAGATCACGAGCAGCTGCTTGTAGATCTGCGGGGACTGCGGCAGCGCGAAGAACTTGCCCGGCTGGAGCCGCGTCGGAACGAGGAAGTCGCGTGCGCCCTCCGGCGTCGGCTTGGCCATGATCGGCGTCTCGATGTCGACGAATCCGTCCGCCTCCATCTCCTGCCGGATGATCGAGACGAGCTGGGCGCGGGTGCGGATGTTCCGCTGCAGCCGGTCGCGGCGGAGGTCGAGCCACCGATAGCGGTAGCGGAGCGTCTCGTCGACGTTCTCCTCGTCGAGCTGAAACGGCAGCGGCGTCGAGCGCGAGAGGACCTCGAGCTCGTCCACCTGGAGCTCGACCTCGCCGGTGGGCAGCCTCGGATTGACGGCCTCGGGCCCGCGGGCCGCCACTTCGCCTGTCGCGCGGAGGACGAACTCGTTGCGGATGTCGTGCGCCGTGCGCGCGGCCTCTGGGGCGCGCTCCGGATTGATCACGAGCTGTCCAATGCCGGTCTGGTCCCGTAGGTCGATGAAGATCAACCCGCCGTGATCGCGGCGCCGGGCCACCCAGCCGGCGAGCGCGAGGGTCTCCCCGACATGTTCCGTTCGGAGCTCGCCCGCTCCGACGCCTCGCCAGCTCATTGGAGTTCCTTGACGATTCTGTCCACGTCCGGGGACTGTCCCTGCTCGACGAACTCCACGCGGCGCGCGCGGAGCCGGCTCGCCTGGGTGTGCTGGCCCTTCACCGACCGGCCTGCGTAGTCCATGTCGGCGCTGATGTCGCGGCGGCGGAGCTCAGCGATCGCTTTTGCCAGCGCGCGCCGGTCGGCCCCTTCGGCCGCGACGAAGAAGACGTCGACCCCCTCCGGCTTGGCGTCGACGTCGCCAAGCGAGAGAAGAAGCCGCTCGACTCCCGCACCGAAGCCGATCCCGGGCGTCGGCGGGCCGCCGATCGCCTCGATCAGGCCGGCGTAGCGACCGCCGCCGCAGATCGAGTCCTGGGCGCCGATTGCCTCGTCCTTGAACTCGAAGGTCGTGCGCGTGTAGTAATCGAGCCCGCGGACGAGCGTCGGGCGCAGCTCGTAACGCACGCCGACCTCGTCGAGGAAGGCGCGGACCTGCTCGAAGTGCTCGCGGCAGGCATCGCAGAGGGCCTCGCCGATCTTGGGGGCTTGCGCGAGCGCCGCTTGCACGCGCTCGCTCTTGACGTCGAAAACGCGGAGCGGCGTCGTCTGCCGCTTTGCGCGCGCCTCGTCGTCCAGCTCCGCGTCGTGCTCGTCGAGCCAGGCCTGGAGCCGTTGGATGTACGCCGGCCGGCAGTTCTCGTCTCCGATCGAGTTGAGCTCGAGGACGTAGTCGCCGATGCCGAGGCGGCGAAGCAACTCGTCGTAGAACTGGATCAGCTCCGCGTCGACCGCGGGGTCATCGGAGCCGATCGCCTCGACCGAGAGCTGCCAGTGCTCGCGGTAGCGGCCGCGCTGGGGACGGTCGTAACGCCACATCGAGCCGAGGGTGTAGAGCTTGACCGGTTGCGGGTCACGGTGCATGCCGTGCTGGAGGTAGGCGCGGCAGATCGGAGCGGTCGCTTCCGGGCGCAAGGTCAGCGAGCGTCCGCCCCGGTCCTCGAAGGTGTACATCTCCTTCTGCACGACGTCGGAGCCGCCGCCGGAGGTGCGGACGAAGAGCTCGGTGTCCTCGAAGCCGGGAGTGACGATCCTGCGGTACCCGTAGAGCGTGCAGAGGCGTTCTGCCTCCCCTGTCACCCGCTCCCAGAGCGGCTGATCGGAGGGAAGGATGTCGTGCGTCCCTCGCGGAGCTTCGAACTTCACAGGGCCGCGCGCAGCTCAGCGAGGAAGGGGTTGCTGTCTCGTTCGGCGCCGAGCGTCGTCGGCGGGCCATGGCCTGGAAAGACGACGGTTTCCGGCGGAAAGCGATCGAAGAGCGTGCGAATGGAATCGACGAGGGTGTCCCAGTCCCCGAAGGGAAGGTCTGTCCGGCCGACGCTGCCCGCGAAGAGGACGTCGCCGGAAAACAGAACGTTGTCGGTCGAGTAGGCGACGTGCCCGGGCGAGTGGCCGGGTGCTTGGATCGTCTCGAGGGTCAGGCCCGCGGCCTCGAATGTCTCGTCGCCACCCAGACGGACGTCGGGCGCATACCCGCGGATCTGTTGCCCCGGGTAGAAGGCCTCGGGGTTCTCGAGCACGTCCGCTTCGCGGTCCGCCATGTAGACCGGGGCGCCGGTCGCCTCGGCGAGCTCAGCGATGCCGCCGAGGTGGTCCCAGTGGCAGTGCGTAACAAGGATCGCAGCGACGTCGTGGGTCGGATGGATCCCCTCGTAGCCCGGATCGACCACGACCGCCTTCTGTGCCGCGTCGTCTGCGCGGACGACGAAGCAGTTCGTCTGCGTAGGGCCGAGCGTGTACGTCTCAACGACCGGAGCCATCTCGCGGCGAGTCTAATTCGCGCCCGGAATGCCCGCTGCGTCCGGGATAGGATCGCTTCGTGCAGAGCTGGAACCTGCTCGAGATCGAGACGCCCGGCGGCACTCGCAGCCCGGTCGTCCTCCACTCGACCGACGAGGCCCGCGCCGTTCTCATCGACATCGACCCGGGGCAGGAGCTCGGCCAGCATCAGGTTCATGAGCGGGCGTATCTCCTCGTCCTCGACGGTCGGGCGCGCATCGAGTCGGGAAACGACTCACTCGAAGCCGGGCGCGGGACCTTGGTTCGCTTCGAGGAGAACGAGCGCCGGCGTGTCTCCTCCGACGAGGGCGCTCGGTTGCTCCTTCTGCTCGCTCCCTGGCCGGGGCCAGGGCACTACCGCGGCGGCCCTGCGCCCGCTTCCGCCTCCTAGCCGCCCGCCCGGCCGCTGCGCCTGGTGTACATGCGGTACATGAACGCGTCCATCGCGTAGCTGAACGGCAGGAAGAACCCGAGCAGGAAGAGGGTGTTCAGGACTTTCTGGAGGAGCGAAAGGTCACTGCTGAGGAAGCTCACGGTCAGGAACATGAGCGGGGCGAAGATCAGCGCACGCTTGCCCACGCGCCGCCAGGAAGGCGGCTGGACAGCGCGTCGCCCCGTGGACTGCCGCTGCTTGGCAGGCGCGGCCGTACGCTTTCCGTTGCGGCTCTGCATGTCGCCTTCGGGCGGAGGCTCGACCTCCTTGCCCTCGTCGTCGACCCAGACGTCTTCCCACTCGTGGCGCCGTTCTTTCGCTCGGCGCCGCCGCTGCTTCCGGCTCGGCATGCGGCTAGCCTAGCGCCGCCAGGCGGCCTCCCCGCCCTGGATGACCGCGGCCACCACTGGCCCGCCGAGGTGGTATGCGAGGTACCGCCAGTCCGGAGCGTCGAGGAGAACGACGTCCGCGTCGTAGCCCGCGGCCAGGCGGCCCTTGCGGTCAGCACGGCCGAGGACGTGCGCGGCGTTGACCGTGCATGCGCCGAGCGCTTCGGCCGGAGAAAGGCGGAGCTGCGTGCAGGCCAGCGAGCAGACCAGGGGCAGGCTTTCGCAGAAGGCGCTACCGGGGTTGAAGTCGGTGGCGAGCGCAACCGCCGCGCCGGCGTCGACGAGGCTCCTCGCGGGCGGCATCGGCCGATCGAGGAACAGGGCGCTCGCCGGGAGCAAGACTGCCGTGACCTCCGCTTCTCCCAGCGCCCGCACGCCGCGCTCGCCCGTCGCCTCGAGATGGTCGGCGGAGCGGGCGCCGAGCTCGATCGCCAGGTCGACTCCTCCGGCCTCGGTGAACTGGTCGGCATGCAGTCGCAACGCGAGCCCTAGCCGTTGCGCCTCCGTCAGGTAACGCCGCGCGTGTTCGACGTCGAAGGCGCCGCGCTCGACGAAGACATCGACGGCTTCTGCGAGCCGCGTCGCCTCCGGAAGGACCTCAGCGACCACGAAGTCCAGGTAGGCGTCGGTTGACTCGAACTCGGGCGGGACACCGTGGGCGCCGAGGAAGGTCGGAACCCCGCCCGCGTGGCGGATCGCCCGCAGGGACGCGAGCTCGGTGTCTCGGTCCAGCCCGTAGCCCGACTTGCCTTCGAAGGTCGTCGTGCCCGCAGACAGCATCCAGTCCCTGTGCCGCACGACCGCCGCGCGGAGGCCGTCTTCGCCCGCCGCTCGGGTCGCCTTCACCGTGGCGAGGATCCCGCCGCCGGCTGCGTGCAGCTCCTCGTAGCTCGCGCCTGCCGCTCGCAGGGAGAACTCCTCGACACGATCGCCCGCGAAGCAAACGTGGGCGTGGCAGTCGACGAGCCCGGGAACGGCACACATGCCGCGGCCGTCCAGCTCCTCGACGTCAGCGTGGACGTCGAGGTCGTCCATCGCGCCGACGGACTCGATGCGCCCTTCCGCACACAGGACGTAGGCGCGCTCGGTCACCTCGACCGCGCCGAGCTCCCGCCCGCGAAGTGGTGCTCCCGCCGCAGACGGGGTTGCTAGCTGCTCGAGGTCGCGGATCAGTAGCCGGCGCCGGCCGGCGACGGTTGAGCTCACTCGCCGCTGGGCTCGATCGGCAACTCGAGTCCTGCGCGGCGGGCCGCGTCCAGCGCCTCCGGGTAGCCGGCGTCGGCGTGGCGCAGGACCCCAGTGCCCGGATCGGCGGTCAGTACGCGGTCGAGCCGCTCAGCCGCGTCGTCAGTGCCGTCAGCGACGACCACCATCCCAGCGTGGATCGAGTTGCCGATGCCGACGCCACCGCCGTGGTGGACGCTGACCCAGGTCGCGCCCGCCGCCGTGTTCACGAGTGCGTTCAGGATCGGCCAGTCGGCGATCGCGTCGGATCCGTCGCGCATGGCCTCCGTCTCACGGTACGGCGACGCTACCGAGCCGGAGTCGAGGTGGTCCCGACCGATCACGACCGGCGCGACCACCTCGCCCGCGCGAACGAGCTCATTGATCGCCAGCCCCGCTTTCGCGCGGTCACCCAGGCCGAGCCAGCAGATCCTCGCGGGAAGCCCCTGGAACGCGACCCGCTTGGGAGCCAGCTCGAGCCATCGCTGGAGGAGGGCGTCGTCGGGGAAGAGCTCACGGAGGTTCGCGTCGATCCTCGCGATGTCGCCCGGATCTCCTGAGAGCGCTGCCCAGCGAAACGGTCCGATGCCTCGGCTGAAAAGCGGCCTGATGTACTCCGGGACGAAGCCCGGATATGTGAACGCGTCCTCTACGCCACCTTCACGCGCTTCACCTCGGAGATTGTTGCCATAATCGAAAACATAGCTTCCCGCTCGGACGTACTCGAGCAGTCCGCGCACATGCGTTGCAATCGAGTCACGGGCTCGTGACAGGTACGCCTCGGGATCGCGCTCGCGTAGCTTCGCCGCCTCCTCGACATCCAGCCCCTGAGGCATGTAGCCGTTGAGCGGGTCGTGCGCCGCCGTCTGGTCGGTGACCAGGTCGAAGTGCTCTCCGCGACGCGCGAGCTCGGGGACGACGTCGGCGGCGTTGCCCAGGACGCCGACGGACAATCCGCGGCCTTCCCGCGCAGCCGTGCGTACCCGCCCGAGTGCGTCCTCGAGCGACTCCGCAGCCTCGTCGAGGTACTGCGTCTCGAGCCGGCGCCGAATCCGGTCGGGATCGACCTCGACGCAAAGGATTGCGGCACCCGTGAGCGCGCCCGCAAGCGGTTGTGCGCCGCCCATCCCGCCCAGGCCGGCCGTGAGGATCGTTCGACCCGAAAGATCGGCCGAACCGAAGTGCTTCTCTCCGGCGGCGGCGAACGTCTGGAACGTCCCCTGCAGGATTCCCTGGGTGCCGATGTAGATCCAGCTCCCCGCCGTCATCTGGCCGAACATCGTCAGCCCGAGAGCCTCCAGGCGTCGGAACTCGTCCCACGTGGCCCACCGCGGCACGAGCAGCGAATTGGCGATCAGCACGCGCGGCGCCTCCGGATGGGTGCGGAAGACGCCGACCGGCTTGCCGCTCTGGACGAGCAGCGTCTCGTCCTCGCCCAGGCGCAGGAGCGATCGGACGAGCGCCCGGAGCGCGTCTTGATCCCTCGCCGCCTTGCCCGAGCCGCCGTAGACCACGAGCTCCTCGGGCCGCTCGGCGACATCAGCGTCGAGGTTGTTCAGCAGCATCCGGAGTGGAGCCTCGGTCGCCCACGACCGGGCGTTCAGTGTCGTGCCGCGCGGCGCGCGAATCTTGCCGAGGTCCCCGCAGAGCGCCTCGACCGCGGCATCGAGGGTTTGGACGGCGTTCATGCGAGGTCTCCGATCTCGGCTTCCACCGACGCGATCAGCGAGCCGTCCCGGACTGCGGCCGCGATGGCCTCGATGTCCCCCGAGAGCGGGCGATCTTCGGAAACGCGCGGCGATATGCCCCGGACGAAGCGGCGAGCCGCCTCGGACCCGGCGCCAGGCGAAAGCGGCGCGAGGAACTCGACCGCCTGTGCTCCTGCCAGGAGCTCGATCGCAACCACCGACTCGGCATTCGCGAGCACCTGCCACGCCTTGAGGCCGGAAGCGTTCCCCATCGAGACGTGATCCTCCTGGCCCGCACTCGTCGGGATCGAGTCCACACCGGCCGGGTGGCACAGAGCCTTGTTCTCGCTGACGAGTGACGCTGCCACGTACTGCGGAATCATGAACCCCGAATTGAGCCCCCCGTCGGAAGCGAGGAAAGCGGGGAGGCCCTCCGACAGGCCCGGGTTGACGAGCCGCTCGGTCCGCCGCTCGGAGATGCTCGCGAGCTCGGACACGACGATGGCGAGCGCGTCGAGAGCGAACGCGAGCGGCTGGCCGTGGAAGTTGCCGTTCGAGACGATCTCGCCCTGGTCGACGAGGACGAGCGGATTGTCGGTAGCGGCATTGAGCTCGACGGCGACCGTTTCCTCGGCGTAGCGGAGCAGATCGCGGGACGCGCCGTGCACCTGCGGCGCGCATCGGAGCGAGTAGGCGTCCTGCACGCGATCGCACCAGCGATGGGACTGCATGACGGTCGACCCTTCGAGCAGGCGACGGAGATTCGCGGCTGATTGGGACTGGCCGCGAAGCGGCCTGAGCTCCTGGATCTCCCGCCGGAAGCTCTGACCGGAGCCCTCGAGCGCCTCGACTGTGAGCGCGCACGCGATGTCCGCAGCCGCTGCCAGCCGGCGCGCCCGCACCACGCCAAGCGCCCCGAAGGCGGCCATGAACTGCGTGCCGTTGATCAGCGAAAGCCCTTCTTTGGCACGCAGGTGCAACGGCTCGAGGCCGACGCGCTGCATGGCCTCCCCTCCCGGCAACAGCTCTTTTTCGATCAGCGCCTCCCCCTCGCCGACGAGCGGCAGGGCGAGGTGCGCAAGTGGAGCGAGATCCCCGCTCGCACCGACCGACCCGCGACTCGGCACGCGGGGAATCAGTCCGCGGTTCAAGCACTCGACGAGAAGCTCCGCGACCTCGACGCGCGTTCCGGAGGCGCCGGCAGCGAGCGCATTCGCACGCAGTAGCAGCGCCGCGCGAACGATCTCGTCGGGATACGGCTCTCCCACGCCGCACGCATGGCTCCGCAGCAGTCGAACCTGGAGCTCATCGGCGAGCTCGGGCGGAATCGTCTTGCTCACCAGCCGCCCGAAGCCCGTGTTGACGCCGTAAGTGCGGGCCGGCTCGCGAGCGGCGGCCTCGACGACCTCTCGCGCGGCGCGCATTCGATCCTTGGCCTCGTCCGACATGGACGCCGGTGCCTCGTCCAGGGCGACGGCCCAAACGTGATCGATGGTGAGGTCGGTCCCCGTCAGCGCGATCGCGCTCGTTCGCGCCATCAAGAGCAGTCTAGCTCCGGCCGCCCGGCAGACTGACCTCGTGGCCGTGCCCCCAGAGCCAGAGCGGGCCGCCGCGCTCCTGCGTCGGCGGGACTTCCGCCGTGTCTATCTCGCAGTCGCCGTAGGCGAGCTCGGAGACGCGTTCCAGTACATCGCGTTGATGTGGTTCGCGCTCGAGGCCGGCGGGCCCCTGGGAGTGATCGCGGTCCGGCTCGCCGACAGCGTGCCCGCACTCCTGTTCGGTCTCCACGGCGGCGTCATCGCCGATCGGTTCGACCGCAGGCGGACGATGATCGCAGCCGATCTCGTTCGCGCCGCGGTCCTGATCCCGATCGCGATCGCCGGCCTCGCCGGCGAGCTGCCGCTCCTCGCGCTCGTCGCGGCCGCTTTCGTCCTCACCGCGGCAACGAGTTACTTCGCTCCAGCCTACGGCGCGATTCTTCCGGCGCTGGTCGAGCGCGCGAACGTCCAGCAGGCAAACGGTCTCGTTCGCGCCACGGCGGACTCCCTGTCTGTCCTCGGGTGGGCGCTTGCGGCGCTGCTGCTCGCCGTCTTGCCGCTGTCGGCGTTCTTCGCCATCAACGCCGCCTCGTTCTTCATCTCTGCCGCACTCCTCACGGGAGTGCACGTGCGGCGCAGCGCCGAGCACTTGACCCCGCCTCGCATCGGGGAAGGGCTCGCAGCGCTTCGGCCGCTTCCGGATCTCGCAGCCGCGGTCGCCGTGCTTGCGATCGCGGTGACCATCTCTTCCGGAACCTGGATCGTGGGCGTCCCGGAGCTCGTACGGAGCGGCTTAGGACATGGAGCCGCCACATTCTCCCTCATTGCCGCGGCGTATGCGTTCGGATCGATCGCCGCGGGCGCAGTCCTCGTCCGCGTCACCGTTCGCCGGAAGGCCGTCGGGTCGATCGTCGCGTGGTCCGCCTATCTCCCCGGCTACGCCCTCTTTGCGGTTGCGGGTTCCGTCGGGATCGCCCTGGCCGCCGGCGCTTTGGTCGGCTTCGGACAGGGTGCCGCCTGGGTGCTCGTCAACTCGGCCGCGCAAGAGGAGGTGCCCGACAGGTTCCTCGGACGAGTGATGGGACTGATCGCGCTCGTCCATCGCGGAGCACACGCGACGGGGCTGCTCCTCGTCGCACCGCTCTTCGCGGTGGCCGACACGAGCGTCGTCTTCGCAGCGGCCGCGCTCGCCATTCCGGCCACCGCTCTTGCCGGCCTGGCTTTCGCTACTCGCCGAGCAGCCGAAGCTCGAGCAGTCGCGTAGCGTCGAAGCCGTCGATCTTGAGCAGCGCTCCTGCAGCCGCAGCCGCTGCACCGGCGGGCATGAGCCCCACGAGCTCGGAGCCGGCGATTTCGACCCCCCGCGCCTCGGCTTCGCCCTCGATACGGGCGAGGATGTCGTGCAGCGCAGCCGCCTCCCAGTCCTCGATGTTCATGCTCACCTGGACACGGCCCGTCCCGGGCAGTTGGAGACCGAGCGCTCGCACGCCCGGGAAGCCGCCGTCTCGCTCGCGGATGACCGAGGCAATCGCGCGCGCATCATCGAGCGATCCGCCGCGCAGATCGACATTGAACGCGATCAATGGCCCGCGGGCTCCGACGATGACGCCGCCGGCGCTCGGATGGAGCTCCGACGGGCCGAAGTCTGCGGTCAGCTCGGCCTCCGCGAGCCGACGCGCGAGCTCCGCGTTACCGCCGCGGCGGAAGAACGCGGGTCCTCGCCCCGGAGCGAGCTCCCCGTAGAGGAACACGGGCAAGCCGAGCTCGTTGCCGATGCGACGAGCCACCTCGGATGCGGCGGCCCGCGCCCGCGCCATGTCGTCCGGGACGAGCGGGACGATAGGCACCACGTCCGCCGCCCCGATCCGAGGATGTGCACCTTCATGGCGACTGAGATCGATTCGATCGCGTGCACAGGCAACGCCTGCGACCAGCGCGTCCACCAGCGAAGCGTCGTCGCCGACGAGCGTGAAGACGGAACGGTTGTGATCCGCGTCGCTGTGTACGTCGAGCAGACGCGCGTGCCGCCGTAACGCCTCCGCGATGGCGTCGATCGTCGCCTGGTCCTGCCCCTCCGAGAAGTTCGGCACGGCCTCGAGCGGGAGCACGGCCGTACTCTAGGAGCGTAGGACCGGGCAGACGCTAGAAACGCCGTCGGGCGGTGTGAGTAGGGCGGCCTCTTCCTTCATTGAAGTTGGCATGTTTAGATTTTCGGTCAGGCCTCGCCGCTTCTGGCTTTTTGGAACCGCTTTGTATTGAGCGTTGATTAAGCGAGCCGGACGTTGCAGTGGCAATACGCCCGAGTTTGCCTTAGCTAGGAGAGCTGCCCGGGCGACTAGAGCGGGCGAGCGCGAGCGTCACCGTTGCCCTTGGCCGCCCGATCTCCCCGGCGATCTTTCGGTGCGAGAATCCCTGCGCTGCAAGCTCCTGCATGCGCTCAAGCTCGGCGCGGTCCAGGGCCGGCGTTTGTTCCAGCGTGCCTCGGCAAGTCGTTGCGACGGCCAGACGACGTAAGAGAGAAGGAGTGAGCAGTCGAGGCTGGGATCTTGCTTCAAAAGCCCCAGCGCTGCCTCGGCCCGCACGTGAATTGGTGCCGCCACTTTCGGAGCCAAAAGTTAGCCGCGTAGTCGGAGGTCTGACCGAAAATCTAAGCGGGAACCGTTATGAGCAATTCAGAAAACACAATGCTGAGCGCACAGGTGCCGACGCAGTTGCGAGACGAATTGTCGCGCCTTGCCCGTCGCCATGATCGCAGCGTTAGCGCGGAACTCAGGTCTGCGATCCGGCTCCATTTGATCGTTGCCCAAGACACGGGTGGGTTGTCTCCTCTCGCTCGCCCGGTCTCCGCTGCTGCCGACCGGGACCCTGAGGGCTTGGGCAGTCGAGCCCGGCCGGTGAGCGCGAGGGATGCGCTATGAGATATCGGCCGCAAGGGGATCTGATTCGTGGTGGCGGCGTTGCCGGGCTCGACTGGAAGAACGCAAACCGCCAGCGCATCGAGGACGACAACGCACGCGGTGCCGTGAACGCCTCAGCGCAACGCAGGTCATCGCAGGGCGAGATTCCAGAACTGCTGTCCGAACCCTCGAAGCTCGAAGTTGTGCTCGGGCGCTCGGCCAGTAGCCGGATCTCCGACGACATCTACGCGCTGACCCACCGCGACAACCGCGAGTGCGGCGGCTTCCTCTATGGCCCCGGGGTCCGGTCTTGGGATCGGCGCATCACGCTCAGTGGCGCAACTCGCACCTGGAACGCGGTACGTACCGACTCCGGGATGCTCATGGACGTCGAGGCTTGGTATGCCACCGCTCGTGCAATCGCGCTCGAAGGTCGCGAAGAAGGGCTGCTTGGATCCTTCCATACACATCCTGATTCGACCGATGGCCGGCCAAGTGACGCTGACTTGTCGGCCTGGCTGATGATGCGCGACTACGCCGAGCGCCATGGCAGTAGCTCGGCAGTCCCACATGTCGGCCTGATCTACACGCTGCGCTCGGCTTACGACGAGCGATCTTGGGCACGGCCTGCGCTTCACGCGTACATCGTGCAGCGCGAGGGCTACGGCCGTCGTCCTGTCTGTCGTCCAGTTGCAATCAGGCAGCGCTGATGCCGCGTCTACGCACAAAGAAGGTTGAGCCGGAAGTCGAAGCTCAATGGGTCGTATGCACAGAGGCGTTCGGGCCCGTCATCGGTTGACGAATCTCCCGAGGGAAATTTCGCAGGGCCGATCGTCCCGACGTGCGGCGATATCCGAGTTACTGGCGTCTGCTTGGCCCTCGTCCCGATGAGGAGGGGGTGAACAATGGCAGCGAGTAAGACGTATCCGTCAAGCCCACTACAGCCAAAGCCGAAGGTCGTTGATAACCCGCCGGCGTCGAGCGTGGCCGCAGCACTGGCGGCTAGCAAGAAGCAACTAGACAGGGCGAAGTAGTGGCCACCTTCAAGTTCTGCGTATCGCACGGGCATTACCAAGGGCAGCGCTGCCCCACGTGCAAGCGGGATAGGGACAGGCGTCGTGGCTCGGCCCATCGTCGTGGTTACGGAAGAACGCACAGACAGCGACGGCAAGCGCTATTGCGATACGCAATCGGTACGCCGTGTCCGCTGTGTGGTGCTCTCATGGTTAGTGGCCAAGCGCTAGACCTCGATCACTCAACACCACTCGCACTGAATAGAGCAAGCGCTGGTGATCGCATCGTTCACGCAGCTTGCAATCGGAGCAAAGACGCAAAGCTCGGTCGTAATCCTCATGGCTTCATCCATATGCCAGATAGAGACGATGCGCCAACTGTTGGATGAACTCCACAATGGTCCATAGACGCCACCATTCGCGTTCTAAGCGCCTCCGAGCCGCCAGGGAGGGGGTGGTCACCATCGTGAAACCGCGCCGTGGAGACCCCATCGCTACAACGCGCGAAAGATACGACGTGACGCGGCCGGACAAAACGAAGCGCTGCGTCCGCTGTAACCAGCTTCGCAAGGGCTCTGAGTTCCCGAAGCGCACTCGAATGCGCGACGGTCTTAGTTCGTGGTGCAAGTACTGTCACGCCGAAGCGACAAGGCGGTGGCGCTCCGAGAATCCCGAGAAGGTCGCTATCTACAACGAGCAGCGGAGAGCGTAAATGGCGACCAACATCACCATGACTGCGTAGCCCCGGCGCCAGTGGCCGATCAGGCCAGGTCCTCAACGACCAGTCCCGGCGGGTGGATCACCCCGTGCGGATGATGCGGTTCGTCCTGCGCCGCTTGAGAGTTGGCGCACACCGCGAAAGAGGAGGATCTCCCGCCGCGCGACCCCGCCGAGCTGTGGCGTAGCGACCTAACTGATGCAGGGATTTTGGACTGCTCTCCCGATGGCCGTCGTAATGAGCGCCGGCCCGCAGATCGTCACCGCCACCTTCCTGGCGACCAGTCAGGACGCCAAGCGGAACTCGCTCGCCTTCCTCGCCGGAGTCGCCGCCGCGACGACGATCGGGGTGACCGTCTTCTTCCTGCTCGGCAGCAGAATCGCCGGGAAGCAGGACGGGGGGAAGGACTGGCTCGATTGGGTCATCATCGGCCTCCTCGTCATCCTCGTGATCCGCGTCTACGTCAAGCGGAACGAGAACGAGCCGCCGAAATGGATGGGCAGACTCCAACGGGCTGACGCACGCTTCGCCGCGAGGATCGGGCTCCTGCTCTACCTCCTCATGCCAACCGACTTGATCGCCGTGGCCACCGTCGGGGCCTACCTCGCACGCCAAGGCGAGCCGTGGTGGCACAGCCTCGGCTTCGTCATCCTCACTGTGCTGATCGCGGGACTGCCGTTCATCGTGCTCCTCGCCATGGGAGGGCGGGCCGAGACCCTGCTCCCGAGCATTCGGGAGTGGATGAAGGCGAACTCCTGGATCGTCAACGAGGCCGTGCTCCTCTTCTTCCTGGCGATGACGCTGTTCTAGGAGGCCGAGCGAAGCCGTTCGAGCAGGTCGGGCGGAGGAAGCGCTTGGCGTTCGACCGCCGCCC
>JBKPGE010000227.1:0-18809 GCA_046729215.1 Actinomycetota bacterium | reverse complement strand
GATCCAACCCGGCCTCAGCTCCTCCGCAAGCGCGGCGAGCCGCTCCTCAGCGCCGGCAAAGTCGCCGCGACGCAGATCCCCGGAGCCGGACGTCGTCCGCGGCGCCGCATTCGTCAGGCCGTAGCCGAACGCCGGCAGCTCGAACTGCTCGTCGGGCGCAAGCAGCCGCGGCGTGAACTCGGCATCGCGCAACAGCCGCCAGAAGTCGTTCCTCGGGTTGGCGAAGTGCGCGCCGGCTGCCGCCGACCACCGGCCCGGATTGATCCCGCAGAAAATGGCCCGCAGACCGGGCGCGACAACGTCCGGAACTGCCGAGCGGTTAGGCGGCTTCGAGCTCGGGCTCTGGCTCGCGGGCATCGAGCCGCAACTCAAACAGGCGCCTGATGTCCTCGCCACTCAGGGTCGGCTCGAAGCGAGCGGGACGAGGAACGAAGCGGATGACGGTGACGCTCTCTTCGTGGACGCCGTAGCACCGCGCGTAGCACTCAGCTTCGTTCAACGTACGCAACCGCACGAGCGGGACCGTAAATTGCGCACCGGACGGTGACAGTTCGCGCCAAACACTTCGACTACTGGGTCACCCTCGACGACGAAGGGCTCTCGGCGGACGGCCAGGCATTCGAGCTCGAGGAAGCGAAGGCCGAGCACCTCCTGCTGGCCGGCCTCGCGCGCTGCTCGATCTCGAGCCTCCTGTACTTCGCGCAACAGCGGAACGTCGGCGTCGAGGCCATGGCCTACGTGTCCGGAACCGTCACTCGCCGCGAAGAAGACGACCGGTACGGCTTCACCAACATCGAATGCCGGATGGATGTCCAGCTCGAGAACGGGCTGTCGGACGAAGATCTTCGCGCGCTGCTCGAGAGCGCCGAGTGGGGCTGCTTCGTGAGCGCATCGCTCAACCCCGCGCCCCGCTACCAGTGGCGCGTCAACGGGCGCGTGCTGTGAGCACCGCGGTTCTGAACGTCGAGGCCGTGCGGGCGCGGTTCTCGGCGCTGAAGCGCCCTTTCATCTTCCTGGATGGACCGGCTGGGACGCAGGTCCCGGACACCGTCATCGATGCGATTGCCGGCTACCTGCGCGAGTCGAACGCGAACGTCGGCGGCGCCTTCGAAACGAGCCGGCGCACAGGTGAGCTGATCGACACCGCCCGAGGAGCCGCGGCTCGGTTCCTCGGCTGCTCCGATGACGAAACGATCTTCGGCCCGAGCATGACCAACCTCAACTTCATGCTCACGAGAACCGTGGGACGCGAGCTTCGCGAGGGCGACGAGGTCGTCGTCACGAGACTCGACCACGACGCCAACGTCTCACCCTGGCTCGAGCTCGCCCATGATCTCGGTATCCAGGTGCGGTTTGCGGACTATGACCTCTCCGACCTGGAGGAGCAGCTCTCGGACAGCACGCGCGTGGTCGCGTTCCCCTGGGCCTCCAACGCCCTGGGCACGCTGCTCGATGCCGAGAGAATCTGCGGGCTCGCGCACGACGCGGGCGCACTTGCGTGGGTGGACGCGGTGCACTACGCGCCGCACGGTCCGATCGACGTCGCTTCCATCGGCGCCGACGTCCTGCTCTGCTCGCCGTATAAGTTCTACGGCCCGCACCTCGGGCTCGCCTTCGTCCGGCGTGAGCTCCTCGACCGCTGGCGCCCGTACAAGGTCCGCCCCGCGCCGGGGTACGAGACCGGGACGATGCAGCACGAGCTCCTGGCCGGATTCGTCGCCGCCGTCGAGTACGTCGAGTCGCTCGGCTGGGACGCGATCACCACGCACGAGCGCGAGCTCGGGCAGCGCTTCCTGGACGGCCTACCGCCCGGCGTGCGCCTCCACGGACTGCCGACGATGGACGGGCGTGTGCCGACCTTCGCGATCACGCTGCAGCAGAAGACTTCCGATGACGTCGCCGAGCACCTCGCGGAGCGGGGGATCTTCGTCTGGCACGGCGACTACTACGCCGTCGAGGTGATGCGGCGCCTGCGCCTTCCGGACGGCGCCGTGCGCGTTGGAATCGTCCACTACAACACGGCCGACGAGATCGACCGGCTGCTAGAGGAACTCAGAGCGCTCTAGAGAGCGACGGCCACCACTCGCCGCCCCGCCGTGTGGCTGGATTTGCGCGCGAGTAGCTCCGCGCCGCGGACTCCGAGACCGCGAGCGTGACGGGGCCGTGAACGATCAGGCCAGGCTCCGCCGTCTCGCGTAGAAGATCCTCGAAGAACCCGTCGACGAGCCACTCACGTCCCGGGGCCACCCCGGCGCGCACGCTGATCCGGTAGAGCGACTCGGAGATCTCGTCGACGCGGTCGATGTGCGGGCGATGGATGAAGGTCGTCGGCCCTTCCGGGAGGATCGAAGCGACCGCATCGACCATCTCGACGCCCTTCTCCCCGTCAGTGACGAAGACCTCAAGCTGGAGCTCCTTCGCCCCACTCGGGAGCACCCGCACTGACGGGATCTGCGAGTTGTGGATGTGAATCACCTCGCCGTCGAGCGTCCGGAGGCGCGTGTGCCGAAGGGACATGTCCTCGACGATCCCCTGCAGCTCGTGCATCGGGATCTGGATGGTGTCCCCGACGGAGTACCAGCGCTCGATGAACATCGCGAGGCCGGCGATGATGTCCATCAGGACGCGCTGGATGGCGAAGCCGACGAGGATGAGCAGGAACGAGGCGCCGGCGAGAGCGGTCAGGCGGTCGATGCCGCCGATCAGCTGGCCGACGGAGAGGACCGCGGCCGTCGCGAAGCCCAAGTAGGTGATCGCAGCACGAACGATCGAGACCTGTGTCTCGCGCCGCTTCAGGCGCGACATCCTTCCGGCCTGCGACAGGTCGGTCTCGGCGTGGCGGCGGTCGTTCCAGACGAGCACGCGCAGCGCGACCCACGCGCTTGTACGCGCGAGCAGCCAGGCCGCGGCAAAGAGCAGGACGATGATGATCGGTTCGAACATAGGGCTGCTGCCAAGCTAGCGAGGCGGCCTCGGCTCACACAAGCCGTTTCAAACAATCCTTACGAGCGTTCACCACATCGTGAAACTCCTGGTTCTCGGTGGTACCCAGTTCCTCGGTAGAGCCGCGGTCGAGGCGGCCCTCGAGCGCGGCCACGACGTCACGCTCTTCAACCGCGGACAGACCAACCCCGACCTTTTCCCCGAGGTGGAGAAGCTGCTGGGCGATCGCGCCGTCGATCCGATTCCGTCCGGCGAGTGGGACGCCGTCATCGACACCTCCGGCATGTTCCCGGGCGTCGTGCGCGCCTCGACGGAGGCGCTGCGCGATTCGGTGCACCGCTACCTGTTCGTCTCGAGCATCTCGGTGTACGCGGACTTGAGCGAGGGCCCGACCGAGGACTCGAGGCGCGCCGAGCTGGGCGGGATGCCGAACGACCAGATGCTTCCGGGCTACGGGAACTACGGTGCGCTCAAGGCGCTCTGTGAGGACGTCGTCACCGAGGTCTACGGCGAGCGCGGGCTGATCGTCCGTCCCGGACTGATCGTCGGCCCGCACGACCCGACCGGCCGCTTCACGTACTGGCCGCATCGGATCGCCCGCGGCGGCGAGTTCGTCGTTCCGGGCCCGCCGGAGGAGCGAGTCCAGTTCGTGGATGTTCGGGATCTCGGCGCGTGGATGGTCGAGCTCCTCGAGCTGGGGCAGTCGGGCGCGTTCAACGCAACCCATCCCGGCGTGACCTGGGGCGAGGTCGTCGACTCGTGTGTGCGCGTCACGAGGTCCAACGGGCAACCGGTCTGGATCGACTCGGACTTCCTCGCGAGCCGCGGCGTCGGCGAGTGGATGGAGCTGCCGCTCTGGCTCCGGGATCCCGACTCGACGGGGATGATTCGGGCCGACGTGTCTCGCGCCGTCGCCGCAGGGTTGGTCTTCCGTCCGCTCGACGAGACAGTTGCGGCGACGCTTGATCTCGCCGACACTACGGACGACGTCGGGCTCAAGCCCGAGCGGGAACGGGAGCTGATCGAGCTATGGCGCCGAGGCTGACCGTAGTCGCGCTAGCCGCGCTCGTTTTTGCCACGCCCGCCCCTGGCGCCCAGACGCCGATCATCGACCGAGCGGCCGACGCGGCGCGCGGTCAGTCGGTCTACGTCGATCCTGGCAACAAGCTTCTGACGCCGGGTGAGGCTCGACGCTTGGAGCGCCAGATCGAGCGTGATGCGCGAGGACCGATGTACATCGCCATCCTTCCCGCGGCCGCACGCGACGAGGCGGACGGAACGGCGACGGGCGTGGTGCTCGAGCTGAACCGGCGCATCGTCACGAGCAATCCGCCGACCGTCCACGCCGTCATCGTCGGAAACCAGTTCCGAGCCGTGAATCGTGACGTTCCGGCAGGCGACCTTGCGACCGAGGCGTTCCGCGCTCATCGACCTGACGGCGTCTTTGCAGTGCTCTCCGACTTCGTCCGCCGCGTAGGTGAGGCGCGGCGATCGCAGCCCGAGCCGGCATCCGGCGGCGGTAGTGGACTGCCGACTTGGCTGCTCGTCCTGGGCGCCGCCGCTGCCGGTTTGATCGGCTTACGTGTGCTCCGCACCCGACAGCGCCGGGCTCAGGAGCTCGCCGATGTGAAGGCGGCGGCGCGCGAGGACCTCGTTGCGCTCGCCGAGGATGTCAGCGAGCTCGATGAAGGGGTCGAGCGAGACCCGGAGGCGAAGGAGGCGTATGTGCGCGCAATGAACGCCTATCAACGAGCGGACGACCGGTTCGATCGCGCGCGGTCTCCGCGTGACCTGGGCGCGGTGAGCTCCAACCTCGCGGAGGCGCGCTTCGAGATGGCCACTGCGAAGGCGCTGCTCGAGCGCAAGCCGGCACCGGAGCCGCGGCCGCCGTGCTTCTTCGACCCCCGCCACGGGCCATCGGTCAGGGACGTCGTCTGGGAGTTGCCCTACGGCGGGTTGACCAAGGTGCCGGCCTGCGAGCGAGACGCGGCGCGCATCGCAGCCGGAGAGGAGCCCGAGACTCGCACGGTGCCGGTCGGCCGAGAGAGGCGGGTGTTCTGGGACGCTCCTTCCTATTACGAGCCGTGGACCATGGGGTTCTTCGGGGGCGCGGCCGCGGGGGCCGTGTCCTCCGCGTTCGCCGATCAGGCTCAGGCGGCGATACCGGGCGCCGGCGGCGGCGACTTCGGCGCAGGCGACTTCGGCGGCGGCGGCGATTTCGGAGGTGGGGACGGCGGAGGTGGCGGTGACTTCTGACCCGGACGCCGCGGCGAGTTCGAGTTCGGCGGCGCCCTCCCAACGACGAACGTCTCTCGCAGCAGCTCCAGGAAACGGTCGGCGGGCGCAGTCAGCGGAACGCCGCGAGGCCGAACGACGGAGATCGTCCGGGTCACTCGCCAGCGGGGCACGTCGAGGACGACCAGATTGCGGGACTCCAGCTCGAGGTCGAGCGCCAGTCGGCTGATCGCCGCGATCCCTGCACCCTTTCCGACCGCCAGCTTTACGGCCTCCCACGATTGGAGCTCGAGTGTTGGAACAGCATGCAGCCCCAGCTCCCAGCGCGCGGTCTCGACCGCCGCTCGTGTGGCCGACCCCTCCTCGCGCGAAACCCAGGTCAGGCCCTCGAGATCCTTCGGTCGCAGCCGTTGTCCGCCGAGCGACGGCGGACCGACGAGCACGACGACGTCGTCACGCAGCGGCTCGCTCTCGAGCTCCGCCGGCACGGTCAAGCCCCCGACGACGGCGAGCTCGACGCGATGCGCGCGCACAAGCTCGAGCGCGCCCTCCGAGGTCGTTACGTCGAGCGCGAGCTCCACGCCCGGATGTTGTTCACGGAACCGGCCCAAGAGCTCGGGCAGCAGGTAAGTCCCCGGAATCCCCGAGGCGGCGATCGAGAGTATGCCCGTCTGCCTGTCTGCGCTCGCGAGAGCTCGCTCGGCATTCGCGAGGAGCGCCTCGGCGCGGAGTACGAAGTCCGCGAGTAGCTCGCCGGCCGGCGTGAGGCCCGCTCCCTCGCGGCCACGAGTGACCAGCGTCTGCCCAGTCTCGGCTTCGAGTGATGCGAGATGCTTCGAGATCGCCGGCTGGCTGACGTAGAGCTCCTTCGCCGCACTCGAGATCGACCCGGAGCGGGCGATGGCGGCAAACGCGCGGAGCCGCGACTCAAGGCGCATTACCTGGAGTTATAGAAGACAGGCCCAACATGTATTTGAGTTGCGTAACGCAGCGGCGTACCGTCGGCCGAAAGCCCAACGGCGGCGATCTCCCACGGCCGCCGAGAGCGCTACCGCAGGAGGTACCGCCATGCGCAGACTTGCGCTGCTCTCAGCGCTGTGCACGACCGTCCTCGCAGCGACTGTGGCGGTCGCCGCCGCAGACTCGCCGGATCGACTCACCAACATCGAAGGGACGATCTGGGTCGCGAATCGCGGCGCTGACTCAATCCGCGGCTTCGACGCAACCAGCGGAGAAGCCGTCAAGACCGTGACGATGAGCCCCGGGTCACAGCCCGGCGACCTCGCATACGCTCGCGGCAAACTCTACGTCGCTGAGGAGCTCCGGACGCCGCCGGCGATTGCGATCGTCGATCCGGGAAAGGGCACCGTCATCGACCGGATCGAGTTGCCGGCGGGCTCTCGACCGCATCACGTGCACACGACGCGCAGCGGCAGGCTCGTCGCCTTCGGCATGTACGGAACCGACCTGGTCGCCGTCGTCGACACCTGCACCGACACGCTGCTCGGCACGTGGGACACGAACGCGGCGACGACGAACGGGAGGGCGCACGCGGGCGTCTTCGCTCCGAACGGAAGGACCCTCTACGTCGCGAGCGACGCGTCCGGCGAGGTCATCGCTCTCGACCCACGTACCGGAGAGGTGCTCTGGAGGCTGAGCGTGCCGGCCGCACACGAGCTCGCCGTGACTCGTGACGGCGAGACGGCTTACGTCAGCCGGCGTACGGCGAACCGGCTAGCCGCGATCGACCTGGTGCGCCACGACGGTTATACCGACGTGCTGTCGCTGAACCTTCCGGACACGTTGCGACTCTCCCGTCACGGTCGGCAACTCACTGTCGGCCTCCGCACGACGCCCGCACAGGTCGCCGTCGTCGACACGGGGACGTTTGACTACGAGCTCGTCCGGATCGGGCCGCTGCTCGACACGACGACGGTCGCGGGACATCAGTGGACGTCGCACAATGGGCGGTTCACGTTCGCGGCGTACGAAGGTGGGTCGAGTCCCGGCGTCGCCGTGATCGACCACCGGGCTGGAAATCAGGTCGTCGGGACACTCGGCTACCCGGGTAGGCCACACGGAGTCGACCGCGCCCCCGACGAGGACGACGACGACTAGCCCACGTTGATGAGGCTGCGGTAGCGCAGCCGGCGGGAGGGAGCCGCGGCCCGCCCCTCCCGTCGCGTCACTCGTATGCGGCTCGCGCGAGCTTCCAGCGCTCGTCGTCGGTTCGTATCGGGTCGGGGTCGACGCCGCGCGCATCGGCGGCGGCGACCGTCAGCAGCTGGAAGAAGACGATGTCGACGACGGGATGCACGCTCGGGACGAGCGTCGTCTCACAGCCGAGCACGTCGAGGGCGCGAGCGGCGTCGGCGGCGCGCCCTACGTCGATGACGTAGGCGCGGACCGTCTCGTCGATCGCGGCGAGGTGGCCGTGGAGGAGCTGCTCGGTGTGCTGCGCCTCCGCCGGGAGATGCGCGCCTTCCCGCAGCTTCAGGACGGCCTCCTGCGCCGTGGGCCAAGCGCTACCTGCGCCCGCCACGAGCACGCGACCTCCAGGCGGCTCGCCGACGTCCTGCTCGAGCGCTTGGGCAACGGCGTCCGGAAGCCACGACACGTCCTCGCCGCGAAGCGCTGCCAGCGTCGCCACCGCTGCCGTGTAGCTCGCGGTGTGGCACCAGCTCTGCTCGATCTCGGGCGCCGCCACGATGACGTGGTCGGACTCCTCGGCGAGTGGGCTCTTCTGAGCGCCGGTGATGAGCCATGTCGGGCCGCGCCAAGCGCGGACGGCCTCAAGCGTCATTCTTGTCGTCCCCTCGTGGCTGATCGCCACCAAGAGGTCGGCGTCCCGCTCGGGCTGAAGGACGAGGTCGAGCGCCTGCACCGCGTCGCCGCCTGTCTGGGCGGCATGGAATGACGTCCCGCAGCCGGTGAACAGCAGGCGACCATGCGGAAACCGCTCCTCGGTCGGAACCAGCCGGAGCCAGTCGGGCTGCGCCGCCATCGCCGCTCGCGTCTTCTCGCCGGGCATCGGGTGGTCTATAGCATCCGGCCGGTGGACGGCTTCGACTTCGTGCACCGGGAATCGGTGCGTTTTCGCGATCTGGACGGCATGGGCCACGTCAACAACGCCGTCTTCATGACCTACATGGAGTCCGCGCGCCTCGCGTTCCTCACATCGCTCGGCCTCGGCCGCAACCCGCTCGAGGGGCTGATTCTCGGCCGAGCCGAGGTCGACTTCCGGTCGCCGATCGAGCTCGGCCAGGAGGTCGAGATCGGCGTCCGGCCGGGCCGGATCGGGCGGAAGAGCTTCGATCTCGAGCACGAGGTCCGAGCCGACGGAACGCTGGCGGCCGAGGGCAGGTTCGTCCTGGTCGCCTACGACTACACGACAGCGAGCTCGAGAGAGCTTCCGCCCGAATGGCGCGAGGTGCTCGAGGGAGTTCCCGTATGAGACGTCGCTTGCGATGTCTCCATCAGGCCGTGCGGGCTTTGCCCGTGCGGCCGTCTGAAATGACCGGTCGACACGATTGGCGTCTGGAGTTCTGGCTATGAGCGTGTTCAAGCGGGAAACCATGTCCAACGGGGTGCGGCTGCTGGCGGCACCTATGCCGCAGGTGCAGTCGGTGGCTTGCTTCATCATGTTCGCCGCCGGCTCGCGCTACGAGACGCCCGACACGAGCGGGATCGCTCACTTCGCCGAGCACATGTTTTTCAAGGGCACCGAGCGGCGCCCGACCGCGCAGCAGATCGGGCTCGAGCTCGACGGCATCGGCGCCGAGTTCAACGCCTTCACGAGCAAGGAGTACACGGGCTACTACGTCAAGTGCGCCGCCGAGCATCGCGAGCACTCCTTCGACGTCCTTGTCGACATGCTTCAGCACTCGAAGTTCGACCCCGAGGAGATCGAGCGCGAGAAGGGCGTGATCATCGAGGAGATGAACATGTACTTCGACACGCCGCGGGACTACATCTCGGGCGTCTACCACCAGCTCCTCTGGGGCGACACGCCGCTCGGTTGGGACATCATCGGCCGCAAGGAGACTGTCCGGGCCGCGACGCGGGACACGTTCCAGGAGTACGTCCAGAAGTGGTACCGCGCCCCGCGGATGGTCGTCGGCGTCGCCGGCAACTTCCCGGAGAGCGTACGAGATGAGCTCGAGCAGCTCCTCGCCGAGGTGGAGTCGGGCGATCCCGGCGGCCCGCCTCCGTTGGAGGTGCCTTCGAACGGCTCAGGGCCGCGCGTGAAGGTGCACTCGAAGGAGTCCGATCAGGCGCACATCTGCCTCGGGGTGCCCAGCTACCCGCTCACCCATCCCGATCGGTACGCGCTCCAACTCGTCGGGACGGTTCTCGGAACGGGGATGTCCTCGCGACTCTTCACCGAGGTGCGCGAGCGGCGCGGGCTCGCCTACTACGTCTTCGCGACGAACCAGTCGTATACCGACGCCGGATCGCTCTACTCGCAGGCCGGCGTCGACATCGCTCGGATCGACGAGGCGGTCGAGACGATCGCCCGTGAGTTGAAGAAGATCGCGAGGGAGCCGGTGCCCGAAGAGGAGCTCGAGAAGGCCAAGAACGTGGGCAAGGGGCGCTTCGTCCTCCAGACTGAGAGCCCGCACGGGATGATCATGTTCGGGTTGCGGCGCGAGGTGCTGGAGGGCCGCGCACCGGAGCCGGAGGAGATCCTCGGCGAGCTGGACAAGGTCACCGTCGAGGACGTCCAGCGGGTGGCGCAGGACGTGATCGCGCGCAACGGGCTGAATCTCGCCCTCATCGGGCCGTTCGACGACGCCGAGCGCTTCGAGCAGCTTCTCGCCGACTAGCGGCGTCGCCCTGACGGGGGCCCATCGTCCGTAAGGGCCACTGGCCGCGTGCCTGGCACAGGGACGCGGCTCGATTGGTCAGGAGCTGGCCGCCGCCGTAACCATTTCTGACTCGGCAAGGCGCTTGTTACGCCGAATCACCCAGCCGCACTGGCTCCACGAGACGTTGTCCTCATGCCTGGCACACGGGCACGACCGGAGGGGCCAGTCGTGCGGGCACTGGACTCGGCCTAAGCCAACAGGGCGCTCGGCTAGAGGGTCGCCAGCGCCTCTTCGAGGTGCTCACGGTCCTCGGGATCTGCGAGCTGCTCCCCGAGCTCCCGCGCCTTCTGCTCCTGGTCGCGCACGTCGTCGTCGTTCCCCGCGACGCGATACGCGTGGGCGAGCGCTTCGTGCGCGAAGGGAAGATCCCAGTCCTCCATGTTCTCCGGGTCGGCGCGGCAGATCTCGAGGCAGCACTTGGCGTGGTAGAGGGCAGGCTCGGCCCGTCCGAGGACGGTGTAGACGCGAGAGCACAGCCATTCGCTGCGGGCGCGATTCCTCGGCTCGCACTCCGGCGCCTGGCGCCAGTGGTAGGCCGAGGCGTGCGCCACGTGGAGCATCCGCTCGTCGTCCTCGCGCGAATCCATGAGCCGCCACGTAGCGTTGTACAATTCGACGCCCAGGCGCCGGTCATCGCTTTCGGCCACAGCGCCCCCTGTTATGGCGTCTTACTAGGACGCGTAGCGTTCCCAGCTGTCGGTGGTTCACTCCTCCGACGCTCCGGCGGTGCCTCGCTCCCGGATCTCCTCCACGACCGCAGGATCGGCGAGAGTCGTCGTGTCCCCGAGCGGACGGTTCTCCGCGACGTCCCGAAGCAGCCGCCGCATGATCTTGCCGCTGCGCGTCTTGGGAAGTTCCGGAGTGAAGACGATGTTGGCCGGCTTGGCGATCGGCCCGATCTTCTTGCCGACATGGTCGCGAAGCTCGACGAGCCGCTCCTCCGACCCCTCCTCGGCGCCCTTCAGCGTGACGAACGCCACGATCGCCTGTCCCGTCTGGGGGTCGATGCGCCCGCAGACAGCCGCTTCTGCGACTGAGGCATGATCCACGAGCGCGCTCTCGACCTCGATCGTCGAGATTCGGTGGCCGGACACGTTCATCACGTCGTCCACCCGCCCGAGCAGCCAGAAGTCACCGTCCTCGTCGATGCGAGCGCCGTCACCCGCGAAGTAGACGCCTGGGTACTTTGACCAGTAGGTCTCGACGTACCGGTCGTGGTCCTTGTAGATCCCGCGCAGCATCGCCGGCCACGGGTTCCGCAGAACGAGATACCCACCGCCGCCGGGCCCGACCTCGTTCCCCTGTTCGTCGAAGACCGCCGCATCGACGCCCGGGAACGGCTTCGTCGCAGAGCCGGGCTTGAGCGTGGTCAGGCCCGGGAGCGGCGTGATCAGGATCATCCCGGTCTCCGTTTGCCACCAGGTGTCGACCAACGGGGTCCGGTCGCCGCCGATGTACTCGCGGTACCAGACCCACGCCTCGGGGTTGATCGGCTCGCCGACGGTTCCGAGCAATCGGAGCGAGGAGAGGTCGTGCTTGCCGGCATGCTCCGGGCCCCACTTCATGTGGCTCCGGATCGCCGTCGGCGCCGTGTAGAGGATGTCGACCTTGTAGCGCTCGATGATCGCCCACCAGCGGTCCTGGTCCGGGAAGTCTGGGGTGCCTTCGTACATGACTCCGGTCGTTCCGTTGGCGAGCGGCCCGTAGACGATGTAGCTGTGCCCGGTCACCCAGCCGACGTCAGCCGCGCACCAGTACACCGAGTCGGGCTTGATGTCGAAGATGTAGTAGTGCGTCGCCGCGACGCCGACGAGGTAACCGGCGGTGGTGTGCACGATGCCCTTCGGCTTCGCGGTCGTGCCGCTCGTGTAGAGCAGGTAAAGGAGATCCTCTGAGTCCATCGGCTCGGGCGGACAGCTCTCGGGATCGGTCGACTGGCCCTCGACGACGTCCTGCCACCACACGTCGCGGCCGTCCTGCATCGGAACCTCGCCGCCGGTCCGTACGAGAACGACGGCGTTCTTCACCGTCGGCGACGTTGCGAGCGCCTCGTCCGCGTTCCGCTTCAGAGGAACGGTCGTGCCTCGCCTCCAGGCCTCGTCCTGGGTGATGAGGAGCTCGCACTCCATGTCGCTCAGCCGGCCTGCGAGTGCCTCGGCCGAGAAGCCGCCGAAGACGACGGTGTGCGGCGCGCCGAGCCGGGCGCAGGCGAGCATCGCGATCGGGAGCTCCGGAACCATGCCCATGTAGATCCCGACGGGCGTCCCCTTCTCGACCCCGAGCTCCTTGAGCCCATTCGCGAAGCAGACGACCTCGTCTTGGAGGTCGGAGAACGTGATCTCACGGCGGTCGTCCTCCGGCTCCCCCTCCCAGTAGTAGGCGACCTTGCCGCCGTTGCCGGCCTGGACGTGGCGATCGACGCAGTTGAAGCAGACGTTGAGCTTCCCGCCGACGTACCACTTGGCGTACGGCGCCTCCCACTCGAGCAGCGTCGTCCACGGCTCGAACCAGGTGATGCGCTCCGCCTCCTTCGCCCAGAGGTCCTCGAAATCGCGCTCGTAGAGCTCCTGCTGAGCGTTCGCCTGGGCCGCGAAGTCGAGGTCGGGCGGGTAGCGCCGCTCCTCGAGGAACATGGTCTCGATCGCGGCCGGCTGGGTCTCAGTCACGGCTGGAGATCGTAGGGGAAGTCCGTGAGGTTCTCCGCCCCGTCATCGGTGACCAGCACGAGATCCTCGAGCCGCACCCCGCCGAACCCAGCCCGGTAGAGGCCCGGCTCGAGCGTCACGACGTCGCCGGCGACGAGCTGACTCGGGTCGCGGGAGAGCCACGGCGGCTCGTGCACCTCGAGCCCGACTCCGTGGCCGAGCCCGTGGAAGAACCCGCTGTCCAGCACTTCTCCCGGCTGCTTCGAGAGCTGCGTCGGGTAGCCGGCCTCGTGGAAGACGTCGCAGACGAGCTGGTACACCTCTCGCCCCTCGGCGCCTGCCTTCACGGCATCCATCGACTTCATGAGCGCCTCGTGGACGAGGCGGTGGTACTCCGCAAGCTCCTCAGAGACCTCGCCGACCACGAACGTGCGCGTCATGTCGGCGTAGCAGCCCGTGTCGCGGTCGCGCGGGAAGAGATCGATCACGACCGACTCGCCCGGGGCGATCGGCCCGGAGCCCATATCGTGGCCGGAGGCCGCCTGGCCCCCGTGCGCGACGATCATCTCGTCCGAGACGAGGTTGTGCTCGTTGAAGACCTCGACGATGCGCGCCTTGATCCGTTCGGAGCTCAGCGGCTCGCCGTCCAGCATCAGTGTCCCATTCGAGGCCTCTGCGCTTTGCAGCATCTCGCGCGCGGCGCTCATGGCCGCTTCGGTGCCGCGCTGCGCCTTCCGGATTCCCGCCAGCTCCGTGTCGTTCTTCACGCGGCGGCGCTGCGAGAAGAGCTCGCGGTCAGGGCGCAGCCCGACCCCCACCGCCCGAAACCGGTCGGCGAGCTCGACCGGGAAGGTGGGCGGGACGGCAGCGTCTCGCACTTCCAGCCGTTGGACCGCCTCTACGAGCGTGCGTGCATACACCTCGAAGCGCGGCAGTCCCTCTGCAATCAGGGCGTCGTAGCCGAACTCCTCGAGCGGATGCGCCTGGATCCCGGTGGGCTCCAGGCGCGACACCTCGAAGGCGTGGACCACAGCGTGGCGATCGCCGTTCCGCTCGACGTACAGGAACGGGTCCGGGATCGGGATCGGGACCTCGTGCCGCATCTCCGCGGCGCGGATCGAGTCGGCGTAAATGAGGATGTCAGTCATGCAACGATCCTATATTCGGTGCGGCTGCATAGACTGACGATTCAGTGGTCGAGCCGCTCTCGCGCGCGTATCAACTTCTTTCGCTCTACGACGACCAGCTTCGGAGGCTCCTGCCCACAGACGCCGAGATCTTCGATGCTCACGTCCATTTGGGACACGACATCGACGGCTTCTCGGGTCAGTACGAGGAACTCGAGCGGATCATGGAGACCTACGGGATCTCACGGACCTTCATGTTCTGCATGGACGAGCCCGACCGCGAGCCGGCGTTCCGCGCGCCCAACGACCGCACGCTGGAGTTCGCTGAGCGCTCCGGCGGTCGCTTGATTCCGTTCGTCCGGCTCGACATGAACCAGTCGCCGATCGAGGAGGCCGTCCGGTGCCTCGACCGGGGCGCCCGCGGGATCAAGCTCCACCCGCGCGCGCAGCGGTTCCTTCTGAACGATGAGCGCCTAGCGCCGGTGTTCGAGCTCGCAGCCGAGCGCCGCGTGCCGATCCTGATCCACGGCGGCCGAGGGCTGCCGCCGATCGCCGACGACCTCTCCCGGCTCGTGGAGGCCTACCCGCAGGCCCAGCTGATCGTCGCCCACGCGGGCATCGCCGACCTGGGCGGTCTCGCCGGTCGCCTAGCCGGACGCAAAGGCGTCTTTTTCGACACGTCGGTCTGGAGCCCGGTCGACCTCTTGGACTTCTTTCACCAGGTTCCGCCGGAGCAGATCCTCTACGCGTCCGACTACCCCTACGGCCGCCAGCCTCAGGCCCTCCTGAACTCCTTGCGGACCGCGAGCACCGCCGGGCTCGACGAGCGGCAGCTGCGCGACATGCTCGCCGGCAACGCGAACCGGATCGCGGCCGGGGAAGATCCGCTCGAGCCCTCGATGCCGAGCGGGACCGACGAGTTCTCGCAGTCGATGGCGCTCGCCCGAATCCACCAGTACCTGTCGATGGCCACGCCGCTCCTCTGGACGCGCCAGGCCGACACGATCGGCGTCCTAGGGCTCGCGTTGAACGCCTGCTACGAGCGCAACGGCTATCCGGACGAGCTGGAGCAGATCAAGGAGCTGCTGTCGACCGCACAGGGGCTCTGGCGCTCGCTTCCCGAGATCGAGGATGAAGGAGAGCGGATGGCGTCGAGCCGCGCCACCTTCGCACTCGTCCATCTTGCCGACATCATTTCCGTAACGCCTCGTGTTTGAGTTACAGGTCAACGGCGAGCGGCACGACGTGGACGCGCCGGTCGGGACGTCTCTCGCGCACGTCCTGCGCGAGGAGCTCGGGCTGACCGGCACGAAGATCGCCTGCAACGAGGGTCACTGCGGCGCTTGCACGGTGCAGGTCGACGGCGTCCCGATCCTTTCATGCCTCATGCTCGTCCACACCGTCGCGGGCCGGGAGGTAACGACGATCGAGGGGCTTCGCGATCACCCGCTCGTCGACGCGTTCGTCCGCGCGGATGCGCTCCAGTGCGGCTTCTGCACGCCGGGCCAGATCGTCTCGGCGGCGGCTCTCGTCGCCGCGAACTCCTCCCCGAGCCGTGAGGAGATTCGCCGCGGCATGGCAGGGAATATCTGTCGCTGCGGCACGTATCCGAAGATCGAGGAGGCGATCCTCTCGTGGCAAGGCTGACCGTTCGCGTCGCGCCTAGGGGCCAGGCCCGTGGACCTGCCTCGACGGGACGGTTCCGGCGCACAGCGACGCAGCACGGAGGCAATCTTTCCGCGACGCACCCGACGATTGACGCCATGTCTGGGGGCCAGGCCCCGGGACCTGGCTCGAGGAGACGATTGTGGCAAGGCTGATTCGCACCGAGAAGGAGGTCGAGGGTCGCTACACCGAGCAGTGGACCCTGGTCGAGGAGGACACGCTCGATCAGTGGCCCGCCGGGCCGCTCGAGGAGGTCGGTCGGCCGGCGAGCAGGATCGACGGGCGGCAACGGGCGAGCGGTGACGCGCGCTTCACCGCCGACGTCCAGCTCCCCGGCATGCTGCACGCCGCCGTCCTCCGCAGCCCGCATGCCCGGGCACGCGTAGCAAGGCTCGATCCGCAAGCCGCCCGCGTGGCGCCCGGCGTCCGCGGCGTGCGCGGGCCGCTGACCGAAGAAGCGAACTACCACGGACAGGCGATCGCGGCGGTTGCAGCCGACACCCTCGCGCAGGCGCAGGCAGCCGTCGAGCTCATCGACGTGGACTGGGAACCGCTCGAGCCGCTGCTCGACCCAGACGAGGCCGTCCGTCAGGGGGCGCTCGTCTCCCAGCGCGAAAGCGAGCGCGGCGACGTCGAGCGCGGGTTCGAGGAGGCTGAGGTCGTCGTCGAGGCGGAGTACCGCACGCAGACCGTGCTGCACAACTCGATGGAGACACACCAGGCCGTCACCGAGTGGGAGACGGACGACCGGCTCACGGTCTACATCTCGACGCAGGCGATCTGGGAGGTCCGCGAGGCCATCGCCGAGCACTACGGGCTGCCGCCGGATCACGTCCGGGTCGTCTGCCGGTTCATGGGCGGAGGGTTCGGCGCCAAGAACGGGCCCGGCGACTACACCTACATCGCCGCGGATCTCGCGCGCGAGACCGGACGACCGGTCAAGTGCGCGCTCACGCGGCGAGAGGAGAACCTCGACTCGGGAAACCGGAACGCGACGAACCAGCGCCTTCGCGCAGGAGCACGAGCCGACGGGACGTTGACGGCTCTCGAGGGCGAGTTCGTCAACGCGACGGGCTGGGACGGCTGGCTGTCGTCGACGGGCGGGCCGATGGAGATGCTCTACGCCTGCGAGAACGTCCGCATCGTGGAGCGCGGCGCCAAGCTCAACACGGCACCCATGAAGGCGTTCCGTGCACCGGGTTTCGTGGAGGGCACCTTCGGGCTCGAGTGCCTGATGGACGAGCTCGCGGCACGCCTCGACCTGGATCCGCTGGAGCTCAGGCAGCGCAACCACAGCAACGACGACGCCGTCGACGGCAGGCCTTTCTCTTCCAAGAACCTGCTCGAGTGCTACCGACGGGCGCAACCGCACTGGGAGCGCAGAGACGAGGTGCGGGCCCGTTCCGAGGGCCCGTGGCGACACGGGATCGGAATGGCGAGCCAGATCTGGTACGGCGGCGGTGGGCCGCCCTCCTACGCCTGGGTCCGTGTCGGCGCGGATGCGCGGGCCGCCGTGCTGACCGCCATGCAGGACATCGGCACAGGGACCGCGACGGCCATGGCCCAGATCGCCGCTGAGGAGCTCGGATTGCCGCTCGACCGGATCGACGTCTCGCTCGGGGACTCCGCGCGCGGTCCCTACGCGGTCACCTCGGCAGGGTCGTCCACGGTTCCCTCGATGGGCCCGGCCGTTCGGGCCGCGGCGGCCGACGCCGCTCGGCAGATCCTGGAGATCGCAGCGCAGCGCTTCGACCTAGAGCAGCGCGTCCTCTCTCTGCAGGGCGGCAGGATCGTCTCGGCCGACGGTGGCTCGTGGCCCCTGGAGGAGATCACCGGCCTGCTCGAGTCGGGGCAGATCCTCGGCAAAGGCTCCCGAGGACCGAATCCGGCCGGCATGCGGATCCTCACCTTCGGCGTCCAGGTCGCAGAGGTCGCGGTCGACGTCGAGACCGGCGAGGTCCGGGTCGGCCGCGTCGCCGCGATCCACGACGTCGGACGCGTGATCAATCCGCTCGGCGCCTCGAGCCAGGTCGAGGGCGGGATCATCCAGGGGCTCGGGCACACGCTCTCCGAAGAGCGCCTGACCGATCCGCGCTCCGGCGGCGTTCTCACGCAGACGCTGGACAGCTACCGGATGCCGACGATCGCCGACATCCCGGAGATCGTCACCGACCTGATCGACGCCCCGGACGAGCACTTGACGAACCTCGGCTCGAAGGGCCTCGGCGAGCCGCCGATCGTTCCGACGGCTGCGGCGATCGCGAACGCCATCCGGGATGCCACGGGTGCGGATGTCCGCTCCCTTCCCATCACTCGCGACGAGATGCTTCGCGCCCTGCGCGAGGCACGTGAACGCACACCCGAACGCGTTGGAGCTCCTGCGGCCTGAGTCGATCGAGGCGGCGAGCTCTTCCCTCGGGGACGGCTCCATCGCCCTCGCGGGCGGAACGGAGGTTGTTCCTCAACTCCGGGATGGGATCCTCGAGGCCGAGAGGCTCGTTCAGCTCGACGACGTCGTCCCGAGGGGGATCGACGAGCGCCGCATCGGCGCGGGGACGAGGCTCGCCGAGCTCGAAGCGAGCGCGGAGGTCCCGGCCGCCCTGCGCGAGGCCTGCCGGCTCTCGGCGTCTCCCCAGCTGCGGGCGATGGGGACGATCGGCGGCAACCTGCTGCAGGCCACGCGCTGTTGGTACTGGCGGCTGCACTATCCCTGCCGGCTCCACGGCGGCGAGCGCTGCTTCGCGCGCGAGGGCGTCCACCGGGAGCACGCGATCTTCGGCAACGGCTTCTGCGCCTCGGCGCACCCATCCGATCCGGCAGCCGCGCTGCTGGCGCTCGAGGCGACCCTGCGAACGAACCGGCGCGAGCTACCGATCGCCGAGCTCTACCGCCTCCCGACCGAAGACGATCGCTCGACCACAACGCTCGAGAACGGCGAGATCATCCTGGAGCTGGAGTACGAGCAGCCGCTCTCCTCGACCTACCTGAAGGCGATGGACCGGCAGGCGTGGTCCTTCGCGCTCGTCGGCGTCGCGGCCGCGCGTTTCGAATCCGGCACGAGGATCGCCCTTGCCGGTGTCGCGCCGATCCCCTGGGCCCTGGACGGGCACGCGGGGCTCGAGCAGGCAACTCCCCTCCCACAGACCGCCTTCAAGGTCGAGATCGCGACGGCGCTCGTACGACGGGCGCTCGAGGCCGTCGCATGAAACTCGCGGCGGCAGCCTTGGTGGTTGTCGTCCTCGCCGGTTGCGGTGGCGGCGACTCGGAGCCAAGCGTCGAGTCCTGCAACACCGTGATCACCGACCCGGACGCCACACCGGACATCA
>JBKPGE010000226.1:0-3704 GCA_046729215.1 Actinomycetota bacterium | reverse complement strand
TTTCGTGGGTTCGGCAAGGGCCGGGCGGATGAAGCGCCTGGCGCCGACCGCCGCCCGGCGCTAAGTCGGATGGAATAAGGTCCGGCTGAGCAACGAGCCACACGGGAAGGAGGTCGCGCAAATGCCGGTGCAAGACGACTTCACGAAGCTCAAGGAGCAGGTTGAGGAGGGCGATCGCAGCATCAAGGCGGCGGTCGCTCAGGACGATGCCGAGCTAAAGGCGATGGTCGACCAGGCGCGGAAGAAGGCCGACGATGGCGCAACCCAGCTCCGCACCCAGGCGAATGAGGCCGCTGACCAGGCCGAACGCCACTGGAACGAGGTCCAGAGCGATTGGGACCAGCACATTCAGCGCATTCGAGAGCACGTCGACGCGAAGAAGGCGTCACTTGATGCCAAGGCCGCGGAAAGTGACGCCGAGTGGGCCGAGGCCGACGCGTACGACGCAGTCCAGTTCGCAGAGAGCGCGATCAAGGAAGCCCAGTACGCGACTCTCAATGCCGTCATGGCGAGGAGGAAAGCGGACGTCATGGCGGCCGGCAACTAGCGGAAGTTTCAACTTCACCCCGAAGAGTCTCCGTCACCGCCGGGCGACGATCCGGCATCGCGGTGGCCTGCCCGCGAAGTGCTGGCAGAGAGGCTCGGCATCCATGAGCCTCGACGTCTACTCCCACACGTCGGAGGAAGCGTTTGGCGCTCCACCGCCGCCCGGCCCTGCGTGAGCGGTGAAATGCTTGTGCACTGCCGCCGTGGCTACGGAAGACGAAATGGAGGAGTTTTGGGTTGGGCTAGGTGTAGCGCGCCTGTTCGTGCGGAGCTGGGGCGAGCCGAGCGGGCGGCCGCTTCTCTGCTGGCACGGCGTCGGCCTCACGTCGCGCGCGAGCTTGTTCCTGAACGAGGCGGGCCCGCTGCTCGTGGACGGCTACGGCCTGCGAGTGCTCGCCCTCGATGCGCCGGGGTTTGGCAAATCACCTCCGAACGAGCGTCACGGTTACCAGCCGCGCGTGCTGGTCGACCTGATCCCGCCGCTGCTCGAGGAACTTGGGCTCACCCGCGTCGCCTTCATGGGCTTCTCGTGGGGCGGCGACCTGGGCTGTCATCTTGCCGCCCGACACCCGCACAGCCTCACGGCGCTCGTGCTCCTCGACGCCGGCTACAGCGACCGCCCGCTCGATCCTTGGCTGACCTACGAGCAGCGTGTCGAGCGGAACGAACTCGCCTGGCGGGAGAAATGCGCACCGTCTTGGGATGCCGTGGTCACCGGCCTGCGCAAGAACCACCCACGCTGGACAGTGGCCGTCGAGGAGGCCTGCCGGGCAGGCTGGAGGGAGCAAGGCGGCCGGCTCGTCCCAGCTGTGCCCCCTTGGGTCGTCGCCGCTGTCGAGCACGGGATGGCGCACGCACCACCTTCGGCAACCCGGCCACGGCTGGCTGAGAGCCGTCTCCCGGTGCTCCTGGTCACGGCTGGTGACGCGGCCGAGGAAGACCTCGTTCAGTTCGCCGCTGACGTTCCTCAGGCCGAGATCGTCCGGGCTGAGGGAACGGGGCACGACGTCCTGACGGACGGCGGGCCCGAGGTCGTCCAGGTCGTCGGCAAGTGGCTCAAGGCGAACGATTCGTAGACAGCATCCACAGCGAGGTGAAACTACCGGCGTGGCCGCGCCGGTGTTAGTGGTCGAGCCGGTCTAGGCCGTTGCCGAGGCGGTGGTCTACTGCCCCGGCTGCGCGGCGCGGGAGTTCGGCGCTCGAGGGTTGTCGGCGAGCCGGACTAGCTCGCAGCGCCCCGTCGCCCCCTTGATCTCGCGAAACGGCCGCTCCTACCGGACCCTGAAGAAGACCCTCGTACCTCCGTAGAGCGACGTTCCGAAGTAGTGGAGCAAGCTGCTGACGTCGGTCTTCCACACCGAGAAGCAGAGATTCCCGTTGAGACGTCCGCCCGGAGAAACCTTCTTGCCGAAGTTCACCTGCTTCGGTATCGCCCCGCAGGTGTCGCCCGCGAGTGAGTACGACACGTTCGACCGGCCTACCGCAAAGAGGCGGGTCGGGGAGAAGAGAGTATCCGGCTCCGCCCCTGAGTAGGCCAGCGTGACCTTGACGATGAAGAACTGGTGTCCCGCCTTCGGCCGCCGGTTGTAGGGATTCCACCTCCGGACGAGGCGCGTGGCATTCGGGATGCTTCCATTGACCCTGAGGCTCCAGCCGTCTCCTTCGGGGAGCTGGACCATCGTTCCGATCGGATAGGGATTGCCTCGACTTCCCCGCGGTCCCGCCGCAAGTGCCGCAGACGCGCACAGCAGCGCGAAAGCCAGCAGGATCGTCCGCTTCACCGATATCTTCGTTCGCCGCGTTGATCAATAGCACCTGGGCGGGAGACGTACAAGCGCCGCCCGGGGCGCCGCTTCTCCCTCCTTCGCCGCAACCTTCCGTATGCTGACCGAGCCGTCCCGTCCCGGACAGGAGGACTGGATGACTTCACAGTGAGGCTCGAGCTGGCCGACGGGACACCCATCCTCGTTTGACTGATCCTGACCCGCACGCATTGGAACCCACGCTCGTTCGCGTCCTGGTCATGGCCGCCAGCTTTTTCGAACATGTGCCCGAGGACATCATTCCTTCTTACGACGCGCTCAAATACTTAGAAGCAATTGCCGGAGAGATCGACCAACTCATGCCCCGTGACCGATCGCGGTTCGCTCTACTCATGCACGACGAGGCGAATCGCGATCCGGAACAGCGGCAGTTCATCCTCAGCCTGATTCCTTCCGAGGCGTCGTGGGCGGCGGGTGAGTAGGCGTCGACGTCCGCGAAGGAGACGAGGACCAAGGGGCCGTGCCGATCGTCGAGGACGTCGAGAAGCCCGCTGATCAATTCGCCCTAAACCGGCGCGTGTGCAAGTCCTGCCGGCGCGAGCAGAACCAGGTCTGGGAAGCGGAGCGCGTCGAACGCCGACGCGAGCAACACACATATGCGCCAGGAGTCGTTCCCGACGACGACGAGGAGGGTCCCCAACCCACCCTCGCCGCCGCAGACGGCGCCTAGGCATTATCCCTACCGGCTCGAGGCCGGGATCGTCGGCCGGCTCCGCGAGGAGCGCCGCGCCCTGATCGAAGCCGCGCCGACCACGCTCGAGCAGCGTGACGGTCGCATCTGGCTTGTCCGTCACCTCCCGTCCGTCTCCGATTAGCCCGAGTTGACCGCAGCCGGCGAGGCAAGGATCGCCGCGCTCGTGAAGAAAGCCGTGAGCTGAGGACTGAGCTCGCCGTGGAGCTGGAAGCTCCCGTGCGCTGCGACGGATCGTCCGCTTCAGGACTCGCCGGACATCGACTTCGAAGCTCGGGTCCTCCCGGAGGCCGCGGCGCTCCCTGCCGACTCCAGGTCCCGCAGCGTGGCCAGTGCCTTCTCGATCCGCCGTATGCGCGTCTCGGGCTTCTTTGCGCTCTCGATGGCGCGCACGTGCTCCCGTTTGCGACCGTCGGGGAGGCGCTCATAGGCGGTGCGGGCGATCGGATCGGCGCTGAGGGCGCGGGCGAAGTCCGCGGGCTCGGCCACGATACGGGGCTCGGGGTCGAATTCCAGCTCGACCTCAACCTCGTCGCCGGTCACCACGCCGGCGGCTTGTCGGTTGGCGTTGCTGAGGCCAAGCAGGTAGCGGCCGCGCATGATGGCGACTCTGCTCTTCCATGAATGCCCATTGATCGTGATCG
>JBKPGE010000225.1:0-11590 GCA_046729215.1 Actinomycetota bacterium | reverse complement strand
GTCGAGTACCACCGCGGGCTCCTGTTCGTCGCCGGTGGAGGGACCGGCAAGGGCTTCGTCTACAGCGCGCGCACCGGAGATCTGCTCGCCACGTACACGTTCTTCACGCCCACCGGAGCTGGACAGACGTTCGTGAACGACGTCGTGGTCGCGCGGGGCGGCGCCTACTTCACCGACTCGATTCGGCCGTTCCTCTACCGAGTGAACCGCGGCGAGGTCACGGCGATTCCTCTGAGCGGCGCAATCATCTACGGCCCCGGTAACAACGCCAACGGCATCGACAAGACGCCGAACGGCAAGACCCTGATCATCGTCCAGACGAACACGGCCGGGACGAACGTCAGCAAGTTGTTCACCGTCGACCGGCGGACCGGAGTCACGCGCGAGATCGTTCTGAACAAGCCGGTGACGAACGGGGACGGGATCTTGCTCGACGGCCGCCGGACCCTCTATGTCGTTGAGAACCTGGACAACAAGGTCGCCGTAGTCAAGCTCGACAAGCGGCTCACCTCCGGGACGGTTGTGACAGAGCTGACGGATCCCGACTTCGACGTGCCGACGACGATCGACGAGTTCGGCAACCGTCTCTACGCTGTCAACGCGCGTTTCACGACGACGCCGACTCCGACGTCGCCGTACTGGGTGAATCAGTTCCCGAAGGCCGGGAAGGGGAAGAACAAGGACTAGCGCTTCGAGCCGCGGCCGGCGTCCGCCGATGCGGGTGCCGGCTCGGTCTTCGGCCGAGGCTTTGGCTTCGGCGCCTCGGCGACATGTGCCGGCCGAGACGGTTTCGTGCGTTCCGGCCGGTTGAGCCCGAGTTTCTTCCCGGCTTGAGGACGCTTTCTCGTCGGAACTGCAGCCGACTTGGCGGTCGGCGGGCGAGTCTTGGCCACGGGCATGAGCTCGGGGACGCGAAGCTTGTTGACAATGTGGGGAGTCTTCTCAGGCGCCCGTACGAGTCCTGCAGCAACTCTCTTCGTTCGGTGTAGAGCCTTCGCCTGCTTCGGCTTGGGTTTCTGCTGAGCGCGCGTCACCGTCGGAAGCGCTTGCTCGCTGCGCGTGGTGCGGGTTTGCGTCGGCGCGATGATGGTGACCGGTTGCAGTCGGAGTGTCGGCGCCGCGAGGGAAACGAGAGCCGTCTGAGCGCGGTCGGCTTTCGCCGGCGGGTGATGACTCACGCCGTACCCCACACCGCCCGCGACCGACGCGGCCGCTGCGACTGCCGCAGCCTTCGCAACGAATCCTGCAGCTACTCCACCGCCGACCGCCGCCGAGCCACCGGCCGCTGCGCCTGTTACGCCGAGGCTCGCCGCCGCCGGCTCGCCGCGGATGAGGTAAAGCGACACCGGAACCGGCATCACCGAGAGGCCCTGGAAGAGCGAGCGCTGGCGCTTCTGGACGCTCGCGAAGCGGGCGCAGAGCGGGCATTCGCTGAGATGTCGTTTCAGGCGCCGCGCCTCGCGGCGCGACAGCCGTCCGTCGAGACGGCGCGACACGGTCTGCTCGGCCTCGGCGCAGGTAAGGGCCTCCTCGAAGTGCTCCGCTAGGGAACGTCGCGCGCGGAAGATCAGCGACTCGAGCGCGCTCTGGCTGACCTCGAGGATCTGCGCCATCTCTGCGTAGGAGCGGCCCTCGAACTCACGCATGACAAGCGCCGACCGTTGCGCCGGAGGCAGATGCTGGAGCGCCCGGAGGACATCGGCAAGGCTCGGGTCTGTGCGCTCGGGCTCAGGCTGCTCGAGCCGCTCGTCGAGCTCGACCTCGCGCGCGCGCGCCTGCCCGTTGCGCAGGTGCCGGCGCACCTCGTTGTGCGCGATCGTGAGCAGCCAGTTCTCGGCCTTCCGCGGCTTCGTTCCCTGCGCGATCGCGCTGTAGGCCTTGAGGAACGTCTGCTGCGCGACGTCCTCGGCGTCCGCTCTCGAGCCGAGCACCGCGAAGGCGTAGCGATACACGGAAGCCGCATGCTGCCGGTAGAGCCGGTCGAAATCGGCTGCCTTCGTAGCACGGAAGACCGCTGACATCACCCGCACTATGCGTGCAGGAACGGTCTTCTGGGGCGCGCTAACGGAAACTTTACGAGCCGATGGCGCAGGTTTCGCCCGCCGGGCGGGTCTACCAATGCGGAACTGCGGTACCCACCTCCCAAACCAAGCCACTGAAGGAGCAACATGAAAGGTGTTCTCGCACTTCTTCTCGCCGCGGTCGCCGTAACGGCGTCGGCGGCTTTCGCCGCACAGGGCGATCAGGGCAAGAGCCCTGCGCAGGTCTGTAAGACCGAGCTGACAACGCTCGGCGCGGCGAACTTCAAGGCGCTGTACTCGCCGGGCGGCTCAGGCGCGAACGCGATGGGCAAATGCGTCTCCAAGCACGCACACGCGGCCGCCGTAAACCAGATGAATGCCGCCAAGGCCTGCAAGGCCGAGATGGCTATGCCCGAAGCTGCCTTCCGCACCGCCCACAACGGCATGTCGTTCGCCGAGTTCTACGGCAAAAACAAGAACGATCGGAACGCGTACGGCAAGTGCGTCTCCTCGAAGGCCAAGACGGCCAACGAGCAGCAGGAGGCGAAGACGATGAAGGCCGCGAAGGCCTGCAAGGCCGAGCGCGCCGCCGACAAGGCTGCATTCACCGCCAAGTACGGCGGCAAGGCGTCGGCCTTCGGCAAGTGCGTCTCCTCGAAGACCACGAAGCAGTAGTCCCGATCGCAGATCTGCAGTAAAGGGGGAGGCTGCGGCGCCTCCCCCTCCACTTGGAGGCTTCTAGTCGGGCTTGCCGGTCATCGCCCAGATGGCGACGATGAACGCGGCGAGCAGGAGCAGCGAGAGGACCATCGTCCCTTTCAGCAGCCCGGCGCCTCTTCCGGTTCTGAGCCGGTACACGCCGACGCCGCCGACGATGAGCGCGACCAGCAAGACCAGCGCGCCGGCATCAGCGATGAGGTAGCCCGTGTCGAGCCAGGTAGGCGCGGACACTCCCTCATCGTTGAAGCCTTCCTTCGAGGCGGTCCATTCGGCGCCGATGCGCATGAGCACGTAGCCCGGGAGCCCGACCGCGAGCAGCGACCAGTAGCCGAGCCTGAGCATCCGGGTGTCGCCTCGCGCAAACGCAAGCGTGCTCGCGCCGGTGAGAGCGGCGCCCACGAGGATCATCGCTCCGAGCACGTGGAGGAACAGCGGGAAGTTCCAGCTGTCCGGCCGGACCGTGGCGAGCGCGCTCATGCTCCCGGTTTCCAGACCATGTCGATGAGGATCAGGAGCACGACGATCGTCGCGAGCGCATGGAAAATGAGTCCGTTCTGCGTGCGATTGAGCGCGAGCAGCTCCGAATTCGGTCCGGTTTGACCCGCGGTCCGCAGCTCCACCGCTTTATTCATCCCTTCCATGTAGGCCTCGCCGGTTCGACGGCCGAGCGCCGCGGCAATGATCCAGAGGATGATGGCGGCGATGATCCAACCGTCCCAGATGTTGTAGCCGCCGATGGAAAACGCGAGCCAGATGCCCAACAGGATCGTGCCGCCGGCTCCGATCCCAACGCTCGCGTTGCCGACCTTGACCACGGGGGCCATGCGGATCGTTCCGTCGGGCAGATCCGTCCGGCGAACGGCAACGATCAGGATCCAGAAGAGCACCATTCCCGCGACGTATGCGAACGCGCTCAGCACGTGCAACGCGAGAATCCAATCGTCGAAGCTCACGCAGGGCTGATCCTATGACAGAGACAGGACGGCGATTGGCTCATGCAGACTACACGGCCGCGGTCGAGTGGCTCCTGGCTTCCGACGAGCCGGCTATCGGCTATCTGGCGCGTCGCGATGTCCTGGGCGAGCGCATCGAACCGGACCCGGAGGCGATCCTCGCCGGTCCAATCGTCAGCGCGCTTCTCAGCGGGCAGGAAGCCGACGGCGGCTTCGGCGGCCATCCGTACAAGAAGTGGACCGGCGCCCACTGGCGGCTCGTCTCACTCGTGGAGCTGGGCGTGCCAGCGGGCCACCCTCCGGCGGTGGCGGCCGCGGAGACGGTGCTTGCCTGGCTCACGGGCAAAGGTCATAGGCGCGGCATCAAGACGATCGACGGGCTCGTCCGGCGCTGTGCCTCACAGGAGGGCAACGCACTCGCAGTCTGCTGTCGGCTGGGCACGGCGGACGATCCGCACGTGGAGCTGCTCGCGAGCTCGCTCGTCGAGTGGCAGTGGCCGGACGGCGGCTGGAACTGCGATCCGGATGCGAGCGGTCGGCGGTCGTCGTTCCACGAGTCGCTGGCCCCGGCCTGGGGTCTGCATGAGTACTCGCGTGCGACGGGCGCGAACTGGGCCGCAGAAGCGTCGCAGCGGACGGCGGACCTATTCCTCGAGCATCGCCTCTTCCGCTCATTGGAAAGCGGCGAGGTGATCTCGAAGGCGTGGCTGAAGCCTCACTACCCGCCGTACTGGCACTACGACGTGCTGCAGGCGCTGCTCGTGCTCGGGCGGCTCGGGCGGTTGGACGACGAGCGCGTAAACGACGGGCTCGAGGTATTGCGCGAGCTGAGGCGGCCGGACGGCCGCTGGGAGGCCGGTGGCTTTTGGTGGAGGCCTCCCAGAAGCCCTCGGCAGCCGGAGGTGGTCGACTGGGGCCGGGGCGGCCCGAACGAGATGATCACGTTGAACGCGCTTCGCGTGTTCCAATTGGCGAAAACTCCGCCTTAGCGGGGCTTTCGTGGTGGTACGCGGCAGACTGTTTACCAGTCGAGCCTCTAGTAGCCCGCGCCGCCGCCGCCTCCGCCGCCGTATGCAGCGACAACCACCACTACAACGACTGCAAGGACGAGTGCGGCTCCGATCCACAGTGTTCTGCGCGAGAGCGGCATCTCCAACCCCTTTCTGCGCGAATAGAAACTGAACCGTTAGTTTCTATAACGCGGATTGCCAGTGGCTATTCCCCGGGAGGGCGGGCCAGGATCCCGATGAGCACGGTGTCGACGACCTGGCGTGCAAAACGGGCGTTGAATGGAGCGTGCGCGTGGAGCAGCCGGTGATAGAGCGGGCCGTAAAGGAGATCGAGTGCAACCTCCACGTCGATACCCGACCTAAGCTCTCCGCGCTTGATCGCTCGCGCGAAGACCTCCCGACCCGCGTCCCGGCGCGGCTGGAGAAAGCGCGCTTGATACTCCTCGGCGAATTGTGGGTCCGTGTGAGCCTCGGTGATCAAGCGGGCCAGCACGCGCCCATACGGCCGCTGGGCGACCACGCGAACCCAGGGCAGGAGGAGCGAGAGCAAGTCTCCCTCGAGCGTGCCGGTATCGCGGACAGGTGGAGCGGTCGCCCACGCGTTGTAGAGGGCATCGAGCGTCAACGTCTCCTTGGAACGCCACCAGCGGTAGATCGTGGCCTTGCTGACCGAGGCCCGTTCGGCGACTGCGTCCATGCTCACCGCGTCGCCGTCGGGGGCGAGCAAGAGCTCAGCGGCGGCCTCGAGGATCGCATTCTGCGCCCGATCGCTGCGTGGACGTCCGCGTCGGCGAGGTTCAGCTGTTTTCGTGCTCATGCTGCGAGCATACTGAATTAGAAACCACTAGTTTCGTTTTATCCGGAAAGGCGCATCCGCGACCGGCTCGGTCTGGGTTTCCACGTAGAGCCGGAGGGGGACGATCAATGCATAGCCTGAGCTCTTTAGCTAGGCAGGAGGAGGGATTCCAAATGGCCGAACAACCTCGTTGCCAGCGACACGGACGACCTGCAGTCGCGTCGAGGGTCCGGATCCGGCCGGACGGGACGCAGGAGACCGAGTACCTCTGCGAGCTGGATCTCGCTGAGGAGCGGATGTCCCGCCGTATGGGAGGCGGGAGCCTGTTCGACGACTTCTTCTCGGACTTCTTCGGCGACGGCCCAACTGCCGGCCGCCTCGGCGCACCCACCCAGCAGCGACAGGTTGAGCGCGTTGACGTCACGCAGTTCTTCAGCGACGCCACCCGGGAGTTGCTACGCCGCGCTGCGCAGACCGCCGTTGAGTGGGGAAGCCTGGACCTCGATAGTGACCACCTGCTCTACGCGGCCCTGCAGGACGACGTCGTCCGTCACATCCTCGATCAGATCGACGCCGATCCCCAGGCGATAGCCGCACAGCTCGAGGAAGAGGCCGAGAAAGGTGGGCGCACAGACGTTTCCCCGTCGCTCTCGCCGGACGCCAAAGCCGCGCTACTCGCCGCCTATGACGAATCGCGCGAGCTAGGAAGCTCCTACGTCGGGCCCGAGCACGTTCTGTTGGCCCTCGCGCGCGACGCGGAGACAGCCGCCGGCGATCTCCTGGAGCGCTTCGGCATCTCCCACACGAAGCTTCGCGGCGCAGTCATCCGCGGTGTCGAAGGCGGGGCTCCGAAGGAGACGTCGAGCACACCGAAGCTGGACGAGTTCGGGCGGGACGTAACCGAGGAGGCTCGCGAGGGCAAGCTCGATCCGGTCATCGGCCGAGCCGACGAGATCGATCAGACGATCGAGATCCTCTCGCGGCGCACGAAGAACAACCCGGCGCTTCTCGGCGAGCCGGGCGTCGGCAAGACGGCGATCGTCGAGGGAATCGCACAGCGGATCGTCAACGACGAAGTCCCCGAGACGTTGGCCGGAAAGCGGGTCGTGGCGCTCGATCTGGCCGGGATGATCGCCGGAACGAAATACCGCGGTGAGTTCGAAGAGCGCCTCAAGGACGTGATCGACGAGGTCCGCGCCGCCGAGGACATGATCCTCTTCATCGACGAGATGCACACCGTGGTCGGCGCGGGCGCCGCCGAGGGCGCGATGGACGCCTCGAACATGCTCAAGCCCGGCCTGGCGCGCGGCGAGCTCCACGTCATCGGCGCGACGACCCTGGACGAGTACCGCAAAAACATCGAGAAGGATCCCGCCCTCGAGCGGCGTTTCCAGCCCGTGTTCGTGCGGGAGCCGACCGTCGACGAGGCGATCGAGATCCTCCACGGCCTGAAGGACCGCTACGAGGCTTTCCATCGTGTCCGGATCTCCGACGAGGCGATCATCGCCGCGGCGGAGCTGTCCGACCGCTACATCCGCGACCGCTTCCTCCCCGACAAGGCGATCGACCTGATCGACCAGGCGAGCGCGCGGGTCCGGCTGCGGACGAAGACGAAGAGCGACGACACGCGGTCGCTCGAGGAGGATCTACGCCGTCTGGCCCGCGAGCGCGACCAGGCGACTGCGGCCGAGGACTACGACCGGGCCGGCGAGATCAAGGATCAGCTCGAGTCGCGAAGAGGCGAGCTCGACGATCGGCGCAAGGGCCGCGCGCGAGCGGCCGAAGTGCTCGCCGAAGACATCGCAGAGATCGTCTCACGAGCAACCGGCATCCCGGTTTCTCAGCTCACGACCGCGGAGCGCGACCGACTGATGAAGCTCGAGCAGGAGCTCCACGGCCGGATCGTCGGCCAGGAGGAGGCGGTGGCCGCCGTGGCCGAGGCCGTGCGACGGTCGCGCGCCGGCCTTGCGGATCCGAACCGGCCTGACGGGAGCTTCCTCTTCCTCGGGCCTACCGGCGTCGGCAAGACCGAGCTCGCCCGGGCGCTCGCCGAGGCGCTCTTCGGTGACGAGAGCCTGATGGTGCGGTTCGACATGAGCGAGTTCCAGGAGCGGCACACCGTGTCGCGGCTCGTCGGAGCGCCTCCGGGCTATGTCGGCTACGAGGAGGCCGGCCAGCTGAGCGAGGCAGTCAGGCGGCGGCCGTACGCCGTGCTGCTCTTCGACGAGATCGAGAAGGCGCACCCGGACGTCTTCAACATCCTGCTCCAGATCCTCGACGACGGCCGCTTGACGGACGCGCAGGGCCGCACCGTCGATTTCAAGAACACGATCGTGATCATGACCTCGAACATCGGCGCCGACCGGATCCAGGAGTACGCGCGAACCGGCGGCGAGTTCGAGGCGCTGAAAGAGGAGCTGATGGACGTCCTCCGAGCCAGCTTCCGGCCGGAGTTCATCAACCGGATCGACGAGATCATCGTCTTCCGTGCGCTGACGGACGAGCAGCTCGGCGAGATCACGAAGCTGCTCCTCGACCGGCTGACGCGCCGGCTGCGAGCACAGCGGATCGAGGTCGAGTTCAGCGGCGGGGCGGTCAAGCTGCTCGCCGAGGAGGGGTTCGACCCGCAGTTCGGCGCTCGTCCGCTCCGTCGGACGATCCAGCGGCGTGTCGAGAACGAGCTCTCGAGGCTGCTGCTGGGCGGGGCCGTGCAGCCCGGCGACAGGGTGATCGTGAGCGTCGAAGGCGGCGACCTGGACTTCGAGGTCGAGTCCGGGGGAGCGCGCGAGCTCGTCGAGGCCGCGGAACGCGAAGAGGAGGCTGTGCCGACGGCCACGTAGCGCGGATCTCCCAAGCCTGCTCGGCGGCGTACCCTGGTCGTCGATGGGCATGTTCTTCTTCTCCTCCGACGAGGCGCCGGAGCGCTCCGCCGATCCGGCGGTGCGCCGTGCGAACCTGCGCCGCATCGGTCGGCTCTTCGCGCCGTACAAGGTTCGGCTCGGGGGCGTCCTGCTCCTGATCGTGGCTTCGGCCGCACTCGGCGTCGTCCCTGCCTTCCTGCTGAAGCGCGTGTTGGAGGCGATCGGGCAGAACGACACGAGGGAGCTCTCGTTCGCGGCCGGCGGGATCATCGCGATCGCGATCGTGACCGGCGCGCTCGGCGTCATGCAGACGCTGTATTCCAACCAGGTCGGGCAGCGCGTCATGCACGATCTCCGCACCGCGGTCTTCCGGCACCTCCAGCGCCTGTCGCTCGCGTTCTTCACGCGAACGCGTACCGGCGAGGTGCAGTCGAGGATCTCGAACGACATCGGCGGCGTGCAGAACGTGGTTACGAACACGGCGACGTCGATCGCGTCGAACCTGACGACGGTGGTCGCGACGATGATCGGCATGCTGGTCCTGAGCTGGCAGCTCGCGCTGTTCGCCTTTGCGCTGATCCCGGTGTTCGTCCTGCTCACGCGTCGCGTGGGCAACGAGCGGCGCCGGATCGCAAAGACGACACAGGAGACGATGGCCGACGTCTCCAGCTTGGTGCAGGAGTCGCTTTCGGTCTCGGGGATCCTGCTCGGGAAGACGATGGGGCGCGGGAACGAGCTTGCCGACCGCTTCGAGGGCGACTCGCTGAGGCTCGCCGACCTTGAGGTGCGTCAGCGGATGGCCGGCCGTTGGGTCATGGCTTCGATCCAGACGAGCTTCGCGATCATGCCGGCGGCGGTCTACTGGTTCGGCGGGCTAGCGCTCGCTTCGGGATCGGCTGCGGTCTCCATCCCGCTGCTCGTGGCCTTCACGACGCTGCAGACGCGCCTCTTCTTTCCGGTGGGATCACTCCTCGGGGTCGGCCTCGACGTCCAGACGTCGCTCGCGCTCTTCGACCGGATCTTCGAGTACCTCGACCAGCCGATCGAGATCGATGAGAAGCCGGACGCCCTCGCCGTCGGCCAGGCCGGAGACGTTGTGTTCGATCATGTCTGGTTCCGCTACGGCGAGGACTGGACACTCCGGGACGTCTCGTTCACGGTGCCTGCCGGCACGACGACGGCGCTCGTCGGAGAGACCGGCTCCGGCAAGACGACGCTCGGCTACCTCACGGCGCGGCTCTACGAGCCCAGCCGCGGACGCATCGCGATCGGCGGCGTCGACATCCGCGACCTCAGCTTCCAGGCGCTGTCCGACCTCGTCGGCGTCGTCTCGCAGGAGACGTACCTTTTCCACGAGTCGGTGCGTGAGAACCTTCGCTTCGCGAAGCCGGACGCCACGGACGAGGAAATCGAGGCCGCCGCCGAGGCCGCACGCATCCACCACGTGATCGCCGCACTGCCCGAGGGCTACGACACCGTCGTCGGCGAGCGCGGCTACCGGTTCTCCGGTGGGGAGAAGCAGCGGATCGCCATCGCGCGGACGATCCTCCGCAATCCGCCCATCCTTGTGCTCGACGAGGCGACGAGCTCGCTCGACACCGAGACCGAGCGGCTCGTCCAGGAGGCGCTCGACCGGCTCTCCGAGGGGCGGACGACGATCGCCATCGCGCACCGGCTCTCGACTGTCCGTGACGCAGACCAGATCATTGTGCTCGACCACGGCGGCGTCGTGGAGTCGGGCCGGCACGAGGACCTAATCCTTGCCGGCGGCCGCTACGCGGCGCTCGTCTCGCGCGACGCCCAACTGGCTACACGCGCACCCGAACCGAGCGAGGCTGCCGCGCTCGCCTCGTCGGACGGGTCGCCGCCCGCGTTCGTCCTCAGGCAACGTCCCAAGTAACCGTCAGCATTCGCGGGGCAGAATCGTCGGAAAGTCGAGGATCCGCGCAGCGAAGGAGGACGCCATGAGACGAAGCAAGGCCCTGCAGATCGGTGGGTACATCTCCAGAGGCGTGCTGATCGTCTTCGGCATCGTCGTGGTCGTGCTTGGGATCTGGGGGTTCACGTTCAGCCGCGATCACATCAAGCAGGAAGGGATCGTATTCGGCCCGGCCACCGATCCCGCGGTCGCAAAGCACGTGGCGTTACTTTTGACCGGAATCGGCTTGGTCATCCTCGCGTTCGCCGTCTTCGGACGCAGGAGCGCGGCGACCGAGGCCGCACCAGCGCCGGCCACGTAATCCACATCGGGTCAGTGGAGCGACTGATTCGGCGCAGGCCGCTGATGCCGGCTGGTGCCGCTCGCATCGCGTCGGCTCGCGCTCTGAGCCAGCGCCAGCGGCGCGCGCTTGACGCGATTTGCGACACCTTCCATCCGGGGACGGCCGAGCTCGGCGCGGCTGACGCCTTCCTCGAGCTGTTCGGTACCGAGCTGCGGCCGGCCGAGCTCCGCCGGCTCCTTTGGCTTCTGAGCTTCTTCGGGGTGCGGGGCTTCGATCGGCTGCCCCAGGAGCGCCGCGAGCGGATTCTCCTCGCCTGGTGCGACAGCAGGTCGGGGACGCGGCGCGCGGCGTTTCACGGTCTCCGCAAGGCGGCGCTTGCACTCGCCTATGGGCTGCCAGGGGAGTCCGGCGCACCAAATCCGGCCTGGGCGCGGATCGGATACCCCGGCCCGATCGGCGCCGTTCCTCATGCGCCGCCGAAGGCCATCGAGCCGCTCCCTGTCACCGTTGATCTCGAGCTCGATTGCGATGTCTGCGTCCTCGGATCGGGAGCAGGGGGCGGGACGGCCGTCGCTGTGCTGGCCGCCGCAGGGCTGGATGTCGTCGTACTCGAGGCGGGCGGTTACTCCGACGATCTGGATTTCGACGGCGCCGAGCTCCGTGGCTACCGGCGCTATCTCGGCAACGCCTCCGCGGCCACGCGCGACCACTCGGTCGGAATTCTTGCCGGCGCCTGTCTCGGCGGGGGGACGGTCGTCAACTACACGACATCGTTTCGGACTCCCGACGAGGTGCGCGAGGAGTGGGCCGAGCACGGGGTTCCGGCATTCACGTCCGAAACGTTCACGAAGAGTCTCGACGTCGTGTGCGAACGACTCAGCGTCAACCTCGACCACAATCGTCGCTCCAGTCGCGAAGAGCACGTTCACCGGGGCCTCGCACGACTCGGTTGGCACGAGGACGCGATGCCGCGGAATGTGCTCGGCTGCGACCAGGGCCTGAGCTGC
>JBKPGE010000224.1:0-17688 GCA_046729215.1 Actinomycetota bacterium | reverse complement strand
GCGGTCGCGATCTTCTTCGACTTCACGAACGGCTTCCACGACACCGCGAACTCGATCGCGACGTCGGTCTCCACGCGGGCCGTCTCCCCACGGATGGCCGTTCTGAGCGCAGCGGTCCTCAACTTCCTGGGCGCGTTCGTCTCGTTCGCAGTCGCCGCGACGATCGCCAAGGGCATCCTCGACCAGGAGGTCATCACGCTGGAGATTGTCCTCGCCGGGCTCGTCGGCGCGATCACCTGGAACCTGATCACCTGGTACGTCGGCCTGCCGTCGAGCTCGAGTCACGCGCTGATCGGCGGCATGATCGGGTCGGCGATCGCGGCCGAAGGCTTCGGCGTCGTCAAGTGGGACGGGCTCAAGGACAAGGTGCTGATCCCGTCGTTCGTCGCCCCGTTCCTCGGCATCGTCGTCGCCGCGGCCCTGATGGTGATCGTGCTTTGGATCATCCGTCGGCGGGCGCCAGGCTTCGTGAACAGGCTGTTCCGGCGCTTCCAGCTCGTCTCCGGCGGCTTCGTGGCGTTCACGCACGGGACGAACGACGCTCAGAAGACGATGGGGATCATCTCGCTCGCCCTGGTTGCGTCGGGGCACCTCTCGCCCGACTTCGACCGTCCGCCGACCTGGGTGATCTTCAGCGCCGCTTCGGCGATGGCTATGGGAACGTACGCAGGTGGCTGGCGGATCATCAAGACGTTGGGAACGCGCGTGGCGAAGCTCGATCCGCCCCAGGGCTTCGCCGCCCAGACGGCGTGCGCCAGCATCCTCTGGACGACGGCCCACTACGGCTTCCCGGTCTCGACCACGCACGTGATCAGCGGCTCGGTGCTCGGAGCCGGGGCGACGACGAGGCTCTCGGCCGTCCGCTGGGGGGTGGCGGGCAACATCCTCGTCGCCTGGGTGCTGACGATCCCGTGTGCGGCAGCGGTTGGTGCGCTGATGGAGACGCTGACGCGTCTCCCCGGCGGCGTGGCGCTGGTCGCCGTCGTCACCGCGGCGATCGCGGCAACGGCGTTCGGTGGCCGAAGCGTGCAGAGCCGGCGCCTGCGGGCACGGCCGGCGCAGGCATAGGTTCCCAACAGTCCTTAACGCAGGCTCAACGCTCCCTAACCCGACTGCAATCTGCAGGTTGGTACAAGGAAGCATGTGCTGAGACCTCCCCGCGGACTGAGACGCGCAGTCCCGCTGCTCATCGCGGCAGGCTTGGGCGGCGGGACTGCGCTCGCGGGTGCCGAGGTCATGGGAGTCCTGAACGACTCCCCGAGCGTCATCAACACCGTCGAGGCCGTGCAGCCGTCCGCGCCGGTGGCTTTTGCCGAAGGCAGGCGGCTGAGCGTCAGTGACATCTATGAGCGGAGTGGTCCTGGAGTCGTGCAGATCACGACCACCACCGTCCGGCGGGTCGACACCGACCCGTTCTTCAACGCGCTCGGCTTCCCGCAGCAGCGACGCCAGAAGGCGCTCGGCTCCGGGTTCGTGATCGACAAGGCGGGGCACATCGTCACCAACTTTCACGTGGTCGACGACGCGCAGACGGTCGAGGTCAGCTTCTCGAACCGCGACAGCGTCAAGGCGCGGGTCGTCGGCACTGACCCTTCGACCGACCTCGCCGTGCTCGAGGTGAACGTCGATGCAGGCGCCCTGACCCCGCTCGATCTGGGCGACTCCGACCGTCTGCGTGCGGGCGACTCGGTCGTCGCGATCGGGAACCCGTTCGGGCTCGAGCGGAGCGTCACGGCCGGGATCGTGAGCGCGCTTCACCGCCCGCTGACCGCGCCGAACGACTTCACGATCGACGACGTGATCCAGACGGACGCCGCGATCAACAGCGGCAATTCGGGAGGCCCGCTGATCGACGCGAGGGGTGGGGTGGTCGGGGTGAATTCAGCGATCGCGACGGGCAACACCGGCATGCGCGGCAACATCGGCATCGGGTTCGCCGTGCCGATCAACACCGTGCGGGACGTCGCCTCCCAGCTGATCGAGCGCGGCAAGGTCGAGCACGCGTTTCTGGGCATCGGGGTGCAGGCGGTCGACACGGAGGTTTCTCGGCTGTTCGAGCTCCCGGTGAAGAGAGGGCTCATGGTCGTCCGCGTGTTCGACTCGAGCGCGGCCGACAAGGCCGGCCTCCGCGCCGGGACGAACGAGGTCGTGGTGTCCGGCGAGACCTACTTGCTAGGCGGGGACATCCTCGTCGCCGTCGACGGCAGGGAGGTGGCGAGCGGCGAGGATCTTCGTGACGTCATCTCCGCCAAGAAGCCCGGCGACAAGCTCACGATCGAGGCCTACCGCGGGACGGAGAAACGAAGCTTCGAGGTCACGCTGGGCCGGCAGCCGGCCCAGCCGTAGTGCTTACCCCAGCGCCGCTAGGACGTCCGAGACCTGGATTCTGAGCAGGCCGGGGTCGGGTCGAGCCGCGTGCGGGTCGCCCCTTCGGCCGCTCCAGAGGACACGATTCCAGGGGCGATCGCCCGGCGGGCCCCAATCGGCCGGCGAGGTCGGCCCGAAGAGTAGGACGGACGGCCTGCGGAGCGCGGTGGCAAGGTGGCCGACGCCGGTGTCGCCACAGACGACGCGGCCGGCGGCGGCGACGAGGCCCGCCAGGTCGAAAAGATTTGTGCGCCCGGCGTAGACGTGGATCCCATCGGAGCGCGCCAGTCGTGCGACCTCCTGGGCGCGCTCCACCTCGTCCGGTCCTCCGGTGACGACGACGCGACGGCCGTCCGCTCGCTCGGCGCGGGCGACGGCGGCGAAGCGCTCCACGGGCCACCGCCGCGCCTCGCTCGCTGCGCCAGGATGGATCAGCGTCGCTCCGACCGCGTCTAACGGCGGACGGCTCGGCGGCTCGAGGTCGAGGTCGCCCGCATCCGTCGCAATGCCGCTCTCCCCGAGCATGCGGCACCAGCGGGCGACTTCGTGCTCGTCGGGACGCCACTTGGGGGCGCCAACTCCGAAGGCGATCACCCGGCGTGGCCGCGCAGCTCGAAGCACCCGATGGCTCTTCGGACCCCGGCCATGCAGGTTGACGGCGACGTGGGCGTCGTGCAGCGACTCGCTGAGGGCCTCCAGGGGCCCTGTGTTCTCCACGGCATCGACGGCGCCGGAATGGAGTGCAAGCGGGGCGAGCCCGCTCGGCGCCGCAAGAACCCGTCGGTGCTCGGGAAAGGCGCGGGAGAGGCCGCGGAGTGCGGGAAGGCCTGTCAGGAAGTCCCCGAGGCCTAGGGCCCGCAGGACGACCAGCGTGGGCCGGTCGCTTGCTACGGCCACGAGCTCTCGCGCGGCGTCGCGACGACCAGCTCCCGGATCTCACAGCCGGCGGGTTGGCTGAGCGCGAATACCACGGCTTGCGCGACATCGCCGGGGTCCGCGAGCTCCGCGTCCGGTCCCGGCCGGTACTGGTCGGGACGGCCGTCGAAGAATGCCGTCCGCATGCCGCCTGGAACGAGCAGTGTCACTCCGACGCGTCCGGCCGTCTCTGCGGCCAGCGCGCGGGTGAAGCCGATGACGCCGAACTTGCTCGCGCAGTAGGCGGTGGCGTCGCTGACCCCTCGCAGGCCGAGCGTCGAAGCGACGGTCACCACCCGGCCGCCGGAGTGCTCGAGATGCGGGAGCGCGGCGCGCACAACCGCTGCCGTTCCGAGCAGGTTCACCTTGATGACTCGCTCCCAATCGCCGGTGGGGACATCCTCCAGCCGGCCGCAGGCGTCCGTCCCGGCACACGTCACGACGCCCTTGACGCCGCCGTTGACCCTGGCTCCCTCCTCCACGGCGTCGGCTGCGCGGGCCGTGTCCGAGAGATCCACGATGCTGTGTGCGACGTCCTGCCGAGGAGGCGCGCGGTCGAGGACGAACGGCGCTCCGCCGGCCTCGGCAACGCCTGCGACCACGGCGGCGCCGAGGCCCGACGCCCCGCCCGTCACGATCACGGTCCCGAGCTCAGCCACGAGCCGCTGCTTCCGCAAGCAGCCGGGTCGTCGAGTGCCCTTCGACGAAGGGGAGAATCGCCGTCTCGCCGCCCCACCGAGCGAGCAAGCGCGCCTCGGGAAGCTCGTCGACGCTGTAGTCCCCGCCCTTCGCGAAGACATCCGGCCGAAGCCGCTCGAGAACTGCGGCCGGGGTGTCCTCGTCGAAGACGACGACGGCGTCGACCCAGCGCAGCGCACGCAGCACGGCCGCGCGCTCGTCTTGCTCGACGAGTGGGCGGTCGGAGCCCTTCAGGCGGCGAATGGAATCGTCGGAGTTGAGGCAGACGATCAGGCAATCGCCGAGCGCCCGTGCTGCTTCCAGCGTCCGGACGTGCCCCGCGTGGAGTAGGTCGAAGCAGCCGCCGGTCGCGACGACGCGTCCACCGCGCTCGCGCACTCTCCGGGCCAGGTCGAAGGCATCGTCGCTGCCCATCAGGTCAACGGGGCCGGGCGGCGGCGCGAGCCCGAAGGCGCCGGCTCCTCCGTTGGCGACAAAGCTCGAGGCTGCGGCGACGGCTGCGGTCACCGCTTGGGCCGTGTCCGTACCGGCGGCAAGCAATGCGGTGGCCGTCGAGGCGAAGCGGTCACCTGCACCGCAGGGATCCCTCGCGACAACCGGCGAGGCGGGGACGACGAGGGCCGGGTTTCCGTCCTGCACGAGCAGCGCACCGTTTGCTCCCATGGTGACCGCGACCGCCTGTGCTTCCCACTCGTGGCGAAGTGCACGCGCCTGCGTTTCGGCAGCTTTGAGACTGCCGTCAGCTCCCAGCTCGCGGAGATTCGGCGTGACGAGCGCGGCGCCCGGCACCGGGTCGGAACCGCGCGGGTGCGGATCCCAGACGACTGGAGCGGAGCTCGGCAGCAGGTGACGAACCCGCCCACACGCGACTCCGCGGCCGTAGTCGGCGACGAGGACGGCGTCTGCCGCGAAGAGGGCATCGGCGACACGGGGCGGCGGCAGTCCGACGCGCGCCGGCCTGCTGCCGCCGTGGTCGATCCGGAGGAGCAGCCGCTCGTCGCAGCGAATTCGAACCTTCTCCGGCGTCGCTCCTTCGAGCCCGAGGTCCAGAACCTCGACTCCGGCCGAGGCGAGGAGGCTCGCGAGCTCTCGTCCGCCGGCGTCGTCCGCAAGCGCCGTCACGAGCGCGACGTCATGGCCGTCTGCGCTCGCGAGGGCCGCAGCGAGGCCGGCGCCGCCCGGCCTGGATCGGTGCGCCAGCTCTTCGACGACCGGAACCGGCGCTTCAGGGCACAGCCGCTCCACCCGGCCGTCCAGGTCCCGGTCGAGCAGCGTGTCTCCGACGACGACGAGCCTCATGACGTCCCCGGCGAGAGCACCTCAACCTCCGCATCGACGGCCGCGCAGAGCAGATGCAGAGCGATTTGGTGGATCTCCTGGATCGTTGCCGTGAGCGGCGCGTCGACGCAGAGCGCGTCGTCGGCCGCTTCGCAGACCGGGTTCGAGGACGGTCCCGTGAACGCCCAGGCCGTGAGCCCGCCGCGAAGCGCCGCCAGCACGGCGCCGAGGACGTTCGAGCTGCGGCCGGAGGTCGTGAGTGCGAGCAGGACGTCGCCGGGGCGCCCGTGCGCCTGGACCTGGCGCGCGAACGCCTCCTCAGCGCCGTAGTCATTGCTGATCGCCGTGAAACTCGAGGACTCGGAGTGGAGCGCGATCGCGCTCAGCGGCGGGCGCTCGTCCTGATAGCGCCCGACCAGCTCGCTCGTCAGATGTTGCGCCTGCGCCGCGCTTCCTCCGTTCCCGACCGCGAGCAGCCGGCCGCCGGTGACGAGCACGCGGGCAAGGTGGCGTCCCCAGGCGCCGAGGCGGTCCACGTCCGCGTCGAGTGCCGCGAGCGGTTCCTCCAGCGCCGCGAGGTGGGAGTGGCCGACCACGAACGACGACCGTTCGATCATCGCGCCGCCTCCCCGACGGCCACGCGGCCCGGCTCGAGCACGTCGCGGTAGGCGGCCAACACGCTGCCGGCGATACGGTCCCAGCCGTAGCGGGAGTGCGTCTTCTCCACGCCGGCCCGGCCGAGCTCCGCCCGCCGCGCTGGATCGGCGAGCAGCTCCCGTAGCGCCGCCGCAATGCGATCTGGCCGGCGCGGTGGCACGTGGAGGCCCGTGACCTCGTGGACGACCGTGTCGAGGAGTCCGCCGACCGCCGAACCGACCACGGCCGCGCCGCAGGCCATCGCCTCGAGCGGGACCATCCCGAACGGCTCGTACCAGGGGGCGCAGACGACGACTTCGGCGGAGCGAAGCAGCGGCGGCACTTCGGCGCGCTCCAGCCGTCCGGTGAAGCGGATCCGGTCCTCGACGCCGAGCCTCGACGCGAGCTCGGCGAGGCGGCGGTACTCCGGATCCTGAGGTAGCTCCTCGGCCGCCGGGCCGCCGGCGATCACGAGCTCCGCGCCGGGAACCTGGGGCAGCGCCTCGATCACGTTGCCGACCCCCTTGCGCTCGACGAACCGAGTGATGCAGACGATCCTGTCGAGACCTGGAGTCCGCGGCTCGGTGTCGCCGTCGGGCCCGAAGAGCGCCAGATTCACGCCGCACGGCACCACCCGGATGCGATGGGGATCGGCGCCGAGTCGCACCAGCTCGAACACCTCGTCGCTGCACGTCGCGATGATTCGGTCGGCCCGTTTGAGGATCCCACGCTCTACGCCGATCCGCTCCGGCGGGCTCGTGTCCTTCGCGCCCTGGTGACGGCGCTTGACGACGCCGAGCGCATGGAAGGTGTGGACGACCGGGATCCCGAGCGGCTTGGCGGCCGCCAGGGCGGCCTTGCCGGACATCCAGAAGTGCGAGTGGACGAGATCGGGTCGCGCTCTGGCCCACACACGCGTGAGGTCGTCCGCGAAGTCGTCCATGTAGGGCAGGAGCGCGTCGATCGCATTGAGGATGTGCCTCGGCGGGCCGGCGTCCACGTGGTCGACGTCCACGCCGGGCGCCAGCGGTACACGGCGCGCGAGCTCCGGATCGTCGCGCCGTGTGTGTACGACCACCTCGATCCCACGGCGCGCGAGCGCCTGAGAAAGCGCCGCCACGTAGACGTTCTGGCCGCCTGCGTCCACTCCGCCCAGGGTTGCGAGCGGACTGGCGTGTTCCGACACCATGGCCAGCCTCATCGCGCCACCTCCGCGAGGAGCTCGTCCCACTCGGCGAGGAATCGGTCGAGCCCGTAGCGGGCGAGTACAGCCGCTCGCCCGGCGCGGCCGCTCCGGCGGGCCTCATCCGGGTGGTCGACGAGCTGGCGGATACCGTCCGTCAAGGTTTCGACCCGGGTTGAGACGACCCCGGCCTCGGGCGGGACGGCCTCGACGACCTCCGTCGTCGCCAGCGCGACGACCGGCATGCCCAGGTGCATGGCCTCGAGCAGCGAGAAACCGAGCGACGTCCAGCGGATCGGATGGACGTAGACCCGGCGGCGGGCCATCTCGTCCCACAAGTGCGGCGGCTTGACGTCTCCGAGTCCGCCGAGCTCGTCCGTCCCCATGCCGAAGAGGTCGATCGGCACCCGGCCGTTGAGCGAGGGCAGGAGATCCGTCCCGGTCACTCGTCCCCGACGGACGGGCTCGTTGACGACGACGGCTGCTCGCGCCAGCTCGCCCGAGTAGCGGTAGCCGGGATCGACGATTCCGTGCTCGATGACGCGGGTCGGCGTCGTGCCCGCATCCCAGAAGAGCTCGTTGAAGTGGGTGACGTGCACGAGGAGCAGGTCGGTGCGGTCGGCAGCCGGGTGGCGCATCTCTCCGATCCGCCCCTGGGGGAGGGAGTGCTCGAGGTAAAGGGTCGGGACGTCGCGGCCGGGGTTGTGGCCGAGCCACTTCTCGGCGAGCTCCAACTCCTCGGGCCGCTGGAGGATGACGACGTCGACCTCCGCGTCCCGCGCATCCTCGGGGGTGACCTCCACGACCGACTCCGGCCAGTCGAACGTCTGCGAACGGCCGAGCCCGTCCCGCCCGCGGTCGGGCAGGACCGGCAGCAGATACTCGTGCCCGCCACGGACGAACGAGTTGGTGTAGCCGCCGTGGACGTGCCAGAGGAAGATCTTCACGCGCTCAGCTCCTCCACCGCGTCGAGGACGTCTCCGACTTCGACCGAGCGCAGGCACGGATGACCCGGGACCGGGCACTCACGCGCGCGCGTGTTGGCGCAAGGCGCCGTCTGGTCCCCGAGCAACTGGTGCGGCACGCGCCACGGCCGCCAGCGAACGGCCGGCACGGTCGGCGCGAAGAGCGAAACAATGGGGGTTTCGACCGCCGCGGCGAGATGTGCGGGGCCGGTGTTCCCCACGACGACGGCGTCGGCGGCCGCCAGGACGTCCGCGAGCTGGGCGAAGTTAGTCCGGCCGCCGAGATCGTCAACCGCGGTTCGAGCACTACCCGCGACGGTCGCCGTAAGCGCACGCTCCGACGGACCGCCGGTGACGACGACTCGCCGCCCGGTGCCGACGAGGGCCTCGACGAGATCCCTATGCCGATCGCTCGGCCAGGCGCGGGCGGGAACCGACGCTCCGGGATGCACGACGACGTACTTCCCGTGAGCCGTAGCCGACCCGTTCCGCTCGACTCGGAGCCGCCCGTCGTCCTCCGGCGGCAGCGAGTAGCCGAGCCTCGCGACGAGGGAGAGGGACCGCTCGACTTCGTGAATGTCGTCGGGGACGTGGTGCCGGACGTCGAGCAGCGAGCCGGGGTACTCGTCGCTGATGGCCGCAACGGTCTGGATGCCTGCCAGCCGGAGGAGCAGCGCCGTTGGCAGCGGGCTCTGGTGGAACGAGGTGAAGATGACGGCCTGGTCGACGTCGAGCGCCGCGAGCTGTCCCACCAGCGTCAGCGTCGCGTTGCGGTCGAGCGGCTCCGGCTCGGGGTCGATCCAGGGCGCGCGGTGCACGAGGACGCGATTGACGCCCGGTAGGAGCCCGGCCGCCTGTCGCCCGCGCGGCCCGCAGAGCAGCGTCACCCGCCGGGCGCCCGCGGCGATCGCGCGGATCGCCGGGCCGGTCAGGAGGACGTCGCCCTCGCTGTCGAGCCGCACCGCAAGCACATGGGGCTTCATCGGGCGCCTCCGAGGAGCAGGTCGACGGCCTCGTCCAGGTCACGCGCGACTTCGGGTGCCGCCTCGATCTCCTCCGGCCGCGTCTTCCGCGTCGGGACGAGCACCGCACGTGCACCTGCGGCGCGCGCCGCTTCCATGTCGGCGCCGATGTCGCCGACGACGGCGCAGCCGGCCGGGTCGACCCCGAGCGTCGACGCGGCGCCGACGACGAGACCCGGCGCGGGCTTTCTGCATTCGCAGCCGTCCTCTGGTGAATGCGGGCAGAAGACCCAGGTCTCGACCGGGCCGAGCATCTCTTCGACCCGCCGGTTGACGGCCTCGACCTGGTCGGCCGTAATCAGGCCGCGGCCGACCCCGCTCTGGTTGCTGATGACGGCGAGGGGGATCCCGGCGGCGCGGAGACGGTCGAGCGCTTCACGCGCACCGTCCACCGGCAACACGAGCTTCGGGTCGCCGTTGTACGGGACGTTGACGATCAGCGTGCCGTCGCGGTCGAACAGCACGGCGTCCGGCTGCGAAGAGCTACCGCGGCGGAGCTGGAGCGGGAGCCTCGCCCACCCGAGGAGCCAGTAGAAGCTCGCGGCGGCCGGGATGACGGCGCTCGTCACGACCATGCGGCCGAGCTCCCGGCTCGAGCCGATGCGCCGCCATGCGAACTCGGCCGTGCCGGCGAGCCAGCCGGCCGCAGCGGCCAGCGCGAGGCGACGTCGCCCGGCGAGCCCCGCTCCGAGCGCGAGCGCCACGGCTGCTGTGATCGCCAGATGGAGCGGGCGCCGTCCCCGCGGTGCCCCGGCGCGCTCCCTCCAGCCGTGCCCGTGGATCGCCCGCATGAGGACGTCGTCGGCGTTGCCGGCCTGAAGCGAGACGCTGGTCCAGAACCCGGCCTGTCCCGGCGGATGCTCGACCGTCCGGCGGCCGCGAACGAGCGTGTAACCGGAGTCCAGCACGCGAAGCGCGAGATCCGCGTCCTCGCGGAAGGCCTGCCCGAACCGCTCGTCGAACCCGCCGACTTGCACGAGGACGTCGCGGCGGTAGGCCATGTCGGCCGTCGCGTAGCGGGCCGTCTCGAGGCCCTTCACGTTGCGCTCCCAGTCGGTCGGCGGCCGATCGGCCGGGAGCGGGACCTGGATTCGGCCTGCCGAGCCGGCGATGTTCGCGGGCACGTCGAGGTCGGATGCGAGTTGCATGGGCCAGTCGTGCTGGGGCAGGACGTCGTCGTCGAGAAACACGACCCAGTCGGCGCGGGACTGCCTCCAACCGTTGTTCCGCGCCGCTGCAGGTCCGCGCCGCGCCCCTTCGTCGTGGACGACGATAACCCGGTCCCGAGCGACTCCGAGCCGCTCAAGGCGGTCGAGCAGCGCGCTGAGGCTCGCCCGCCCGAGTGTCGGGACGACGACGTCGAAGGTCATGCCGCTCTGTTCCGCTCCGCGAGAGCAGGGCGGCGGACGAGGTGGGGGCCGAGAGCAAGCACCTCGACCGGGGCGGAGCCAAAGCACTCGAGCGCGTCGCGGGGGTCGTCCACCATCGGACGGCCGGCGGTGTTCAGGCTCGTGTTGACGATCACCGGGACGCCGGTCCGCCGCTCGACCGCGTCCAGGATTCCTGCGACCACCGGTTCCTCGCGCCGGTCGATCGTCTGGATCCGCGCCGACCCGTCCACGTGGACGACCGCGGGAATGCGGTCGCGCCACTCAGGTCGAACGTCGTGGGTGAAGAGCATGTACGGGCTCGGAATCGGGCCGCCCGTGAAGATCTCGCCGGCCCGCTCGAGCAGCACCATCGGCGCCACGGGGCGGAACTGCTCCCGCCCCTTCACATCGTTCAGGCGCTCGAGATTCTCGGCGAAGGCCGCGTTCGCCAGCAGGCTTCGGTGCCCGAGCGCGCGCGGCCCGTACTCGCTGCGACCCTCGAACCAGGCAACGATGCCGTTCCCGGCAAGGATGGCGCCGACCTCCTCCGCGATGTCGGGGGCACGGTCGCGTTCGAGGCCGGCCTCACGCAACCACTCTCCGAGCTCCCGCTCGCTCCATGAGCGTCCGAGCGCGGCTCCAGACATCGGCTGCACGTCGTCGCCGAGCTCGGACGCGATGTGCATCGCCGCGCCGAGGGCGGTGCCGCTGTCGCCGGCCGCCGGCTGCACCCAGATCTCGTCGAAGGGGCCCTCGCGCCACAGGAAGGAGTTCGCCACGCAGTTGAGGGCGACTCCGCCGGCCATCGTCAGCACGCGCTCGCCGGTCGTCGCGTGCAGCCGCTCGACGAGCTCCAGCAGGACCTCTTCCAGCCGCCGCTGGACGCTGGCGGCGAGATCGGCGTGGACCGCGCTCCACTCCTCGCCCTTCTGCAGCCGCGGCGACAGTGCTCCCCAGTCGACCGGCTCGGTGCGGAACCCTTCAGGTTCGACGCCAACCCGCTCGCGGAAGAGCTCGAGGAAGGCGGGCTCGCCGTACGCCGCGAGCGCCATCACCTTGTACTCGTCGGACGATCGGCGGAAGCCGAGATGCGCCGTCGCCTCCTCGTACAGAAGCCCGAGCGAGTGCGGGAGCTGCTGCGTCTCCAGCACCTCGAGCCGCGAGCCCACGTAGCGGCCGGCGAGGTAGGAACCGCGCTCGCCCCGACCGTCCAGGATGAGGACGGCCGACGAATCGAACGGCGAGGCGAGGTGAGCCGAAGCGGCGTGGGCGAAGTGGTGGGGGACGAATCGAACCACGGACGGATCGAGACCGGGCAGGGCGCTTCGCAGGAACTGCGGCGCGCGCGCCGCGTACAGGCTGCGTAGGAACTCCCACTCATCCCGCGTCGCCCCGCCGTCCGGGGGCGCCAGCGCAGGGTCGTAGGAGTAGGCGACTGCGTCGAGGTCGCTGGGTTTCAGGCCGGCGTGCTCGAGGCACCAACGCGCGGAGAGCTCGGGGAGCTCCCACGTCGAGAAGGCGACCGGATCCTTCCCGTGCTTGCGACGGTTGAAGCGTTCCTCTTCGGCGGCGGCGACCGTGACGCCGTCGACGACAAGCGCCGCTGCGGGGTCATGGAAGACCGCGTTGATGCCGAGGATCCGCATGGTTCCGAAAGCGGTTCCCAGAGCGCCGCTGCCGAAACGCCTGAACCGCGTCTGTGAGTAACTTCACACGGCGTCGGGAACCGCGCCGTTACTGGAGCGCCTGTTCTGCCGCCGCCTTGACGCCTTCGGCCCACGTCGGGAAGGCGTGATGCGCCCCAGCGAGGTCGTCGACGGTCGCACCGAGCCTCATTGCGACGCCGAAGCCCTGGACGATGTCGCCGCCGTTCCGGCAGACGACATGGATGCCGAGCACCCGCCGCGAGACGCGATCCCAGACGAGCTTGTAGAGGCCGCGCTTCGTGCCCGTATAGGCCGCGCGCTGTACGTACTTGATCGGATGGACCGCCGTTTCCACGTCATGACCCTGCTCGCGCGACTCCAGCTCGGTGAGCCCAACCGACGACAGCTCCGGGTCGGTGAAGATCGTCGTCGGCAGCGACGAGTAGTCCGCCCGAGCCCCATTCCCGCCGAACAGGTCTTCGACGGCGACCCGCGCCTGGTACGCGAGATCGTCGTCCCCGTGCGGATCTCGATGCCCTCTTCCTCGAGCGCGGCGTGCAGCTCACCCGTCGCGGTCGAATCGGAGCGCGGCGCGATGCGATCGTCGTGCTGCACGATCACGACGCACGAGCCGAAGCGAGAGAAGATCTGCGCGAGCTCGAGGCCGACCGGCCCGCCGCCGACAACGAGCAGCGACTCGGGCAGCTCGGTGAGCTCGAGCGCGGTCACATGGTCGATCCAGTCGACGTCGTCGAGGCCTTCGATCGGCGGCACGGCAGTGCGCGAGCCGGTGGCGACGAGGATCCGCTCGGCGGAGAGCGATCCCCCGTTCACTTGCACGGTGTGTGGATCGAGGAACCTGCTGCGCAAGCGCTCGATCCAGACGTCGCGGCAGGTGATCAGCTCGTCCTTTCGCGCCTTGATCCGCGCCAGATTCGCCCGGGCCTCGGCGACCTCGACCCTGAGCTTCACGGCCAGCGTGTTGATCTCGTGGGCCAGGTCGGCGACGACGACGTATGCCTTCGTGGGCTTGCAGGCGACGTTGGGACAACTACCGCCCCAGCGTGTGTTCTCGACGAGCGCAACCCTGGCGCCGTACTCCTTCCGTGCCATGTTGGCACCGTCGCGAGCTCCGGAACCGGATCCCAGGACGATCAAGTCGAACTGCTCGTTCATGGCGTCTCCTCGAGTGGCCTGGATGCGTTAGAAGGGGTCCATGGAGATCCTCGACATCTCGATGTCGATCCGTTCGGGCATGGAGGTTTACCCGGGCGACCCCGAGGTGTTCCTCGAGCTTGTACGCGCGAATCCGCAGGTGAGCCGCCTCGACTTCGGCGTGCACACGGGAACGCACGTCGACGCGCCGGTGCACTTCATCGAGGGCGGCGCTGGAGCCGAGTCGCTGGCCCTCGACGTGCTGATCGGGCCCTGCGAGGTGGTCGTCGGGACCGGTATCGCGGAGCGGGTTCTGATCAAGGACGCGCCCGCCCTCGACGACGGCTTCGCGCGCGAGCTCGTCGAGGGTGGTGTCCGCCTCGTCGGCGTCGATCGCCTGTCAGTGGGCGACGAGGGCGCACACCTGACGCTGCTCGGTGCGGGCCTCGTCGTGGTCGAGGGACTCGACCTCAGCGCGGTCGAGCCCGGGCCGTACGAGCTGTACTGCCTGCCGCTCAAGCTCGTGGGCTCCGACGGCGCTCCCACGCGTGCGATCCTGATCCGGCGCTGATGGTCGCCGCCTTCGTCGGGATCTCGATCGTCGTCATCGTCACTCCGGGACAGGACACGGCTCTGACGATCCGCAACTCGCTGCTCGGCGGGCGCCGCGCCGGGATCTTCACGGCCGCGGGCGTCTCCACCGGGCAGGCGGTGTGGGCGCTTTCGACGAGTGTCGGCATCGCTGCCCTGATCGTGGCGTTCGAGCCGGCGTTCGTGGCGCTGAAGCTCGCCGGTGCGGCATTTCTCGTCTACCTCGGCGTCCATGCACTGCTCGCTGCGGCCCGCGGGCGTCCTCGGGAAGTGCGTTCCACCGGCGGAGACGATCTCAGCACGCGGGCGGCCTACCGCCAGGGCGTGATCAGCAACCTCGGCAATCCGAAGATGGCCGTTTTCTTCACGAGCCTGCTGCCGCAGTTCGGCGACTCGTTTCCGAGCCTGCTCGCGCTCGGCCTCGTCTTCTGCTCGATGACGTTCGTCTGGCTGACGGCGTATGCCTTCGCCGTGGCCAGAGCCGGTGACGTCCTCCGGCGACCGGCGGTCCGCCGGGCCTTCGACGCCGTGCTGGGCGTGGTGCTCGTCGCGCTCGGCCTGCGCCTCGCGACCGACCGCCGGTGATCGAGGGGCACTTCGGGGAGAGCCCGGCGCTCTCGATCGGCGTCGAGGAGGAGGTCATGCTGCTCGACGCCGAGTCGCTCGCTGCCGTGCCGGCCGTGGGACAGCTGCTAGCCGACGCCGAAGGCGACGAGCTCCCGGGGCGGCTGAAGACCGAGCTCCACGCCTCCATCGTCGAGCTGAACACGGATGTCTGCACAACCGTGGACGAGGCGGTCGAGGCGCTGCGAGTGCTCCGCGGGCGAGCTGCCGAGCTGCTCGAGCGGCGCGGGCTCCGCCTTGCCGCAGCCGGCTCCCATCCCTTCGCCGAGCCGGAGGAGCTTCCGATCGTCGACGAGAAGCGCTACCGGGAGTTCGTCGGCTACGCGGGTGTGACCGCGCGGCGCCAAGGCGTGAGCGGCGTTCACGTCCACGTCGGCATGCCGAGCGCCGATGAAGGCCTCGCGACGCTGGAGACGATCCTGCCGTGGCTCCCACTCGTCCTGGCGCTGTCTGCCAACTCGCCGTACCTGGCCGGAAAGGCCACCGGGCTCGCTTCGAATCGCGCCGAAGTCCTGGCGCAGCTCCCGCGGAGCGGCGCGCCGCCCGTTTTCGGCTCGTACGCCGAGTGGGAGGCGTGGATCGGGCGGTTCATCGGAACCGGTCTCGCGTCCAGTTACACCCAGTTCTGGTGGGACGTCCGCCTGCACCCGAATTTCGGGACGCTCGAGGTGCGCATGCCCGACCAGCCGACGGCGCTGGAGGTAACGGCCGCATTCATCTCTCTCCTGCGCGACCTGTGCGAGTGGGCGCTCGAGCATCCGGCGCCGGACCCGGCCGACCGCGGGATTTACCAGCAGAATCGCTGGGCGGCCGCCCGCTTCGGCGCCGAAGCGCAGCTGATCAATGACGGACGGCTCCTCTCCGTCCCTGCGCTCTTCGCCGAGCTTCCGGTCCCTCAGCCGGGCCTCGACCCCACGACCTGCGAGGCGGCGAGGCAGCTCGCAGCGGGGGATCCTCACGCGGCGTGCGCAGATATCGTGGAGCGCACATGGCCGTCCAGATCGAGACGTTCGACGTGACGGGGATCCGGTGCGAGCGCTGCGTCAATCGCCTCGCCGCCGCGCTTCGCAGTCAGGACGGGCTCGAGTTCGCAACGGCGAACCTGATGGGCCAGGTCACGCTGCACTGGGACGACGAGGTCACCGACCGGGAGCGCCTCGTTACCGCCCTGGACGGGGCCGGTTTCCGCCAGCGCTCGGAATAGCGCGAACACGCAGGGCGTTTCCATCTGCGCAAGGCTGCTACGGTCGAGCGAGTGAGCGAGACAAGCCCCGAGACCGATCCGCGGCAGCTGGCAAGCGAGGCACGCGACCGTGTCCGCTTCGAAGAGGAGGCGTTAGAGCTGTCGGATCAGGTGTACCAGGTGGCGAGGCGACTGAGTGGCTCCCGTGAGGAGGCGGAGGACCTCGTTCAGGACACCTATGCCCGCGCCTTCCGCGCGTGGCGCTCCTTCGAGCCGGGGACGAACCTCCGCGCCTGGCTGTTCCGGATTCTCACCAACCTGAACATCGACCGCGGGCGAAAGATCCAGCGCACGCCGGACCAGCAGCCGCTCGAGGAGAACGACTACTTCCTCTACAACCGGCTGGAAGAGTCCGCCGGGGACGGGAACGCCGACGAGCGGCGCGTCGTCGAGCGACTCTCCCAGAACGACGCCGTCACGGCGCTTGCCGACCTCCCGCACGACTTCCGCGACGTCGTCCTGCTCGTTGATCTCGCCGACTTCAGCTACAGCGATGCGGCGCAGATCCTCGACATCCCGATCGGCACGGTCATGTCGCGCCTGCACCGCGGCCGGCGCATTCTGAAGCAGAACCTCGCTGAGGCGGTGGAGGAGACCTGATGTCGGGGTTCGCCTTCGACCCCTGCGAGAAGTGCGAGCAGATGATGCAGCCGTTCCTCGACCGCGTGCTCACGGAGGAGGAACGCCTCGAGGCCGAGGAGCACCTGGAGGGCTGTGCGTACTGCCGGAGGCGCTACCGCTTCGAGGCCGAGTTTCGGCGCTTCGTCCGGACCGCGATCTCGGAGCCGATGCCGCCCGAACTCAAAGCCAAGCTCGCCGCACTCAGAACCCCTCTTTAGGGGTTTCGCTTTTTCGGGGTCCAGCCGGTAGGTCTTCGGGACGATCGACGTCGCCCGGAGGGCCGAGGTCGTCGCAGGGGACGAGGACCGGCTCGAACGCTCGTGCGCCCTCGTCCGGGATCTGGCCCCAGGCGCTTCGCCCGAGCACGACGGGATGGCCCCGCTCGCCTTGGTACGACGCGGCGACGATGTCTCCGGCGCCGCTCCGCCAGGCCTCGATCACGCGATCGACCGCGGCCGGCGCCAGGTCGGGCCCATCGGCCAGCACGACCACCGCCGCTTCGGCGTCCGCCGGCAGGGCGTTGAGACCACAGCGGAGTGAGACGCCGGGGCCCCGTTCCCACTCCGGGCAGTCGATCACCGTTGCGTCGACGTCGAGCAGGTAGGCGCCTGCTACGACGACGAGCTCGTCGACCGAGCTCGCTCGCACGGCCTCGAGCACGTCCGGGAGGAGAAGCCGCTGCTTGGGGCCGCCGAACCGGCTCCCCTCTCCGGCTGCGAGCACGACTGCCGCTATCACGTTCCGCTAGAGGCCGGACGCCTTTGCGTGCTCGATCACGACCTTCTCGGTCGGCTTCTGGGTGGCGAGGTTCCCGAGCTTGTCGATCTTTTCGACGACGTCCATGCCCTCGACGACCTTGCCGATCGGCGCGTAGTCCGGCGGGAGGGTGACGTTGTCGCCGGTGACGACGAAGAACTGGCTGCCGCCGGTTCCAGGCGGGTCGGCCTCGGTCTTGGCCATCGCCGCGACGCCCTTCGAGTACTTGGTGTCGGCAGGCGGCGTATCGACCGTCGTGTAGCCCGGGCCGCCGTCCGCGGTCTTCGTGGACTGGCCACCCTGGATCACGAAGCCGGGGACGATCCGGTGGAACGCGATACCGTCGAAGAATCCGTCCTTCGCGAGCTGCAGCATCGAATCGCCGTTGCACGGCGACACTTTCTCGTCGATGTCCACGGTGAAGTTGCCCTTGGTGGTCTGGAACTCGATCTTGTAGTCGCCCGCTTTGAGCGGATTGATGTCCGGTGTGGCGTCCGGGTCGGTGATCACGGTGTTGCAGGACTCGACGCTTGGCTCCGAGTCGCCGCCACCGCAACCGGCGAGGACGACAACCACCAAGGCTGCCGCCGCGAGTTTCATGCGACGGCCTCGAGCGC